>NZ_JAWOTS010000003.1:0-322164 GCF_033338975.1 Vibrio sp. Vb0349 | reverse complement strand
AATACGCCGATATGTAAGACATCAAGAGAAGCAAGAGCGAGTAGAGCAGCAGCAATTGGCGCTGGACTAAACAAAGGCCCCCTTTTAGGGGGCTCACACAAAGCCACCTTCTTTAGAAGGTGGTAATTTACTTACGCACCCTAACGTTATGTTTTATTAAAAGCTTTCTAGAAGTTAACCCCCATGGCTTTTAGTTCGAGCTCACATTGCTGAGCATTTTCAAACTGAATAGCAGCCATGCCAACTGCTCGGGCACCTTCAACATTGTAAGGCATGTCATCAAGAAATACTGTCTCTTCGGGGTTAAGCTGATACTTTGAAAGTAGAGTTTGGTAGATCTCCGCTTGTGGTTTTAGTAATTGAACTTCAGAAGAGATGATTGCTCCATCAAACAGTGGCCAAAACTCATAGGTAGTACGAAGATGTTCCACAATTTCGTTGATGTTGTCTGTGAGCGCATATACGCCATATCCGGCTCTTTTTACTCGTTTTAACAGCTCTATACTGCCGTAAAGTAATATTTGAGTGTGTTTTACATAATAAAAGAAGCGGTCCATTTCTTCCGTCGTTACTTGGTGTTCACGTTGATAACGCTGTTTTGCTTCCCTTTCGGAGATCGTCCCTTTATTTAAATCTTTCCAGATTTGTGATGAAAATAGCATCTGAGCCATTTTCTCTGACTCTACGGAACCACCAAATGTTAAGCGAACGATTTCTACTGGAGACCAGCGTACCAATACATTACCTACATCAAAAATGACATTTTTTATCTGGAAAGAATTCATGACACACCCCAAGCCAATTGTTTGTCACCGCGCTATATGCGGTGAGTGCTGTTTTTAAATCGTTGGAAAGCCGTGCCAAAGGCGCGACTTAAGTTTCTAGAACAAAATGAGATTAACATCCAATTGGATACAGAGCGATTATCGCAAAATTACACTAAACTATATGCAACTTTGTTTATTTGGTTGTAAATCAAGTGCAGCTGTCTTAAAAGATTGAAACTAAAGATAAGTATTGCGAGCTGTTTACGTCATTTCGCGCTGCTTATAAATGATGATTAATATATAATTAGTTAATAATAAAATGATAAAAGTGAATCAAAATCACATTGTTGTGCGTCAGGCGGAGTAAGCAAAACAGATTATATGGACTCGATACGTAAGGTTTATCAATATGCAGAACCAAACCTAACTCTCGTTGGCTGGATGGGGTTTCTTGGCTTTCCGCTGTACTACTTTGTCTGGGAGTTTGCCTTTCCACAGGCTTATGAAAATTTACCTCTTAGATTGTTTTGCTCGTTATTGTTTTTCGGCATCATTTTTAGAAACCGCTTATCATCGACTTGGAGAGATTATGTTCCTATTTACTACCAAGTGACGATAACGCTGTGCTTACCGTTTTTCTTTTTTTATATGTTACTGATGAATGACTGGTCCAATGTATGGGTTATGTCGTTTATGTCTGCAATTTTCTTACACATTTTACTGGTTCATGTTACTAGGGTCATGTTTGCTCAAACCTTTGCTGGGATAGGTTTAGCAACATTCTTCGCTTGGGTTGCAAAAGGGTTCCATCTTGACTTGACCATGGATTGGACTCATGTGCCAATCTTTCTGTTTATTTATGTCTTCGGTAATTTGTTCTATTTTCGTAACCAAGTTGAACATGAAGCGAAAGTCTCGCTGGCAAAATCATTCGGGGCAGGGATTGCACATGAAATGCGTAACCCGTTGAGTGGGCTTTGCACTTCAATAGATGTTATCCAGTCGATCTTGCCCAACATGAAAGAGGCAGGAAAAGAGCAGTACGTCATGAGTGTAGAGGATGTCACCTTATTACGTGAAGTGAGTCAGGATGCAATGAACATTATCCAATCGGGTAATGAAACCATCGATTTATTGCTAACTTCGATTGATGAAAATCGAGTTTCTCGTTCTAGCTTCAAAAAATATTCAGTTCACTCGGTCGTTGAACAGGCAATTGAAAGCTTCAGTTATAAACGTGCCACTGATCGATTTGCCATATCGCTGGATGCGAGAAGTGAGTTTGAGTTTCTAGGTAGTGATACGTTACTTAAATACGTTATGTATAACCTCTTCAAGAATGCCTTCCATCACCGTAAATCTGAAGATTTTCACATACATGTATCCATGATAAGTTCAGAACGCTTTAATCAAATTGTTGTAACCGATAATGGTGCTGGCATTGCTCCTGATGTTCTACGCAATATCTTTCAAGACTTTTACACCACTGGCAAATCAGGAAGTTATGGTTTGGGTCTACCGTTTTGTAAAAAAGTCATGCGTTCATTTGGGGGGAACATTGAGTGTCAATCTCAGTTAGGGGAGTGGTCTCAATTTACATTAACTTTCCCACTAACGACATCTGATACCGTTAATGAAATCAAAAACGATCTGACTAAACTCAAAACCATTCTAACGGTGACTAGCCAAGATATCTTGGTGTCTAAAGTAACAGATATCAGCCGTTTTATGGGCTTTGACTCGACGATTTTAGATGCCAACCAAGTACTCAAAAAGAAAGAGTACGAGTTCGAATTCGATCTGATTTTTATCGATCTTGAGAGCTTAGATCCAAGAGCAAACCAATTGGATAGATTAGAATCTCTCTTGTCTTTCACTGAAGCACGCATCGTTTATCTTTTTGAGCATCATCCGACTCAGAGAGCACGTAAGGCTGCATATGAACCTATTTGGATCGAAACGCAAGCCTGGTTATTGAATACTAAACCAACTATTGAGCGTCTCTTATATGATTCAAGCTATGTATCGACACCAACGGCCTCGGTGACGTTAGATAATTCAAATAAGCGCACAATTATGGTCGTGGATGATAATGAATCTTTGCGTAAATTCACGGCAATGTTACTTGAAAAGCAAGGCTTTGAAGTGATTCAGAAAGAAGACGGGCAGCAGGCTCTGGATACACTAGAGCAAGAAGATGTTGATCTCATTCTGATGGATATCGAAATGCCAATTATGGATGGTGTAGAAGCGTCTAGGCGAATTCGAAGCTCGGATAAAAACTATGCGTCGGTACCTATTATTGCACATACAGGGGATAGTTCACCTGTCACGTTGGACAAAATTGGGTCTTCGGGTATGTCTGACTTCATCGTAAAACCGGCGGATAAAAATCGCTTGTTCGATAAAATCGCAAACTGGATCTAATCATTCGCGACTTGTTTTCTTGAGGCGAGTTGCTCACAACGAATAACACGAATAAAGAGCTCAGCAAAACTGTTGAGCTCTTTAGTTTTATCTACACACTAACTTACACAAACTCTAAGTCAGGGTGTGCGAATGCTTGTTGGCAGACAGTGAGTACATGATCAACTTCAGCAGCTGTCATGTCGGCATTGACTGAAAAACGGATGATGTTTTTGTTCCTTCCAGTTGCAGGGCGGCAAAACACTGCGCCGTAAACATTTCGCTCTTCGAGAAAATCGCGGACTCGCTCAGTGTTTCTCTCGTTGCCGCATTCTAATGAGATAATTTGTGATTCACTGCGAATAGTAAATCCAATGCGTTTTAAACCAACGGCTAAAGACTTGGCTCTTTCAAACAGAATATCTCGCTTATCATCTGATTTTCTTATGACGTCCAGTGTTTTCTCTAGCCGAATGATCTCTTGCGGTAATACGGTAGAACTAAATATTGCAGGGTACGCCACAAACGGAAGCGTCTTCGACAGTTTTTCTGGGCCTAAAATCGCGCCAGCACGATAAGCAAATGTCTTGGCAAGACTAACGGTAATAAAATCTACCTTATGAGTTAAGCCAAGGCTCTGCAGTATCCCCGCACCTTGTGGACCGTGTGTACCTAAAGAGTGTGATTCATCTACAACCAGGCCGCAGTCAAACTCCTGTGCTATTTCGTAGATATCACGTAGAGGAGCGATGGTCCCGATAGTGCTGTAAACCGAATCCACAACAATGATCCCTGAACCGTGACGTGAAATTTGTTTTCTTAGGTGACTGGTGTTGTTATGCATGAACGGATGAATTTGTGCTCCGGCAATACGTGCGCCTTCCCACAAAGACATATGTGCAAAGAAATCAATGTACACAGGTATGTTCGGTGCACAAATAGTCTGCAATAAACCGACATTCGCAGCCCAACCAGATTGAGAAAGTAGACAACTAGGCATACCAACGAAACTGGCTAGTTGCGTTTCAAATGCAGGTTTCGATTCATCATCTTGTAAGAAAATCGCGGACATCACGACGTTGTCATCGTGCTGGGAAATCGCATCACGATGCGCGTTTTGAATCTCCTTATTATGAGACAGCGCAAGGTAATCATTGCTTTGCAGGACGACGGCATTACACGGTGGGCGTTTACCAAGAACAAGGTGTTTTTTGTTCTCATTCGGTTCGATTAGATCTTGAATATAAAAATCTAGGCGTTCCTCGATAAAGGAGGGAAGTGGTTTGCTTTGTATAGTTTCACTCATAATAAATCTCTTCTTCATATGGAAAAACGCCAGCGCTGACACTTATTCATATTGCGGATTTTGGGGAGAGTGTCACTAACCAGGTTGCATAAGTTTGCAGACCCTTGCAAACTCGACATTTGAGGGTTGGATGGTGGCTGTAACTCTATAGGGGCCCGGGGTCTAAACTAGTTTGTGCTTAAAGTTTATACGGCGATTTTGCGGTGTTTTTTCGTGCTTCATATCTGGGATTTTGGATGAGGAATATAAAGTTTAAAAAGTGAAAAAAATGGGCGCATTAGGTAACAAAAAAGGCGCGAAAATCGCGCCTTGAAACATGAGTAGATAAAAGACAAGCTTATCGCTTATTACGTAAATAGCGCTTACGACGCTCTTCTTTACGCTTCGCTTTCTCTTCTTCTTTACGGGCGGTTTCAATCTCGACTTCAATCAGTTCTTGAGTGATCATTTCTGGGCGTTCTAATGTAATTTGGCCCAAAGTGCCTTGACGAAGTTCGTGCAATAAGATCTCTGATACTTTGTGCAAGTCAACACGTCCACCTGCACGTAGTGCACCGCGGCGACGACCAATTTCTTCCATGATCTCGATATCTGATTCTGGAAGCTCTTCAATTTGATAACGCTCTTTAAGCTTGTCTGCATAATGAGCTGCTAGGTATTCAATGGTATAGAATGCGACTTCGTCATATTCCATCGCTGTATCTTTTACCGCGCCGGTAGCCGCAAGGCGGAAGCCACTGTGTGGATTTTCCACTTTTGGCCATAAAATTCCTGGAGTATCAGATAATACGATGCCATTTTGCAGGTTGATACGTTGTTGACGACGTGTAACCGCGGGTTGGTTACCTGTTACAGCGATTGTTCGACCTGCGAGGGTGTTAATGATCGTCGACTTTCCAACGTTTGGGATGCCCATGATCATGGTGCGAATGTTTTTACCAATTTCTTCTCGGTGTGGGGCGAGTTTGCGGCAAAGCTCCATGATTCGATGCACTTCTTGTGGTTCAGAAGTCGTGATCGCCATTGCTTTTACATGTTGCTCTTGCTCCAAGTGCTCAATCCACAGTTGAGTTAATTCTGGATCGGCCAAATCACGTTTGTTCAAAACTTTAACGACAGGTTTGTCACCACGGATTTGAGAAATCAAAGGGTTTTCACTACTGAAAGGAATACGAGCATCCAGTACTTCGATGATCACATCCACTTGAGGGATTGCTTCTTCGATCTCTTTACGTGCTTTGTGCATGTGGCCAGGAAACCACTGGATTGAGTTATTAACCATTTGAATTTAATACCTTAATTTTTCTAATGCTCCAGCGGTTGTAAAAGTAGCAATGTGAATCTTGAGTGACACAATACTAGAACGCATTTTCTAAAACTGTGTTTACTTCAAGCTGCTCGAAACCGCGGAGTTGAGCTTTCTTTCATGTTAATACGCCAGTTTATCATGGAATGATGATGAATCATTCAAGATGAAAGTAAAAAGCTATGGCGTGCAAACCTAAAAGCACACATCCCTTATGTATACCGACTCGCAGTGAATATCCGTCTGGGTGAGAGACCGAACGCAAACACTGTGTAGTCAAAGGTGGATTGTGTTGTCAGATTGTTCTGACGAATTTTGGTTTTTTGGTTTTATATCAAAGCTTTATTTTTATTTCGCTATTGAGCGAAGTTTGACTTTTATCTGACAAAAACTAGTCTGAGCTTCCATTCAGAGGAAGCAGTCATGCTCAGTATTCTTAGAAGTATTACGGTATCGTCCGTCGCCTTAATTTTTTTAGCGAGTTCTTTTTGCTCAACTGCCAAACAGAGTCCTAAACCGAAGGTCATCGTTGGTGTTATTGCGCAAGACGAAGCTAAAGACTCGTTTGACGGTAGCGTTGGTCCTTCGTACGGAATTAGTCTTGAGTATTTGTCTAACATTACTAAAGCTTTGGATTATGAGTTAGAACTTCGGACTTACAAGCATATTCCGTCTTTACTTGCGGATGTCGAAAGCAAGAAGATTGATGGTGCGGTTGGATTTAGTAAAACAGCAGCAAGAGAAAAGCGTTTCTTGTTTTCGATGCCTTTCTTTTCGAGCACTATCGCGGTTTGGTATCGGAATGCCACTTACCGAGATAGTGATGCGCGTGATCTTAAATGGGTGTGTGTTGAGGGCAGTGTGTATTGTGACAACCTCACTGAACGCGGTATCGATAAGATACATTACGTTAAAACACGTTTAGAGGCGTTTAATGAAGTTAAGCGAGGTAAAGCGAACGCGCTGATTTACACTTATGTTGGTATTACCCAATATTTGGATTTGAATGACATTGTAAAAGGGGTTGTCGATATTCCCAGTTGGTTGAAAAACGAAGAGGTGAGTTTTATCGCTTCGTTGGACAAACAGAGTCTGATCGATGACATCAACAAAATCCTTCAGTGGGAGCAAAATGGAAAAAACATTCGCTCCGTCGCCTCGAAAAATCCTTACCATATCAGTGATAAGTTATTGGTAGATTACCGACGTAATCATCAAAACAAACTAGTGATAACTTACAGCAGCAGTGACGAAGCTTATCCGTTTCTCTACCGAGATTCGCAAACGGGCGAGTTAGATGGCTTCTTTCCAGATTTTGTCGACTTATTGCAGTCTCGTACTGGCTTGAGCTTTAAGTATGTGAAGCCGACGTCGAGCCTTTCTAATGGATTAACGGCATTTGATGCCGATATAGTCCCCATCTCTTATGTGGGTGAGCTACCTAAGTCAGATTGGTTGTTCACTAAACCATTCATGCACAGTAATTACGTGGCTATCCAAGCGGAGCAGAGTAAGCGCGATAAATCTGCACTGAAAGAAGCGGGTATTCTGCTCACTTTGAAAAAGCAAGGGTTAGTTCATTTGGGCACTTGGCAGCAAGGCCAAGTTGATCATTATGATGATTTGAAAAAGCTGCTTACCGATTTGAAATCGGGCGTTTTGGATGTGGCTTATATTCCTGACGACATCGTTCACAACATGATTGCACAAGATCAAGTCGATGGCTTGGTGATCAATGCGGAGGACGTTTTGACGTTCTCTAATGCATTTGCGGTTGCAAACCACAATACACAACTTCAACACATGTTGAACAGCATCATCGAAACCATTGATTCTAACGAGATCGAAAAACTGCTGCGTTCTCACCGAAGCTTCAAACTGACTTATGGCTATGACGCGGAGCAGATCGCTACATTTGTTGTTGCTGGTTCATTCATATTCTGTCTCATGTTAATTGCGGCGTATTTCATCTTATCTCACATGCGACTTAAAGTGAGGTTAGCCGAATTTAATGCTGACAATGAGGAAGCGGAAAAGCAATGGCTGATGGACATCATCAAAGAGATCAATAGCTTGGTTTTTATCCATAGTGAAAATAACCATATGGAGATGAGCAATTGTGCCAACTACAACAGTAAACAGTGCCAACAATGTAAGTTGAAAAGTGATTCTGCACACGCTCCTCTGGTGAATAATTTTGATGAACTGACCACTGTTATTGCTGGAAAGCGTATTTCAGAAGAGGTTGCCTCGTCGGGCTGTGAACTTGATATTAAACATGTATATCGAGAACGCAAAGTCATCGCTTCTCCTAGCGGTAAGAACAAGTTTGTACTGACTGTTATTCAAGATATTACCCAGCAAAAAGAACGTGAGCAGGCGTTAATCGATGCGCAAAAAGAAGCGCAAACCGCGGTACGTGCGCGCGAAAACTTTTTGGCAACCATGAGTCACGAATTAAGAACGCCATTGTCGGCAGCACACGGCATCCTCGATTTGCTAAATCACCAAGTGACGGCAGATTCAAATCGCGAGTTAATTGCCCAAGCCATACGCTCGCTCAATCATTTGAATACGTTAGTAGACGAAGTACTGGATTATTCAAAGTTAGAGGCAGGGTACTTAACCGTCGCCCCAGTTAAGACCGACTTGCTTAAAACCTTGTGCGATGTGTTTCGAAGCTTTGAACCACGAGCGCTCGCGAAAGGTTTGGATTACAAAGTGACAATCAAACCATTTTCGAATGCTTTCATTGAAATCGACGCGCTGCGATTGGTGCAAATTACCACCAATCTACTCTCCAATGCGGTGAAATTCACTGCGGAAGGCGAGGTTGGAATCAGTGTCATTCTTCATGAAAAGCAGCTTATCTTGAAAGTGGCAGATTCAGGTATCGGCATGACGGATGACCAACTCGAAGGCATTCTCAATCCTTTTGTTCAAGCGGATGACACTATTACGCGTAAATATGGCGGCACTGGATTGGGGCTGAGCATTGTTGACCGATTGATCGACTGCATGGGCGGCGTGCTCTGCATCGATTCACAATTTGGCTTAGGCACGACGATTACCGTCAAACTGCCAATTGAGCATTGCGACTCTGAGCCAGACGTTTGTTTGAACTGGACGTATAGCGAGAGCTTACCACTTAATATTCGCCAGTGGTGTGACGCGTGGAAAATGCGTCCAGCGACGTTAAAAACAATGGTGGCGAACCTTCACCCTATACACGACAGCGATGCCAGTTTTAATGGCCTAATGCTGCGTGACGAACAAAGAGTACTTGGCAGTCTTACGTTAAGAGAGCTTCAGTATCCAGATACATTGTTCAATTTGCTCAGCCAAACGCAGCAAGAAACCAAGCTTAGTGACGTAAATCAAGAAGTGGTTTCTTGGGTTCTCGGCACGGTACTGGTCGCAGAAGATAATCCCATTAACCAAAGTGTGATAGCAATGCAGCTTCATGAACTTGGAATCGAACCTGTCATTGTGAATAACGGCCGCGAAGCATGGGAATACATCAACCAAGATGAAAACGTTGTGTTGCTGCTGACCGATTTTCATATGCCAGAAATGGATGGCTATGAGCTTGTTAGGCACGTGAAAAACTCCGAATTTAAAGCAATTCCAATCATCGGTGTGACAGCAGAAGATGCTCGTCTTGCCATTGAGCGCACACAGGATATCGGCATTGATGATGTGCTCTACAAGCCCTATGACCTTAATCAATTAAAAACCGTTTTGATTCCATTTATTGGCGAAAAAGAAAGGGGTAGGCTGCCCGGCTGGATTAAACGGTTCAAAGCACAGGACGCAAAAGAGATTGCGCGCGTGTTTAGTCAATCAATGTCTACAGATATAAAAAACTTAAACGCCGTATCGACTGAGCGAGACAAAAAACGGGTCATTCATGGCATCAAAGGAGCGGTTGGGGCGATAGGGGTAAGCATGCTGGCTGAGCTTTGCATTGAGGCAGAACGAGTTACTGCTGCAGAGTTTGAAAGGCGAACAGCGGAGCTAATTTTACGAATCGAGCAGGAGATCGAAAACATAAACTATTGGGTAGAGACAAATGAATACACAATTTAATGTGATGGTGATTGATGACCATCCGCTACAAACCACAATACTTACGCAAATATTGGATCGCTATTGCGCGCAAGTCATCCCTTTTAACTGTGTGGATGCTGCTATTCAGAGTGTGCAGGAACAACATTTTGACGTAATTTTTTGTGATATCCAAATGCCCGGAAAAGACGGCATCGATATGATGGAAATGCTCGATAAAGTCCAGTACCAGGGGCAAGTTGTACTGGTCAGTGCAATGGAATTGACCATTATTTCTGCGGTAAGAGCCATGTGCGAGGGATTTAGCTTTGAAGTATTAGGGAAGCTGCCTAAGCCATACGATGAAAATGAAGTCGTTGATTTGTTGGGTAAAATAAAAGATGAAAAAGCGAAACAAGTCAGCTTTGCTCAACCTATTGAAGTGGAAGATCAAGAATTCCTGTTTGCTCTGGCTGAAGGGCGCGTGAAAAATTATTACCAGCCTTTAGTCGATGTGCAAAGTGGGGAAGTGCTTGGGTATGAAGCGCTCGCGCGTTGGAATCATCCTATTTATGGTGTGTTACCCCCTCATTATTTTTTGCCAATTGTAGAGCGTTGCCGCCTTTCTGGAGAGTTGTTTCAAGCTGTATTGAGTAATGTTATCTATGACATGAAACACCGCGGATTGACGCAAAACGTATCCATCAATGTAGACCATGAAAACTTAGAAGATACGGCGTTCTCTCATTACTTTTTACAGCAATGTTTAGAGAGCGAGATTGACCCATCACAAATCACCATTGAAATTACAGAGCGAGATACATTTCAGACTAGCGCGTCCCTGTACAAGAATTTACTCAAGTTGAGGATGAACGGTGTCACTGTCTCAATAGATGATTTTGGCACGGGGTCATCGACGTTTGAAAAACTGGCTCAACTGCCATTCAACGAGTTAAAAATCGATCGTTCGTTTGTACAAGGTGTCGAATGCGACATCAAAAAACGCAACATCGTTGTTGCTATTTGCGCGTTAGCGAAAAGTTTGAATATACGACTGGTCGCGGAAGGTATTGAAGACGAAGTCACATTGCAAGCGATACGTGAGTATGGCATTGATCTTTGCCAAGGCTTCTACATTGATAAACCCATGCCACTAGAAGCCATAACCATACTAAATGAAAGATATGAATAAATTGAATTACTTGATCTTTGACGATCATCCTCTCGTTTGTGTTGCAATCAAGTCGTTGTTGGAAGAGTTAGGTAAAACAAATGGGGTATTTACTGCAACATCAGCGAAGATGGCATTACAAATATTGAAAAAGGAAGAAATTCAACTGTTGATCTTAGATGTGAACTTGGCAGATTGCGATGGGTTTGATTTCTACAAACGTATCAAATCCCATGGTTATGAAGGCAAAGTCATTTTCTTCTCCGCTGAAACTAGCCAAATGTACAGCCAAATGGCTTTTCGTTCTGGCGCTGATGGCTATGTGTGTAAATCGGAAAATCACGGCATTCTTAAAGACGCGATAGAAGCGGTAGAGAAGGGGTATACCTTCTTCAAATTTAAGCAAGTTGTTAACAGCGTTCGAGAAATGCCACAACTTTCAAGCAGAGAAAGCGCAGTAATGAAGTATTTATTACAAGGAAAGTCCAATCGAGAAATCGCTTCAGTGCTATCAATAAGTGACAAAACAGTCAGCACATATAAACGTCGTCTATTGGATAAATTTAACGTAAAGAACATTGTTGAGCTAACAAGAGTGGCGGGGGCGTAAGACCGCATCATGACACTTAAAAGTATCGCGTTGTCTCTTTTCATCGCAACATTACTATTCGTCACTTCTGTCACAATGATTGGTGCGGTGTTAATTTCTTATGAAGTAAAGCAGTTCAACACTTACGCGAATAATTTAGCCAAAATAAAACAAAAAGTGATTCTCATGGGGCTATTGACGGAAGCGCAGCTCGAGCAATACAAAGGCATGAGCGTGAGTGAAGTAGAAGCGCAAACAGAGCTAAGCTTTCAAGATGCGATTTATTCCCTGTCACCTTATGAAAAACTCAATTACGTTGAAGTTGTTGCACGGAAATCGCTTCATCAGGCTGAAGCGTATTTATCAAATGCGTTCAATCGACAAAATGCCGTTATGTATTTTCGTTCTTATACTGGAAACAAACTCATCTTAGAGAGACCGATTGAAGCGTTAGAGGGAGTGAAAGCCACATTTGATGTTGATTGGTGTAAAAGTAATTATTCTTGTGTGTTAGCCGCGTGGAAAGAGCAACTAACGGACCGGGTATTGTTTTCCCTACCATTTAAAACGACATACTCCGATGACATGGCGATAAGCATCATGAGTCCGGTTTACTTTCAAGGTGAGTTAGTGGGAGAGTTCTCGGAACAATTATACCTCTCGCCGCTTTATAATGATGGGAAAGCGGTAGATGTTCAAATAGCGAATGGGAACAAGCAAATGGTGATTTATTTCGCTGGCTACCCCTTTCCATCATTCGCGTACACCCAATCATATGTCGCAGACAACAACAATCTTATCGTTTACATGTACCCATTTAGTAAAATTGTATTGGATTACGTGTTCTTGTTTATCATCTTCTTTTTCGTAACCTTAGCGTATTACAACAAAGCTTATGAATCTAAAGAGAGCAAACTTCGCCTCGCGAAAGCACTGACGAACGTGACGAAAGATGATTTAACGGGATTGTTTAACCGCAGAGTCTTTCAAGATAGCGAATTCAAACGTCGTTTGGAAACCGCGCCATATTCTGTCATTGCAATAGATGGCGATAGGATCAAGCGAATCAATGACCATTACGGTCACCATGTAGGGGACGAAGTTATTGGGATTATTGCTGATGCTATGTCTAAAGTGTTTCGAAATAGTGATTATCTAGTTCGAACTGGTGGTGATGAGTTTGTTGCGATTCTGCCGGGTTGCAGTATCAGTCAATCTTCAATATTGGCGAAGAAGCTTCGTAGTGTCGTTAAAGATAACCGACTAAAGACCTTGGATATCGAAGTTAGTGTGAGTACTGGTATCGCGGCGAATGAATTACACGAAACGCTTCAGGACGTTATTGTACGTGCAGATGAAGATCTCTATGAGATGAAAAAACACAGACAAAAGTCCCATTAAGCAGCGCTAGTATTGACTCAATGTTAAGTTACGGAACATAACCATGACATAACTGTTTGATTAATTTGACCAAACAGAATGAGTGGTCTTTTATATTAGAGCAGTCAACAAATAGTGATTGCTCTATTTATTCTCGACCTTACATTTGGTGTCGCACGTGAACAAAGATCTCGACTTAAACTTACTTAAAATACTTGTCTTACTGGATAAGCACCGTCAGCTCAAGCCCGTTGCGAAAGCGATGGGGAAGAGCGAAGCGTCAATTAGCAAATATCTTGCCCGATTGCGACTCCAGCTAAACGATGAATTGTTTATTCGGCATCCTCACCACATGGAACCGACGGACTATTTAAAACGTCAATTACCTAAAATTTCCGATGCACTCGAGAAGCTTGAAACTTGTCTAATTAGAGATGAGTTTGAACCGGAAAATTACGAAAAAGACATCACCATTTGTTTACCGCAAACCGCTCAATACTCATTTGGGCATTTACTTGCATTGGATTTAATGGCGCTGTTTCCCAAGGCGCACATTTCGATAGCAACGATTACAGAGTATACGATAGAAGAGATAATCCTAGGCAAAGTGGATGCGCAGTTACATTACTTCAACGAGGATGTTCCGAAATCTGTTTATCAGAAGTTCATCGGCTATGCGCCTGCTGTGGTAGTTGTCCCTGAAGAGCTGGGAATTACCACCCTGGAAGAAGCGGCCAAACTTCCCTTTATCATGTTAGAGATTATCGGTTGGAAAGAGAAAGAGCAGCTCGTTAAGCGTGCAATGGAAAGCCACGGTATGGTCATCAACCGTATTGCGGCTCTAGACAACGTAAGCAGCGTATTGAAGCTAATTAAGCAAAAAAGCGCCGCAACCGTATTACTTGAATATCAGGCGCCAATTGATGGATATAAATTTATAAGAGTGCCAGAGCATTTTTACCCAGATGGCTGGCCAAAAGTGGTTGTACAGGTGAAGCAAAGCTTAAGACATGATGCAATGCACCAGTTGTTAATCGGTGCTATTGCAAAATACATGAGCGCTTAGCGGCAAAACTCAATGTTTTCTGACTGAGGAATAGTATGCAGAAGTTCAATCAACGTGTCCGCATGGTACTTTTTCAGAATACGCGTTTTGTAGGTGCTGATTGTTTTAGCGCTGAGTGAAAGTTGTTCAGAAATCTTCTTATTTGAGTAGCCTTGTACAAGATAATGGAACACCATGGCTTCGCGATTTGAAAGTGTTACGTTACCCGACGATGGTGTGTGAGTCGACTTAAACATTGAGTAACCGCGTGAAACACTCACAATTGCGTCGATAATGGTCTCTCTTGTTTCATGTTTGCTTAAGAAGCCGTTTGCGCCCATTTCGTACGCTGCTTTAGAAAGACTCGAGTAGTCGCGTGAAGAAACAAATAACAGTCGGCCACGATATCCCGTCGCTAAAATGTTTTTGGCTAAACGCATACCATCGCGGTCGCCAAGCACTACGTCTAGAGTAATCAAATCAATCTTTTGGCCTCGAACAAGATCCATCACTTCCGCACTGTCAGTGGTTTGAATCACTTCAGCTGTGTTGACTACAGATTCAACTAGAGAAGCAAGAGCTTCGCTATACAATGGTTGAGCGTCGATAATAAGAACATTATTCAAAGTTAACCTCACCTAATACATCAACTAGTGTGCTGTCAGGCGACAGCGCAATTGGATGAATAGGATTGTAGGAAAAACCTTGCTAAGAGGAAGGAAAATGACTCTTTCCAAAAGTGAAAATCAGTGTCTTGATTATGGGAATAGCGATGTCAGGTATTGAAATACCTAGTGATAGGATGATTGCTTAAAACTTACGCTGACAGAAAACTAACAAACTGAAAGTGTTCTTTCAGTGTTCTATGCCTTCAGATTTTCTTGCGATGCCTCTAGCGCTTCGATTTAAACCCGTGTGTTCACAAGCGCAGTTTTATACCATGCCACTTGAAGAGAGCTTGTTATACACCAGGCATGAGCACAGTAGCCAACTTTGTACTGATATCTGTTAGATAGGTTTGGCTATTGACGCTGAACATCACTTCAAATTATTTCTAAACTTTTCATTGACTCTGCCGCTAAAAGTGGAGGTGTTAATTCGCACTTTGGCCACTCATAATGTCGTGTTCAAAAATGAGACAATTTTACATGGTTTGGTATGGAAATGTGCGTTAGCCGTCCTTTTGATGGTTTACAAATTTTGTTGTAACGACTAAAAAGGACTTTTGGATTTTTAGCCAGAGAACGGCTTCTCATGGCGTTTGCATCAAACTTTTCTGATGCGTATTTTTGGTTGGATAATTGGCTTTATGAGTAACGTAACCAGCACCATTTTGACAGAAAGTGGTACCAATGAGCTTGAAATCATCGAGTTTCATTTAGAAAAAACATTGCCAGATGGCAGCACAAAAACTTGTTATTACGGCATTAACGTTGCGAAAGTACGAGAAGTGATTCGCGTGCCAGAAACAACCGATTATCCAAACGCACAACCTCATATGATTGGTGTGTTCTCATCCAGAGATGTACTGACGCCTTTAGTGGATTTAGCTGGTTGGTTAGGTGTGCCAACACGACAAGATCTGGAGCGCAAGTTTGTAATCGTTACGGATTTCAACAAAATGACCAATGGCTTCTTAATTGACAGCATTTCGCGTATTCATCGTATCTCTTGGAATGATGTGGAATCACCAAGTCAGTTTTTGGAAGCGGGCGAACAAGATTGTGTAGTAGCCGTTGTCCGTAAAGAAGGCAACCTGATCATGATTCTCGACTTTGAAAAAATCATCGCAGACATCAACCCAGAACTGAGTATGGAAAAATACGATGTGAAAGGGGACAAGTCGGTGGATCTCAACCAGAGAATGGTCGGTAAGCGTAATGCTAAAACGATCATGGTGGTGGATGACTCAGCATTTATTCGCTCTTTGATCCAAGATACATTAGCTTCTTCAGGCTACAATGTGATCACATGTAAAGACGGTGGTGAGGCGCATGAGAAGTTGATGAGCTTGATCGAGGTTGCGAAAGAAGAAAACTTGCCAGTTAAAGAGCTATTAGATGCGGTGGTTACGGACGTAGAAATGCCTCGAATGGATGGTATGCACTTAGTGAAGAGACTACGCGATACCGAAGCGTTTCATGAAATGCCGATCATTATGTTCTCGTCATTGATGAGTGAGGATAACCGAGCGAAAGCACTATCTCTTGGCGCAAATGATACGATTACCAAGCCAGAGATTGGCCGCATGGTGAATATGATGGATAAATACGTGTTTAACTTTGCGTAAAAAACCGATCAGATGAAACAAATAAGGCTGCCGATTGGCAGCCTTATTTTTATTGAGGGCAGGGAAGAATATCTAAGGTGTAACTCTCGTTTGGAGTCTGCGGTGGCCCATATAAAATTCCGCATTGTGTAAGGCTAGCTCTTTTTTCGTCGGCTGCAGCAATGACCATTTCGCGAGTTGTTGAACCAGCCGGGTGATGAAATGTTTTCCAATCCGAGTCTTCTTCGTTCAGTCCTTGCACGAGTAACTTCATCGATTCGCTATCAGAATCAGGATATCCATATAAAAAAACACAGCGCTTTGAACCACCAATATTACAGCCGTCAAATGGTAAATCTGCCATTAAAGCACTGTCTACGAAGTTTGAAACGTAAGGCTTGCTTTCCAATCCCGCAATCGCCATTTTCCCATAACCCACGCCTAATGCTGACGCAATAGCGCCTTTCATTCCTTCCAAACGTGCTTCACGTGCATCGCTTTGAAGGTTTAAAAAGCGTGGCGCGGCAGTGACAGCAAGAATACCGAGCACGACAATAACTACGACTAACTCTATTAGAGTAAATCCCGTTTGTTTTTTCATATTATTTTCACAGCAAGTTAAAGGTAGAAAAACACTGACCGTACACTTGTTTATTGTGTAAATAAGTACGGTAATGATAAATCGATCAGTAGTATAAAGAGGTGAGTTGTAAAGTGCTATACCGACGCCGCACTAATTGACTGAATCCATTAAATGCAATGGAGAATTCACGGGTCTAATTCTGCTAGATTTTAAGAGGTCATTAATTCCGCTGAAGAAATGCTGCGTGAACAGGCGAGCATGAATCCTCTTCGATGTAAGCAAACATGTACATCAGCGGAATGAAATACAAAATGCAAATGAGGGCGAACCGCACAAATGGATTGTCTTTTTATTCACTTTGATGAATGCTACGCGGAATTCATATCGCAGTATGCCTGAGGTATTCATCATGCGAATGTGCTTTGGTTTTGTGTTTATTTTTCAAATATAAGAATAATCTAAATGGAATTCGATTCGATAAACTTCCTTGCAATAGGTTTGATATTTCTTGGCTCTTATGTCCAGACCGCAATCGGTTTTGGCTTGGCTATTGTTGCCGCACCTTTACTGATTCTTTGGGCGCCAGAATATGTTCCTGCGCCAATCTGTTTAGTCGCGTTATTTATTTCGTTGATGAATGCGATGAAGCACCGCAGTAGTGTTGAAATCGGCGGCTTAAAGATGGCGTTGATTGGGCGAGTGCCGGGATCAATTGCTGGTGGCTTGCTACTCTTTTTTGTATCTACACAAACTCTCACGCTTTGGATTGGTTTGTTGGTGCTGTTTGCAGTCGTGGTGAGTGTTTTACCGTTTCGGGTTGAGCCTACGCCTTCGCGTATGACATGTGCTGGTTTCTTTTCTGGGTTGTTTGGTACCAGTTCTGCGATTGGAGGGCCTCCGATGGCGTTATTGTTGCAGCATCAAGAAGCAAATCAGTTACGCGGCAACTTATCGGCTTTTTTTGTTTTCAGTTCGATTATTTCACTAATAGTACAAATCCCAGTGGGCTTCTTCACATTGCATCATTTGGTCATTACTATTCCTCTATTACCTGCTGCGGCGCTTGGTTACTGGCTAGCAATGAAAACTACCCAGTCGTTACCAAAAGAAAAGATTCGGTTTGGGGCACTTATGTTGTGTTTTGTGAGTGGCTTTACCGCCGTCGTACAAGCGTTGAGCCAATAATGCCATCTGCATCATAAAGTCACTGCGGGATTGCATTCCTTTTTATGTATGGCGGACTTGTTTACTTACGCCAAATTGGTCGTTTAGATGGGCGATAGTTTTATGAATAACACTCGTTATGGCACTTTTATGGCAGCATTCTCCTTTGTGATCTGGGGATTGCTACCAATTTATTATCGTTATTTACCAAATGCTTCTATGGATGAGTTGCTAGCATGGCGAATCATTGGGTCTGTACCTGTCGGGTTTCTAATTGTACTTGGGATAACCCGTCGAGGGCTGAATTGGAAAGAAATCTGGCTTGATAAAAAATCCTTGTGGTACACGTTTGTGGCGAGCAGTTTGATGTGTATTTCTTGGAGTGCGTTCACTTGGGCTTTGACCCATCATCGGGTCATCGATGCCAGCTTAGGCTTCTTTATTGGGCCATTAGTATCTGTTGCGCTGGGCGTATTTATTCTTGGGGATAGGCTCTCAAAAGGCAAACTTATTGCAATCGTGCTGGCAACAATTGGTGTTATGTATCAAGTGATTCACTATGGTCAGCTGCCCGTTATCGCACTAACGATGGGGTTGTTCTTTGCTTTGTATGGGCTGTACAAGAAGAAGATAAATTATGACTGGAGTACAACCTTGTTTGTTGAGGCGTTGTTACTGACTCCAGTTGCACTCGCCTATTTGCTCTATAAACAATGGGCAACTGGTGAACTGGCTTCGGGCACAGATACCACAACATTGCTTTTGTATTTTGGCAGTGCACCTATCACACTTTTGCCACTCGTATTTTATTCTATCGCAATACGTATAACTAATTTATCAACCGTCGGTCTAATGCAATACATCGAGCCAAGCTTGCAGTTTGTGTTGGCAGTTATGTTTTTTGGCGAGTTGTTTGACGAAGTGAAAGCGGTGACCTTTGCATTTATTTGGGTAGGGCTGTTGTTCACAATTTTTGAAAGTATTATCAAAGGGCATCGGCGCAAAAGGCTGGTCAAACACCCCTTATAGTGGTTTCAATATTCTCACATATTAGCTTCTTTATTCTTATGCCCTCCATTCGAAGGCATTTTTAATGTCATGAAGCATTGGCTTTCGTTTTTTGCCCGAATAGAAATCATAACTTGAGATTATTTGACGCATTATCATAATGATACCGCTATAGTTATAGCCAAGTGACACGCTTATATAAGTGAAAACCAGATCAAGAAGGACGACATATGATCACAGCTCTGTATGCCAACATTCTCGCAATACTCATTATTTGGTTGGCTGTTCAAGTAATTAAGCAACGTCGCTTAAATCAAATTGCTTATGCCGATGGTGGGGTAGAGGCTCTACAAATTGCTCGTAGTGCCCAGAGCAATGCGACAGAATATATCCCCATCACCCTGATTTTAATGGCACTTTTAGAATTCAATAGTGCTTACCCAACATGGATACATCTCACCGGTATTATTTTTGTAATTGGTCGAGTTATTCATGCTAAAGGCATATTGAAAAAAGACTTGAAAAAGCGCATTAGAGGGATGCAGGTGACATTTCTGGTGATACTTTCATTGGTTGTGTTAAATATGATTTACCTGCCATACGATAAGTTATGGTAAGTCTGCGACGTTACATTCCACCACCTTGGGTACTCGTTCTGATTGGATTAGTACTGAATATTGGCGCGATCATCGTTACTAGCTTAGTCCTTGATAAGTTGGGTAAACAGCACTCGCAGCTCGCAGAGCAAACAGCAGAAAACTTGTATTCCATCCAACTCGCATGGAACAGTGTGGAAACCCTAGAAAGGAAAAGAGAAGCTTTACTGCTGCATGTGCACATAAGTCAGAGCGTAGCGATACCTTTAGAGCTAGAAGAGGTATTAGCAGGGCATTTATCTTCTTGGGTTCTCAACGAGTCGGATGAAATAAAAATTGATCAACTTCCTCAACTAATGTCAAAGATAAATCAGGCACAAGCTTCGTATAGAGACCGCATCGATAATTACTACATTGAGAATGTAGAGCTCAATGAGGTAATGGCAAAGCAGGATGAAAAGATCGCTTGGTACAAGAATATCGGACTCTTCTTGCAAGTATTCGGACTTGCGTTAATCCTTGCACGCGACTTAGCCAGGAAGCAATAAAAGCAAGAGCTAAAGATCAGGTTTATTGCGAAATGCCAATGGTAGTTTGCAAATTGCAATTTATTCTGTGAGCAAACAGTAGCTATTGGTTAACTTTTAATGAAAGTGATTAAATAACAACCTGTTTTTGTGCACTGAAAAGTTGGCACGCCTCATGCTTTAGTATGAGAGACCCTTTCTAAGCCGAGGGTCACCTAGCCAACTGACGTTGTTAGTGAACCATCTTGTTCACAAATATATACAGCCAATCACGACTCCTTGTGGTTGGCTTTTTTTTATGCAGTCTAGAACTGTGCTTTAATCCAGATCATGCGATGGTCGGAAGATACATCCTTACCATAACCATACTTACCGATACGTGCATCGTTAAATAGTTTACGGCCTTCTTCATAAGACGCTGACCAGTACACACCAGAGTCTATTACATTCAAATTTGCTGAAGGCAAGGCATAGTCTACCCCTAAGCCAAACGTTGAAGTGATGCGATTCGGATATGGGTGAGTTGAACTGCGGTCAACAGCGTGTTCAGCTGCACCAAAGCTTGTTGGGTAAAGCTCACCATTCATCACGGTTTGATTAACCAATGGATCGTTGTGCAGCTCTTGCATTACAGAGCTAATGCCGTCACCAGACACTGGATCAAGGTTTTGATCACCCATCATTACGAATTTAGCGCCGTTCGTTAAGCCACCTGTTTTACCCGCATCGTCGTAAAAATAGTCTTTGCCTTGAATGTAATGATGCCAAAACTCCACTTCTGCTGCGTTTTGCGCTTTGTTTTTGCCGGTGTCGAATACTGGTGGAGTAGGATGAGACATCAACAAGTGTACAACTTCCTCGCCATTACGAGTTGGAATGATGATTGGCGCGTCGACGTGATTTTTCGAAGATAGACGCACTTGATCCCACTCTTCCGCTGAGTACCATTCATCACCACACTTCATGCCGTCTGGAATCTTTTGCGAACCGTCACAGATAGTAATGGTTGGAATTGTCGCACCTTCCATATCTTTCCATTTAAATGCTTGGAATGTACGTGTGTTTGCTGTGTCAATTTTATACTTAGACATAAGGGCAAATGCATATTGACCATGGTACATGCCAAAGCCCCATGCATCACCTGGCATTTGACCTGCGGTTCCGTTGTTGTCGAGATCAAACTCACTCAACAACCCTGTATTAGTTGAGTAAGATTCAGCATAAGGGTATTCAATAGGCTCAAGGTTTGCTTCACCGCCCGCGCCATCGATACTTTGCGCGACAGACAAGTAGTTCTTCTGGAATCCTTCAATGGCTGCTTTGTTTTCACCTGTTCCATCGTTGTTGTATTCCGCCATCATGAGAACATCAGGACGATTCTTTTGAATGATTGCTGCAACGTTACGAATTTGAATGACTTTTTCCGCAGTGGTTTTGTCTTCGGCTGCGATTGAACCGTCTAAATAAGAGGTGACCAACGCAGCTTGCTGCGTTGGTTCAATTTGCATTTCATCTACCAAAGTTTCGAAGGTAGCGCGGTCAAAAGAGAGGTTGTAAGTCGCTATTTTTACTTCTTTAGGCTGAACATTGACGTATTCAGTATCGTCATTACATCCAGATAGTAGAGCGGCGCCAACAAGGACAGCGATAGAGGTTTTGATTGCTTTCATGGGTACGTCATACCTTATAATTAATTCGGCTGAATATTAAAGTCATCAGTCATTGTTTTAAGCGATATTAGTCACACAAACGTTTTCATATTTACATGTTCAATTAGTTTTTGTGTGATTTGTGCAATAAATGCAACACTTTCAACACCAGAAGGTTATATGTAAATTGTTAAAAAACGGTGTCGTTATTGATGCGAAATAGAGAGTCCGCCACCGTTAAAAAGAAAAGCGTAGAATTTAAGCGTACATGAGATGTTTGAGTTGTATGCTTATCGCCGTGTTTTATTTTTTATGTTTAAATTTCTGTATATAATAAGCAGTCAATCAGAAGTGAGGACGACCTCACCGCTCTATCTTTTCTCGGGGACGACCCCATCTCGTTGGGAAATGTGACATGGCTTGGGGAATTCTCTTCATTGCGGGCTTGTGTGAAATCGCATGGGCTGTCGGTCTTAAATATTCACAAGGGTTTACCAAATTCGGTGCTTCGGCATTCACTATTGTCTTTATGTTATTGAGCTTTTGGTTGCTTGGCATTGCGTTAAGAACCTTGCCTTTAGGCATTGCTTATGGCGTATGGGTAGGGATTGGCGCAATAGGCACGGCAGTCGTGAGTATTTATCTGTTCAATGAGCCAGCAACACTTATCAAAGCCTTAAGCTTGCTAATGATTGTCGCTGGTATCGCAGGGTTAAAAATATCAGCTTAACGTTAGGCTAAACACAAAACAGCCAGAGTCACTCTGGCTGTTTTTCTAAATGTCGTGTTTACGGTTCTGGGTAGGTATATCAAGCGTTGCGCTTAATAAAAGGTAACCGTAAGTGATGACCAAACGCATTAATTAATGCGCCTGTAACAATCAGACCGCCACCGACGTACGTCCAAATGATCGGAACCTCGCCAAAGAAAATGATGCCTAACAACACAGAAAATACGATCTGGATATACGAATAAGCGGAGGCTTTACCCGCTTGTTGAGTTTGCATCGCTTTGGTTAACCCCAATTGCCCAATTTGGGTAAAGACACCAACTAGAACCAACATGAAAGTCAGATATAGATCGGGCATTACAAAATCGTCGCCAATCAGTAAGAGTGAAGCGGGGAGAGCAACCAACGGGAAATAGAAAATGATCACTGAGCTGTCTTCTGTCTTACTCAGTTTTCTGACAATGACGTAGGCAATTGAGCTACCAAATGCGCCTAAGATCGCAATCATGACGCTAAACATTGGTAAAGCGCTATCTGAGCCTTGCCCAGTTTCTGGGCTTACCATGATATAGATGCCGAGTAAGCACAACGCAATACAAAGGAAAGTTGACGGCTGGATGCGCTCTTTCAAGAAAAATACGGCGAGTAGTGCAGTAAATACCGGATGAATATACTGGAATATCGTCGCTTCTGCCAAAGGTAAGGTGGTCACTGAATAATATACACACATCAGAGCCATCGTGCCCACAGCACCGCGTGCAAATAGTAATGGCTTATTATTGCCCCATACAGAAATTCGTTTTCGCTTTACATCGAAATAACTAATGATAAGTGAAACGAGCGCTCTTGCTGCAACGATTTCAAAAACGGGGATACCGTAGTTGCCGACGTGCTTTACTGTAGCTGACATCAGAGCAAAGCCGAACGCGGAAAGCACCATAAAGCGCACACCGATGGGAATCATAGTGTTGAATGAATTGGACATTTTACTGCTCATTTGTTGCGACAGATCTCACTTTAGCATACTTAGTTAGCGATTAAATCCTCTAAACTCAAACACTTCTGTCGACAAGATGAATAAACAGTAGAATACGTAGCAATTAATCTGCCTCTCTCAGCGTAACAATAAAAACTCGATATTTAAGGAGCTTACATGATCCCGATAAAAGCAACGCATGTTTCAGGCGTTGTCATTTCAAAAATTGATGGCATAGAAAAAATGCTGTTACTCAAACGCGTAAAAGGTGGCTATTGGTGCCATGTTGCAGGTGGTATCGAAGCGGGTGAAGCCGGGTGGCAAACCATTTTAAGAGAGTTAAAAGAAGAGACACTAATTGACCAAGTTGAGTTACATACAGCAGACTTTCTAGAGCAGTTCTACGAAGCAAAAAATAACCGTATCATGGTTATCCCATGTTTTGTGCTATTTTGTCCGCCTAACCAATCAGTTGTTCTTAACGAAGAGCATACAGAGTATCGCTGGTGTACACTTGAAGAAGCTAAGCAGCTGGCTCCGTTTGCCAATCAGCATCACCTCTATGAACATGTATGGAAGCATTATGTAGATGTGGCATCACTAACGCCATTTACGCTGATCGATCAAAAGGGCTAAATGAACGGCAACGGCTTTGATTAGTTTTTATAGAGAGGTTTGTTCTCATAAAATGAAGCGTTAGGATTTGCGCTGAGCGTTCACAATAAAAAGGAATAACATCTATGGATGAAGTCACATGCCAAGAGACGTATCAAGGAAATCACTTACAGAAGCGTTTTTCCGTCTCGCAAAGGATCTCAATTGAGCCCCTCAATACGAAACACGCGTCCGCTTTACTAGAGGTTGTGAACACTCACCGAGAGAGCCTTGAGGGCTATCTACCTTGGACGGATTCTGTCACGAATCATCGAGAGGCCGTGAACTACATTTCCCAGCGAGTGAACAGTAACGCGCTGGATTCCCACTGGTGTGCAATTTATTTTGATGAGCAGCTTACGGGTGTTATTGGCATTAAAGGTGTGGATTCACATACACGTGTTACTGAAATTGGCTACTGGCTTGCTAACAATGGGCGAGGCCATCGTGTGATTGATCAAGTACTCGCAGTATTGATCCCTTTCTTGAAGAAGAAAGGGCACGCACAATTCATTCAGTTCCATTGTATGGAAGATAATATCGCTAGCATCAATATTGCTGAGCGTGCAGGCGCCACATTAAAAGAATACGTTGATCATGAGTTCGATATGCTTGACCGCTCTCAACGACTAGGCATTTATGAACTACGTTTGACGTAGTATCCACCCTAGAGATATTTTAATCAGAGTTCGAACTCTAACTTCACGAGCGCTACAATAGTAACATTGTTGCGCTCGTGTTAACTTGGGGCGTCATTGGTAGAAACTAGGCTAGGAGAAGCATCATGAACGCAATCACAGAGGTTGAAGTAGATAACTTGTTACAGCAAAGCCTCGAACGCTTAAAAGCGGCATATGCAGCCGAGCCTTATCCTAGTTTGGATGAACGTAAACAGCGCCTCGTTTTGTTAAAAAAATCGCTGCTTGAGAACAAACAAGCGCTGGTTGAAGCGTTAAGTGACGATTTTGGCTATCGCTCAGAATTTGATACCGCTATGACCGACGTTTTGCCAACGGTCTCGCATATTAATTATACCCTCAAACGACTAAAAAAATGGTGCAAACCCAGCAAGCGCGAATCCGGCTTATTGCTCGCACCTTCTAAAGTCACCGTTCAGTATCAACCGTTAGGTGTCGTCGGGATCATTTCACCTTGGAACTTTCCTGTGATTTTGAGCCTTGCGCCTTTAGTGACAGCATTGGCTGCTGGCAACCGCGTGATGATGAAGCTCAGCGAATTTACGCCAAAAACCAATAAAGTCATCGTCGATATTTGCCGTGGGTTGTCTGAGTATGTCGAAGTTTTTGAGGGTGAAGCAGACGTCGCACAAGCATTCAGCCAACTGCCATTCGATCACCTTTTGTTCACGGGTTCTACGAGTGTTGGTCGCGCAGTGGCAAAAGCGGCAGCGGAAAACCTTACCCCGGTGACGTTAGAGTTGGGTGGAAAGTCCCCGGTGATCATTGCAAAAGATGCAGACATGAAGAAAGCCGTTGATGCTATCTTGTTTGGTAAATGCATTAATGCAGGCCAGATTTGTGTCGCGCCTGACTACGCATTTGTACCGCAAGAACGTGTCGAAGAGTTCATTTCGCTATTCTTAAAACGTTTTGAAAAGCTCTATTTAAAATCCAACAAGAATCAAAAGCTGACCCATATTGTCAACCAACGACAATATGATCGTTTGACTGCGCTACTTGAGGATGCAAAAGCGCAAGGTGCTAACCTTCACACTGTTGAGGCGTCGCCCCAAGAGGAACGACTTCTGTATCCTCATTTGGTCACGGATGTGTCGCCGAATATGCGAATCATGCAAGAGGAGATCTTCGGGCCATTTCTACCTGTTAAGCCCTACAATGCCGTTGATGAAGCGATTGACTACATTAATCAGCACCAAAGACCACTTGCGCTGTATGTTATGTCGGACGACAAATCGACTATCAAACATATTGTACGCAACACCCACAGTGGTGGCGTCGGCGTTAATGATACGGTTTTACATGTTGGCGCTGAAGATGCGCCTTTTGGTGGCGTTGGTGAATCGGGTATTGGGCATTATCACGGAGAGGAAGGATTCAGAACTTTTAGTCATGCGAAAACCATTCTTCACACACCGAAATGGTTGCCAAGAACGAGCGTATTAATGCGCCGTAGGGCTATGGCGATAAAAGCGATCCAAAAGATCTTTGTTCGATAATAATTATGATTTGATTGATAAAAAACCGCCCGAATAGACGGTTTTTTGTTTCTATATGCTCTGAAACGCTGGGCACCAAAGTCCGAGAAACTTCCATCGCGTGCTACCAACAAAACAAAGAAAGGCTCTTGTTGAAA
Source organism: Vibrio sp. Vb0349 (assembly GCF_033338975.1). Classification (NCBI taxonomy): domain Bacteria; kingdom Pseudomonadati; phylum Pseudomonadota; class Gammaproteobacteria; order Vibrionales; family Vibrionaceae; genus Vibrio; species Vibrio sp. Vb0349. The sequence continues at coordinate 295,657 of NZ_JAWOTS010000003.1, read as the reverse complement.
GAGCCTTGTTCAGGAAGTGTCGAGAGATCTTGGCAAGTTTAATGCAGAACTTCACTGCTGAATCTTAGATATCTACAGTCGTTCATCAGTTCTTTAAACGCCTTTCGGTCCAGCTTAATCAGAGTTTCATGATCGCCAGCTTCAAGGTAGACATGTTCCAAGTTTGCTAGTCTTTCATCGCAAACTGTCGACATGTGGTAAGGGCTACCAATCGGTGGAATAGCGCCGTGTTCACAATCGGTGAAGAGTCGGTAAACCATACGCTCTTTCACCAAGTGGAAGGTGGCATTAAATTCGTCGTTTAATCTCGACAAACTGATTTTGTTGTTGGCAGGTAAGACCGCCATCATATGACGCCCTTCATGATCCTCTAGAATCACACCTTTTGCGATATTCATTAAAGGCACACCTGCTGCAACACCACTTTGTAGCGAGCTATGACTGTGGCTGTGATTCACGGTTTGAAAGTGAATGTTATGCTCAGTCAAATATTCATCTAATCGGGTTGCAATCGTCATATAGCCTCCACGTGTATGAGACCCATAAAAAGTATAGGTTAGTCGGGCGACAATCGCGCATTTTACTCGGCGACACTGACGCTCTTTACGCTCCTGTTCTACGCTTATTGCAAGCCAGCGAGAAAGCATGGTTAACAATAATAAATAGGGGGCAACATGAGCAAGCCAATCATCGCTGATAACAAGCCGCTCAAAGTAGAGTTGAAAGCTGGGCAAGAATATTACTTCTGCCGATGTGGGCGTTCTAAAAAACAACCTTACTGCGATGGGTCTCATTCGGGAACCGGCTTAAAGCCAATGAGCTTTAGTGCGGAAAAAGACGAAGATGCCTATCTCTGCCAATGTAAGCATACCGCCAATGCTCCTTTTTGTGATGGTACACACAAGCGATTTACCGCAGAGCAAGTCGGTAAAGAGGGACCGGAACAAAAGCGAGAGAAAAGAGACAAACCAACGGCGTCTGCTACTCAAGAAGAACCAACCCTCGAGTTTATCCACCAATTAGCGAGAGAAGGACTCTCTAAACTCGGTCATCATGGTCCGATGGCTGCAATGGGGGTTCCTAGGCATTTGCTACCACATTGGGATGCTATACAAATTATGGTGGCGCAAATGGCGACACAACCGTTGTTGGAAGACGTTCCTGTGTCTACCGAGTTGATTGTGGGACCAAACGCGCGTAAGCCGCTCAGACTCGCCATTCCTTTGTTGGTGTCGGACATGAGTTTTGGCGCACTTTCTGAAGAGGCGAAAATTGCACTAGCAAAAGGTGCAGAGTTGGCAGGGACTGGGATTTGCTCTGGTGAGGGTGGCATGTTACCGGAAGAGCAAGCCGCCAATTCACGGTATTTCTATGAGCTTGCTAGTGCTCAATTTGGCTACGACGAATCTAAGCTTCTTAATGTTCAGGCGTTTCACTTCAAAGGCGGGCAAGGAGCAAAAACGGGCACGGGTGGTCATCTGCCTGCAAATAAAAATGTAGGTAAGATCTCTCAGGTGAGAGGCATCCCCGAGGGACAACCAGCGATATCACCACCAACGTTCAAAGATCTTCACACTACTCACGATTTCAGAAAGTTTGCTGACAGAGTTCGTGGCATCACAGGCGGTATTCCAATTGGATTTAAACTCAGTGCCAACCATATTGAGCAAGACATCCAGTTTGCGCTTGATGCTGGGGCTGATTATATCATCTTAGATGGTCGCGGTGGTGGCACGGGTGCGGCGCCAACTATGTTCCGTGATCATATTAGTGTACCCACCATCCCTGCATTAGCTCGTGCACGTAAGTACTTAGATGAAAAAGGCGTAAGTGACCGTGTCACATTAATCATCACCGGTGGGTTGCGAGTTCCTACGGATTTTGTCAAAGCGTTGGCACTTGGAGCAGACGGAGTAGCGATAGCAAACAGTGCGATGCAATCGATCGGTTGTGTCGCGGCTCGCATCTGCAACACCAATAATTGCCCGGCAGGCATTGCGACACAAAATGCCGATTTGAGGCAGCGTCTCGACGTTGAAAAGTCATCCCAGCAACTGAAAAATTTCTTCGAATCCTCGGTCGAGCTCATGAAAGTCATGGCGAGGGCGTGTGGTCATCACGCTCTGAATGAATTTAGTCATCATGATTTAGCGACCTGGGATCACAACATGGCGAGGCTGTCTGGGATTAAGTATTCAGGTATGGACTTAAACTGATCTCTATCCATATTTTCTGCATATAGGTACATGTTTGATAACAATTATTTATTCGCTGAAATGTTTGAAATTTTGACTTGGCGTTAACTAAAAAAACAGTGTATGAACTACGCTGTTTGAGGTGGATATTCGATTTATTGAATAACAAAGAGTGGTTACCACAACCACGACACGAAGGAGCATTATATGAGCAAAGCAAACGGCGGTTCGGTAGGTAAATGTCCAGTTATGCATGGTGGGCAAACATCTACAGATAAGTCGGTGATGGATTGGTGGCCGAATGCCTTGAACTTAGACATCCTGCATCAACACGACTCCAAAACCAACCCATTTGGTCAGGACTTTAATTACAAAGAAGAACTGAAAAAGCTAGATGTCGAAGCACTTAAAAAAGATTTAAAAGATTTAATGACTGATAGCCAAGACTGGTGGCCTGCCGACTGGGGACACTACGGTGGTTTAATGATCCGAATGGCATGGCATGCAGCGGGCAGTTATCGTATTGCGGATGGCCGTGGCGGTGCTGCTACAGGCAACCAACGCTTTGCTCCTCTCAACTCTTGGCCAGATAACGCCAACCTCGATAAGGCTCGACGCCTTTTATGGCCAATCAAGAAAAAATATGGCAACAAACTAAGTTGGGCAGACCTGATTGTCCTTGCCGGTAACATGGCGTACGAATCCATGGGTTTTAAGACCTTTGGCTTTGCGTTTGGACGAGAGGACATTTGGCACCCAGAAAAAGACACTTACTGGGGCTCTGAGCAAGAATGGTTAGCTACAAGTGACGCTGATAACAGCCGCTACTCTGGTGAGCGAGATTTAGAAAACCCGCTTGCTGCGGTAATGATGGGTCTTATCTATGTGAACCCTGAAGGGGTAGACGGTAACCCAGATCCTCTCAAAACAGCACATGACATGCGAGTGACCTTTGCGCGAATGGCAATGAACGATGAAGAAACCGTCGCGCTCACAGCTGGTGGTCACACGGTGGGTAAGTGTCATGGTAATGGTGATGCCGCAAACCTTGGCCCAGAGCCCGAAGCAGCAGACGTTCATGAGCAAGGTCTTGGCTGGATTAATCACAAAACACGTGGTATTGGCCGTGACACGGTAACGAGTGGTATTGAAGGTGCTTGGACAACACACCCTACACAATGGGATTACGGATACTTCCACCTACTATTTAAGTATGACTGGGAACTGAAAAAGAGCCCAGCCGGCGCATGGCAATGGGAGCCAATCGACATTGAAGAACAAGACAAGCCTGTCGATGTTGAAGATGGTTCTAAGCGCTACAATCCAATCATGACCGACGCCGATATGGCGCTCAAAATGGACCCTGAATATCGTAAGATTGCAGAAAAGTTCCAAAATGACCCTGCGTACTTTGATGACGTTTTTGCTCGTGCCTGGTTTAAGTTGACACACCGCGATCTAGGACCAAAATCATGTTATTTCGGCCCTGATGTGCCAAGCGAAGATCTTATTTGGCAAGACCCAACGCCCGCAGGTAAGACAGACTACGATGTTGATTTAGTAAAAACAAAAATCGAAGCAAGTGGCCTATCCATTAGTGAGTTAGTAAGTACGGCGTGGGATAGTGCGCGTACTTACCGTGGCTCTGACCGCCGAGGCGGTGCAAATGGCGCGAGAATTCGCTTGGCTCCGCAAAAAGATTGGCAAGGGAACGAACCTGAACGTCTAAGCCGTGTTCTTGCGGTGTTAGAAAAAATAGCAGCAGAAGAGGGCTGTAGTGTTGCAGATGCTATCGTGCTTGCTGGTAACGTAGGTATTGAACTGGCTGCGCGTGCCGCAGGTCATGATGTATCTGTGCCATTCGCGCCAGGCCGAGGTGATGCCACCCAAGAGATGACGGATGTTGAATCATTCGAAGTACTTGAGCCTGTTGCTGACGGTTTCCGAAATTGGTTGAAGAAAGACTACGTGGTTAAGCCAGAAGAGCTTTTATTAGATCGTGCTCAGCTTATGGGGCTAACGGCGCCAGAAATGACGGTACTTATCGGTGGTATGCGCGTTCTAGGCAGTAACTACGGCGGTGGAAAAGAGGGCGTATTTACTGACCGAGTCGGCACTTTGTCGAATGATTTCTTCGTGAACCTTACTGACATGTCATATGCGTGGCAACCAGTAAGTGCTAATCAGTACGAAATCCGTGATCGTAAAACCGACGCTGTGAAGTGGACGGCAACCCGTGTGGATCTTGTCTTTGGTTCAAACTCGATCCTGCGTTCGTATGCGGAAGTGTATGCGCAAGATGATAATCAGGAAAAATTCATCCATGACTTCATCGCCGCATGGACGAAAGTCATGAACGCGGATCGTTTTGACTTGCAATAAGTGAAACGATGCCCGTCGGTAGATGGGTTGATGAATAAGTAAGAGAGGCGGGCGAAAAGCTCGCCTTTTTCTTTACCTATCTTTTTACTTTGATTGAAAGTTAAGCTCATTTGAACCATAATAACTGGACCATATGAACCATAGGAGCTTGATATGGCAACTGCAGCATTAAAAAGCTTCAAACCGAAACAACCTCATAAAGCCAATTTCTGGTTTATGTTGGGTATTGAAGACGCTGAAACAGGTCGCACTGATGCGGTTCACAAAGGCTTTGAGCCAAAGGTGTATCGCAATATTGTTGAGCGTGTGAAGCTTTCTCAGAGTGAGTTTCAAAACGTCACATTGATACCTGTCAGCACGGTCAAGCGTCGTCTAAAAAACGATGAACGCTTCAATACGCAAGAAAGTGATGCAATCTATCGATTAGCGATGTTATTGAAACTCGCGACAGAGCTGTTTGACGACGAAGAGCGCGCGTTAACATGGATGAGAGAGAATGTGTATGGCTTAGGAGGTAAACGTCCACTTGATATGGTCTCGACCACGGTGGATTTTGAAATCGTAAAAGATTTGATCGGCCGTTTAGAGCACGGGGTATTCTCGTAATATGAAGCTCTATCGTCTCACACAAAAGAAATTTGCTGACACGCCATTCAGCCCCGTTGGCGCAAAGTTGTTTGGAGGGCGATGGAACTCAAAAGGAACCGAAGCCCTCTACTTCTCTGAATCGGAATCCCTTTGCTCATTGGAAGTGTTTGTTCACGTAAACAACGATCCTGCCATCACCAAACTGTACGATTTATATCGTATTGAAATGCCAGAATACCTCATCGCCACCTTAGATGAAGAAGATCTCCCAGTGACGTGGCGAGCAATACCGGCAAGCGAGTCTACGCAATACATTGGTGACCAGTTTCTCAATGATCCTCACCCTGAGTTTGCTGCGCTGCAAGTGCCTTCAACGATTTCACCTCGTGATAAAAACTACGTGGTGAACCCAAATCATCCCAAAATGAAAGAGATCATCAAGAAAGCTGAAAAGCTTGATTTTGCGTTTGACCCGCGCATTTTCAAATAGAGGCGTTGGTTTTGTCTTGCTTTAAAATATTCAGCGCTTACCTGAGATAAGCGCTGAAGCATAAAGCTAATTCCTTGGTTATTGTCGGTCGTAAGTGAACTGTTGAGCTTCATTCGTACTGTTGTGGTAATGCCCAAGCACCAACTCAGCACCTTTGTAAGATAAATGGCTGTCATCGGTATACATGGCGTTGTTCGCACCAACTTTCATTCGACATACGCCATTTCTGCAAATGGCATCGGTCAAGTCGACAAACTCAACGTGCTCAAATTGATCAAAGTAGTTCACTAACTTCGCCACGTTTTGAGGGTGATGTCGCTTGGGAGAGAAATCGCATGCGGACTCTTCCGTCTCGCCAAACAAACGCGCTTTCCAAAGGCATTCTCCTACCGCAAACGGTGCAGAAGGCGTTGGGCCGAAAACGACCACTTCTTTCCCTTCCAGTTCATTCAACAATCCAGTTAATGATGCCTCATAATCTGCTTGTGAAAGCTCTTTATTGAAGTTGGAAGAGGTAACGACGCGACGAATAGAAGGGGTACGCAAAATGGTATCGACTGCCTGTTTGAAGAACTGTCGGCAAGAAATTGAGCCAGCAGCTTCGAGGATGTCGACATAACCGACCGCACAGGAATCTTGAGTAAGTTGCACCACGCCAGTTGGTGTTACTTCGGACAGACGCTTCACGTAAACCATGCTGTGACTATTGCCTAACACAGCAATGGTGGGCTGCGGCGCAGACGAGCACACATCGTTAACGTCGGTGTTGCCGTTGCAATCTAAACCGTAACCGTTGTTAACGCGCATGGCCTCGAAAAATGCACTTCTTTCTGGAAAACCACCGTTTTGATGACCAATAACGCCGAACGTCAGCAAGGGTAACGTCAACACCACAACAACCGCAGACACAGTGCGCATGCTCGTGGCTTTTCGGCTGCGGAACGGCTTTTCAATAAAGCGCCAAGTGAAGTAAGACAGTACAAAAAGAGCGGCAATGTAAATCGGGATATTGACGTCTTGAGTTGCGTCCAGCATGTAGCGGTAAAATACAAATAGCGGAATATGCCACAAGTACAAGCTGTAGCTGATTAAGCCGACGAACACGACCCATTTTAGGCTCAGCAATTTACCGCAGACATTGTCTTTAGAGGCAAACAAAATCACTAACGCGCTACCGATGACTGGCACCAGCAAAGTGATACCCGCGCCATCTTGCGATTTTTCAAACAAAAGTGCAGAGGCCAATATCAAAACGATGCCAATGGTTGCCAGCGTATCGTTGGAACGAACTTGAGCTTTTCTCATTACTAATGCGAGTAATGAACCGGTTGCCAGCTCCCAAGCACGAGAGAAGATCATGTAGAAGGCGAAATCAGGATCGTTGCTCGCATAAACAATAGTCATCAAACTCAGCGCAAATACCGCGATGAAAAAAGTCAGGTAAAACGCGTTTTTGCCACGAGCGAGTAGCATGAGTAGCAAAGGAATGACAATGTAGTATTGTTCTTCAACGCCCAAGCTCCAGGTGTGAAATAGCGGATTGGCTTGATCTTCTAAACCGAAGTAATTGTGGCCTTTTAAATACAGAAGAATGTTGGATGAAGAAAGAATAGAAGACACTGCGAACTGACCAACGTCTTTGTGTGCTTGTGGCAAAAATAGCCACCAAGACATCAAATAGCTGACGGCAATCACCACCAGTAGCAGGGGAAGTATGCGGCGAATGCGTCGCTCATAAAAATCACCGAGGCTGAACTTCTGGTTTTCCAAATCGTTAATCACGATAGTGGTGATCAAATAGCCGCTGATAACAAAAAATACGTCGACGCCAATAAAGCCACCAGCGAATTGCTCAACTCCTGCATGAAACAAAATCACTAACGTGACAGCAATCGCCCTTAATCCGTCTACTTCCGCTCTGTAAGTCATATTGTGTCCCTCCAACATTCCGTTTAACGAAGTAGAGCAAAATATGAACCAGAAATAATATTGCTTTAAATCAGTACCTTAAATTGATTGTCAAAATGAAAAGGCTGGGGGAAATAACGAATTCCCAAATTGAATTTCAATATGGAAATCCCAGAAAGAGTGATGTTAAGAAGCGCTAAATCAAAGAACGTAAAGCGCGAGGCTCTTAGACTTCATTGAAAATGATAACGCTAAAGAAACAATGACAGAGAATACGATTCAGGAAAAAATTGCCAGCTTTACTTGTATCGAAGAAGCGTTGGATTACTTCGAAATCGAGTTTGATAGCCGATTTATCGAAAACAATCGAACCGAGTTGGTTAAGAGGTTTAACGGCTACTTAATCCTCACTAAACCGGATGATTGGTTTTCAGGCCGCCGCGCACTGAAAAACGCCTACTGTAAAGTACAACGCAGTTTACTAAGTAAAACGACGCGCTCTGCGTGTCGAGGTTGTACATCTTGTCAAAGACGTTAATTCTTGGTGGCTTGCCTAAAAAAGAACCCTGCATCTTGGCGTCACAGGGGGAAGAGCAAGGTTCTTTTGGGTTAGCTGTTGGTTTGTCGCGAGTTGCGAATCAGCTTTACGCAGATGAATTAACCCGCGTGATACGCAGGGTAGTCCACTAAGCCTTTTTCATTGCCGCCGAACAATGTCGTAGGGTCATGTTCTGCCAGCGGATAGCCGTGCTTGATGCGGCTTGGTAAGTCTGGGTTTGCAACAAACGGACGACCAAAACCGATCATGTCGGCTAAACCACTTTCAATCGCGTGTTGCGCCTTTTCTGCGTTGTAACGACCGGCATAGATCAGTTTGCCTTTATACGCCTCACGAACTGCGGTTTTAAAGTCGTGCGGAGTGTCTGGTGCGTCGTCCCAATCCACTTCTGCAATGTGAATGTAAACCACATTGAGTTTATCAAGCAGCGCAGCAGCAGCGGTGTAGGTGTTGACAGGTGTGCTATCAACGGTGCCGTTTAACGAAGTGAATGGTGCAAGACGAACACCAACACGCTCTGCGCCAATGGCTTGCGTCATTGCTTCGACCACTTCACCAAGAAAACGCAGACGGTTTTCAATTGAGCCGCCGTATTCATCAGTGCGGTTGTTCGCTTCAGAATCGATAAACTGGTTAACCAAGTAGCCATTTGCTGCGTGAAGTTCGACACCATCAAACCCAGCTTTTATCGCGTTTAATGCGGCTTGGCGGTATTCTTCAATAACATTCTTGATGTCTTGCTTGGTCATTTCACGTGGCTCAACCACGTCGACAAAGCCAGGTTCGTCAGTGCCATTGTCGATAAATACTTTCACGTTTTCTGCTTTGAGCGCAGAAGAAGAAATAGGTTGCTCGCCGCCGATGTTGTCAGGATGAGTCACACGACCAACGTGCCATAATTGCGCGAAGATAACGCCGCCTTTCTCGTGCACTGCATCAGTTACTTTTTTCCAGCCAGCAATTTGTTCTGGGCTATAAATACCCGGTGTCCACGCGTAGCCTTGACCCATTGGTGAAATTTGCGTGCCTTCAGCAACGATTAATCCCGCTTCGGCGCGTTGAGCGTAGTAGGTGGCCATCATGTCGTTGGCAACATTACCCGGTTGAGAGGCTCGAGAGCGCGTCATCGGAGGCATGACGATGCGGTTTTTTAATGAGAGAGAGCCAAGTTGAATCGGTTGAAATAATGCGTCTGTCATAGGAAACCTCGTTATTGTTTAGTTTGAATCAGTTCGATTGGGTAGCCGTCGGGATCTTTAATGAAGGCGATGTGTGTTTCTCCACCTTTCATTGGACCGGGTTCGCGAGTGACGTTACCACCAAGCGCTTTGATTTTTTCGCAAGCTGCGTAAATGTCTTCACACCCAAGCGCTATGTGCCCGAATGCGTTACCTAAGTCGTAACTGCCGGTATCCCAGTTATAAGTTAGCTCGATGGTCGCGCCATCTGGTTGATCAGGGCTACCAACAAACACCAGTGAGTAACGGTATTCTTGGTTTTCAAAACGATCCAAAACACTCATTCCCAGAACTTTTGTATAAAATTCGATAGATTTGTCTAGGTCAGCTACACGGATCATCGTGTGGAGAAACTTCATAAGTCGCCTTTTCATAACGTTGCGTAATCACTATGCAAACCATATCGCCACTCTAAATAAACTGGAAATTATCGTTAATTATTAAAATGATTACTTAGTGTTATGAAAAGCGAGGTTGCTGGCCCTGCAACATGCAAACAAAGATTACTCGCCGTTTCTTTTTAATTGTTGGCATATGCTAATTACTCTTTTGAGAAACCGAGTAACTATCATGTCCACAAACAGCTATTGTCATTACACTCACGAATCTCATCATCAATGTGCGGTTTGTTCTTCAATTAATGTGAATCCGAACTCTTTGGCCGTGAACTACCAATACCTAGCCGATGGTTCTGTTGTCGGAGAGTTTCACGTTTTACCGCGTCATCAAGGTTATACAGACCTGTTGCATGGTGGTATTGCCAGTTCGCTTCTCGATGGTGCAATGACGCATTGTTTGTTATCTAGAGACATTCAAGCCCTTACGGCGCAGTTGGATGTGCGCTACCATGCACCTATTCAGTTAGATGATCGAGTCACGATTACTGCACACTGTGAAGGTGAACGACGCGGTATATATCAACTGGTGGCTCAATTGCGGGTCGAAAGCGAAGTTAGAGTGACGGCTAAAGGGAAGTTTATTCGTCCTAAAAAGGCATAAATAAAAACGTGTTCTACGGAGAGGCAATGAAGAAATTTGATGAGCTGTATGCAATTGCGACGAGAAAATCTCAATATGACCAAACCAACACTTGGTTTAAAGGCGTAGAGACTTATCTGGAGGCCATTGGCAAAGAAGTTGATGAAGTCCGCGAAGAGATTCGTGAGGATCGCCTTTGTCATTTGGAAGACGAGTTAGGCGATGTGTTGTGGAACTATCTTAACGTATTAAAAGCGCTGGAACGAGAAAAGGGTATAGATCCTGAGAAAGTACTCGAAAGAGCCTGCAACAAATACGATCAGCGTGTATCTGCGATTGAGTCGGGACGCAGTTGGGATGAGATAAAACAGCAGCAGAAACAAGCCTTGAACGCAGAGCATGAAGCCGCGCAGTTAGAAGATGTAAAGAGCCAATAACTGCGCTTGGTATTGAAAGGGTTGGTTAATAGGGAATACCTAGTCAGCCCTTGGAACTGTTGACCAACAGTAGGTCACAAGGTGGTTGATCAAGTAACGTGTCTACAGTGCTGCCAGACCAAAATTGAGATGACATGCTTCGTTTACATGCCCCCATAATCAAAATCGCTGCTTGTGATTGCTTAACTGCTTTTGGTAACGCCGTTTCAGGGTTTCCTTCCGGTAATAGTAATGGAACTCGCGTTAACTTTTGCGCACTAATAAAATCTGTAATGCCTGCTTTTTGATTGCTTAATATCTCTGCACGATAGCGAGAGAGGTATGGTGCGACGTATCGGCAGTAAACGAGCGTCATTTTCCCGCTTAAGGTTTGTTCTAATTTTGAGCCTCGCGAGACGATGGCTTTATCTACTATCGACTTTTCATCCCCTCGATGAAGTGGGTCGATTGCACAAAGCATGTTGGCGTGAGAAGGCCATGACCGCTCACTCAGTAGCAACAAGTCGCAATCTTGTTGTGCTAGTTCTGTGAGCATCGTTTGAATCTCGTGTTTGTTAAAGTGTCCCACGAGCAGTAAGTCAGTGTGGTCAACAAGTCGTTTCGCAACTTGCTCAACCCAATGGCTCCCTTTGAAATGCTCGTAAGAGAGCGTTGGTGTTTCAAGCTCTTCTTCTTCACAAAGTTCGACAATTAATGCGTTGAACTTTAAGGTCCAAGCTTCAAACTCAGCTTGTCTTTTTTTTATATGGTCAGAGTTGAAACTGAGAAAATGAGCGAATGCGTGATCTTCACTTCGGCGATGGTCTTCCACTAAAACCACAATAGGCTGAGCCAACGCTGTCGAAAATTGAATCACTTTGCGAAGCACCTTACGACTTGGTAAGGCGGCCTGCTGAGTCAGAAAAAATACAGGTGCCATTGATTACTCCATTATCAAACAAGGCGAATGAGCCTGACACACATTCAAGTCTATACCATGAACTGATGCAGAGGCGTTTTGTTTCTGCGAGCGAAATATAAATTCCGCAATTAAGTCAACTATCGCCTAGAATTTTAACATCAAGAATTCATGCCTTCGGATAGCACATATCGTCAATGCGGCGAATGTGGTAGTGAAAGCTATAGGTAAAAGTAATGATAGATTCCAACCAATTGCAAATTAACCGCAAAGTGCCACATTTGCTTGCTGAGATCATTAAAGCGATAGAATCGACCGAAGACTTGAGCTTTTTGAAAGACTATCAAGAAGCACAGATTGCGAACATTTTGGAATCGGTCAACATTGCTTACCGTAAGCGTGTCATAGAAGCAGTGCCGCCTGAGAAGTATTGGACGGTATTAAATTTGCTCCGATACGACACCGCCAAGCACATTCATCAATCACTCAATAAAGACTTACAACATGAACGCTTGGCGTACATAACGGATTCAGAACTGATCATCTTTGCGGACTTTCTACCGACCGAATTTGTAGATGAATACCTTATTGATCAAAGTGAAGAGTCTGTCGCGCATATCCAACAAGCATTGTCGTATGAAGACAACAAAGTTGGACGTTATGCCGAGCCTCACTTTCTGGTCGCAAACCCTAAAAACAGCGTAGGAGGCATCAAAACCGAGCTGCTAAAACGTGGGCAAAGTCCAGTGCGGTTGATTATTGTGCGTGATGCAAGTGGTGTGATTGGTACGATAGAGCCGCAAACCCTGTTGCTGCACGAAAATCATATCAAACTTACCGACTTGACCGTAGTTACGCCAATTCTAGAAGATATTCAAACGATTCAAAGCGTCAGCAAACAAGTCTCGATTGATGGTGGAGCACATTGGTTTCCTATCATGGCTGGTGGCAAAATTATGGGCGTCTTGTCGATGGCGACCATCGCGATTACCTTGCGTGAACTCAGCCTACAAGCTGTAGTGGCAGAAAACGTACGAAGCGAAGAAGATTTGTTTACACCATTAAGCGTGGCTACAAGGCTAAGAGCACTTTGGTTGGTGATTAACTTGCTGACCGCTTTCGTAGCCTCCGCCATCATTGGGCTTTTTGATAATGTGGTCGAGCAAGTCGTTGCGCTTGCTATCTTAATGCCCGTTGTGGCGAGTATGGGCGGCATCGCAGGTAGCCAAACCTTAGCGGTGGCCATTCGGGGTATCGCATTGAACCACTTGCACCAAAGTAACTTGAAGCTATTGGTGAATAAGGAATTAAAAATCGCCACCATTAATGGCTTGATCATGGGATTAGTCATCGCGGGTGTCGTCTACATGGTGTTTGACTCTTGGCCATTGGCGCTTATTATCTGTTGTGCAATTTTCCTCAATAGTTTGGCGGCCGCGGCATCGGGGACGTTGATACCATTCACGTTGAAGAAGTTTAACATTGACCCCGCCGTGGCTGGCTCGGTAGTATTGACGACCGTTACCGATGTCGTCGGTTTCTTTGCGTTCTTAGGCTTAGGTGCCATTTTCTTGATATAGAAAGCCAATTGACGCGTTAACCTAATGATCCAATCTCTTCATTTCTCAACTCAATATTTTGGGCAAGTTTGGTTCGCTCAAAATTCCTCCGTTTTTCATAAACGCTGAACACGCCGTTTAAGCTTTCATTTCATCAATATTTTCCACTGCTCATTTCTACCCCAAAACTTTCCACTAACGATCTCGCTTAACGCTGGCGTACCAAATGCCATGCCAATTTCAAACGCCAAATGATGCCAATTTTCTTGGCTGTACACGCATTACTTCACTCAAACAAAAAAATAAGGAAAAGATTTTGAACAAACTCATCGTATTCACTGGTGGCCCCGGTGCAGGAAAAACCTCGGTTATCGAACAACTAAAAACACAAGGCTTTATCTGCGCGCCAGAAACCGGCCGTCAAGTAATACAAACGCAGGTTGCCAATCACGGTTCAGCATTACCTTGGAATGACAAACAAGCTTTTCGAGACGAAATGATGAAGGCAGAAGTGAGTAATTACCGAGCTTTCAATGCCCACCAAGGGGACGTGTTTTTTGATCGCAGTATTGTGGACGTATATGGCTACAGTAAGTTGGAACAACTTCCAATCTCGCATGAGCTCATCACGCATTGCCAGATGCTTCGTTATCATTCTCAAGTATTCCTTTTTCCACCTTGGGCATCGATATTCAGCAACGACGAAGAGCGAAAGCAAGATTTTTCTGAAGCGGTGGCTACGTATCAACAGATGGCCAGCGCTTATCACAAATTTGGTTATCAATTGATCGAAGTGCCCAAAATGTCAGTCGAAGACAGAGTAGCGTTTATTCGCGGCTCAATCATCGAATAAGGCTGAAAGATGATTGATGCAAACAAATGCGTAAGGCGATTGTGACCACGACGACAATATGTGTAAAGGGAGTTATTTATACTGGATAAAATTCAATAACTTAATTGAGTGTTATGTCTTTTAAATATCTTACCTTATTGCTCGCAACGACGAGCATGAGCAGCTTTGCTGATGTAGGCCTGCCTTCGGGGGATGATTGGTTAAACCATGTGACGAATGGCCTAGCCCCATATTGGATGATGGAAAGCGCGCATGGACAACCTGCGGGGAATTTTCCGACTTTTCGTTGTGATAACGGTGTCATTCTCGACCCACAAAAGCCGTGTGAAGAATTAAACAAAGGGTGGATTAGCCCGCACTTCGATCGCGAGTACACCCGCATGAAATCGCGCCAAACTTACGCTTATGGCGTACTTTTTCATCTTACGGGTGACAAGCAAGCATTAGAGCTAGCAAAGAAAGGGGCTTATTACCTGATTGATCATCTACAAGATGAGAAAAACGGCGGGTTTGTGAGCTTTACGCGTAGTGGGAAACCGGGGATGGAGTGGCAACAACGAACTTCTCAAGACCAAGCTTACGCCTTAGTGGGTTTGGCGATGTACTACTACTTGACTCAAGATCCAAAGGTCGAACAAGCGCTTATCGACCAGCAAGCGTTTATATTTAAACAATACCGACGAAGCGATGATCGCGGTCTGGCTTGGGTTTTGAAAGACGGTGATGGGGAAAGTGCGAAGCAGCAAGAGCTAGTCGCTCAACTTGACCAAATTAATGGCTACCTGTTGTTAACGGCGCCACTTTTACCAGAACCAGCGCAAGCCAAGTGGAAACAAGATCTGGAGTGGCTGACGCAAGTGATGCTGGATAACTACCACTCCGACAAAGAGCGGCGCTTTTATGGCGCGATACACCACAAAGCGGTAATGATGCCAGATGCGAAACACAATGATTTTGGACACACCATCAAAGCGTATTGGATGACGTATCTCACTGGTCAGTTGTTGGAGAATTCCAATTGGACAGAGTTTGGTTTCAAAGGAATGAAACACACACTTAAACAAGCGCAATACCAGCAAAACTTTGAGCAAGTCAAAGCGCTTTTCTCACCAGAATGGCAGAGTAAATGGACGCAAGAGAGCATTCCTGCTTGGCAATCAAGACCGCACAAGCATTATAGCTCGTCTTGGGAATGGGCAGAGCTCGATCAAGCGGCGATGACAGTTTCCCTTGTTGATGGTTCGATGAAAGAAACGCTTCAATACACGTTACCCACTTTTATGGATGTATGGGTGGATCATCAATATGGAGGCGTCGGTCTAAGCCCTAAATCAACCAAAGCGTTCCATTGGGGAAATGGTTACCACCAGTTTGAACATGCGTTGGTCGGGTATTTGTACGCGCAACAAATGGCAAAACAGCCTGCCAAGCTTTACTACGCGCGACCAGCAGAGAGCAAAATGCCACTTAATCCGTATTACTTTAGCGCAGAGGTAAAATCGTTGTCGTCACAAAGTGATGGAGTCACCATCGCGACATTCACCAATATTCGACCTTAGGTTGGTCGATGGCGATGTGTTAGTTAAAGTCCGCGTAAAAGCCAAAGCAAAATTGTAGCAGTAATATCAATAAAGACTAACCAACTGGTTAGCCTTTATTTTTAATAATCTTACATGTAATGGTGACAACACATATAGTTAACGAATGTTTATTTGTAATGACCGCTGAGTGTTTCTAACAAATATCCAACTATAAATTAACTTTCATTGATTAGGGTATATCTCACAATTAGGACAACTTAGAGCTTGGAACTTTATGCAATTCAGTTCATAGTGATGGTTTTGAGAGAATCATTATGTATATTTATTTCTATACTAACGCACGAGAGAGATACGCCGTTATCAATAAACTACATTAATTACATGTATCCAGCTGACAAACTATTTAGCTCTTGTGTCGAACTAAGAAGCAAATTAGATAATGAGAAAATTCCCGTTAATACCATAAAAGATACTTCTCTTGCGGGACCATTACGTAAGCTTCCAAATGATATTACAGGTGAGAAAAGGTTACAAAAGCTTAAGGAACAGATAGATCGCAACATGGCGGTTAAGTCTGGTATGTTAACAGTTCGAATGCACTGGAAAAACAAAGCTGTTATTCCTTCACGTAAATTTTCGTCTCTAGCTCCAATACAGTCGTCAACTCTAGCTTCTACTGCAGTGAAAGCAAATAGTGGAAGAGCCATGGCCTTAGGGATGGTATTACAGAAAGGCAGAGCTATGCTTCTTTTTGATATTATCCGACAAAACGTTAGAGTACTAGCTAATCGAGTACACAATGCAAATCTAGAATCATCTGGCTGCATTTTGATTGTTAATGTGAAGTATTTGAAAGTTGAAAGGGAATATGGGAAAGCTCCTCAACTATCTAGAGTTTCATTAGCAAGTATAATTTCTCAAGAAGACAAGTATAACTTTGATTCGAGTGCTTATGTTCGTGGTCAAATTGCCAATATGTGTGAAGCTAGTGCTAAAGCTCCTATCAATACAAAGTTTCAAATTGTAAGCGGTCAGTATGACGATTCATACTCGACAGCAGTCTTGTTTATCAAATGCACATGGGAATAACATGAGAATTGTTAACGTTTTATTAGTAGTGCTCCTTGTTACGGCATGTAACGATACTACGTCAAAGTTTGAGGCAACTAAAACGACAGAAAGCCTCCTAACTAAGACCCGAGAAGCTCCAGAGCAGTTGTACAGCGAAGCAAATAAATTTTATGAACAAGGTGATGTGCAAGGAGCAAAGTCTTTATTGATCAAAGCTATCGAAGTGGATGATGTTCATAGTAAAGAGCTTTTAGGGGTAATCCTTCTGAAAGAGCCAAAAGTCATGGATGTTAAGCGGGGCTTTTCTTTAATCTCAGAGGCTGCTGATGATGGGTTGGCTAGTGCACAATTTTATTTAGGATCATGTTTGTATGATGATGGCTGTGGTTTACTTGAAAATAAGGTGCTTTCAGCCTATTACTTGACGCAAGCGTTAAATAATGGTGAAGGTGGTGCACAAATGCTACTTGGATTTCTAGATGAAGAAATAGGTGACACTGCGATTGATGAAAAAACATATGCGGTAGAGCTGAATCGCTATATAGAACAACTCAATTAATATTGCGGCTTAATGTTTTATAGGGTTTTAATCGAACCTCAAACAGAGAGTGCTGGACTTCTACAAAGCAGTAGAAGCCACAGCGAATCTGCAACAATAATCGAGTGTGTAATAGAAAATAAAAAGCCGTCAGAACCAACTGGTTTTGACGGCTTTTTATTCTATGACAGGTAGAGGCTTCAATTTTCAGCGCGATAGGTCCATGAAAACTTAAGTGAGATTCCAATCACGTCGCATAATCTCACTAGTGCCATTGGAAATAAATGAATTGTTTCTGATACATAGAACGTATTAACATGGTTGCACTAGACCCATATGAGTAAACTTATTGAATATACAATTTGAGAGAGAGGGTTTAGTTTTAAAAAAATAACAGTTAGTTGGAATCTAGGTTAAATGAAAATAAAACTATTTAAAAAGCTACAAGTTGTATTTCTTGTGGTGTCAGCATCTTTAATGGTGGGGTGTTCGTCTATAGATGCGCATGCTGGTGGCGGATACGGAAAGCCGTTTTCAGGCACCGCGTTATCAGTCGCACGACAACCTTGCTATTTAAGAGCTGATATTACTTCTATCGCGTTATACCCACTATCATTGATTGACATTCCTTTGTCGTTAGCAACGGACGTTGTGTTTCTTCCTGTTGATTTAGTCATGGTAGCTACACCAACAACGAGTTATGGCGGTGTTGTTTCTCTAGGTTGTCCAAGCGGAAGCATGATCTAAAACGCTTATTTTATTCAAATAAATGGAAGGAAATGAAAGTGGAATTAAAAAGTAACTATTCAGAATCAGAAATAAACCAGCCACCATCGGTACTTCTTGTTACGTCTCTGTTGTGTCTGGCGTCCGTTTGTTGGGCTGCATTGCTGTTGGCCATTGAATATATTGTTGGGATAGAAATGAGTGGTACAGGCTTTCTTAGCACGTTAATCCCAGCCATGAGTGTTGGTTATTACTTCGGCTACAAGACTGGAGATGTAATGCCATCAAAAACAAGATGGTATGCTGTTTTACTGTGGACTTTAGCAAGTTTGGTAGTGTTCTCTCTTATCTTAATGTCGTTAGATATTTCTCCGTTTTATTTATTATCTGAGCTCGGTGGGGTAAGTATTTTTATTGCTATCATAATGCTAATAACGATTGGCATCGCCTACTTAATTTTAAAAAGTGGTGAGAAAATGGCGATTAGAGTATTACTCAAAGCCAAGGAAAGTCAGTAGATAAAATACAACAAACGATTCAATTAGGATCATGACAAGACGCCAGCCATAATGTGCTGGCGTTTTAGTTTCCTGTTTGTAGGATTTTTTGTCTAAAAGGCAAACCCATTTATTGTGTTGTCGTTTGAGTTAATGGTTTATGCCTTGTGCGCAAGATAGCTTAGCAGGTTTATGTATCGAGAAACGTGTGTATAATTCGCCACGAATTACGATTTATAGATATGAAAGGTAAGTATGGCAGTCCTCGAAATTCTCTCCATTCCAGACCCAAGGCTTAAAGTAAAAGCAGAAAAAGTCACTGATGTATCGACAGTACAAACGCTGATAGACGATATGCTAGAAACACTTTACGCAACGGGCAATGGTATCGGTTTAGCTTCAACCCAAGTAGGCAGAAAAGAGGCGGTTGTTGTCATCGATATCTCTGACGAACGCAATGATCCTTTAATCTTGGTTAACCCAGAAGTGGTGAGCGGAGAAAACAAAGCACTTGGTCAAGAGGGATGCCTTTCTGTTCCTGAGTACTACGCAGATGTAGAGCGTTACACGTCAGTTGTTGTTTCTGCACTAGACCGTGATGGCAACCCGATTACAATCGAGAGCGATGAGTTCTTGGCGATTGTGATGCAGCACGAAATTGATCACCTATCTGGTAACTTGTTCATTGATTACCTTTCACCGTTAAAGCAAAAAATGGCGATGAAAAAAGTGAAGAAGTACGTAAAATCGCAAGCTAAGTAATATGAAAGGAAGTAACTCACAACCGCGAGTTACTTCCTTGTAAATCAAGAATAGGACGGTAGGGAGAGCGGTTTATCTCTGCTTTTGGGGGACATAACGCTTTACGACCTTCATAAGCTTCTGAAATGAAGAACAGTCCATATGTGACTCATGAGGGCAGGTGGCAACATGGTTTAGGCTGTCTCGCACCGCTTTCAAACGTTTTATTTGCTCATCAATCTCAAGTGCCTTTTTCGTTAGTAAGTCACGATCGATATATGGCTTTGAAACTTCTGATTGATTCAACATTTCTGCCATTTCGTTAAGCGATATTCCAGCGATACGCCCCAAACTAATTAAATTGAGTGTATTGAGTACCTCTGGTGAATATTGGCGTCTCAATCCATTCCTTCCTATCGAGCGAATTAACCCCAGCTGTTCGTAGTACCTGAGCGTTGAAGTCGGCAATCCTGATTTTCTAACCACTTCTGCAATATCCATATTATTCCCCATTGACTTCAAGTTGGCTTTAAGTTGTAGCATGCAACTAAGACCTTAACAAATCAAAAACTTGAGGAGAGAAAAATGCTGCTTTTAATGGGATTGCAAGCGGTGCTAATAGGGATTGGTGCCACTTTGATAATGGATTTATGGGCATGGTTACAAAGGAGAGTGTTTGGTATTCCTTCATTAAACTATGCGTTGGTTGCGCGCTGGGTTTTGTACATGCCCCAAGGAAAGCTTATGCATGCGCCAATTATGGCGTCAGAGGCGATGCCGGGAGAAAAGTCACTTGGCTGGTTTTTGCATTATGCCATCGGCGTTACTTTCGCTTTGGCTCACGTTACTGTTTTTGGTCATCATTGGTTGGTAGAGCCCAGTCTAATGCCCAGCTTAATTACAGGCGTGGTAACGTTGATCTTCCCATTTTTGGTCATTCAACCTTGTCTAGGATTTGGTTTTGCTGCGAGTAAAACCCCAACACCTTGGAAAGCCCGTTTTCTTAGCACATTGGCGCATTTGGGTTATGGTTTGGGTTTATTCATAGCCGGGTTTGCAATCAAAGTTACGAGCCAGTATTTTGCATAGATAAAATGAGCATCATGCAAACGAGTGGTTTTTATCTATGATGCTCAACTCTTGGTTGTTTTTTGCGCTTTGATCATAGTTGACCGATATGTCTAAAGTCTGTTGCATTTATCCAAGACGTAAAGTCGGCGGACATTTAACATTGCCTTAACGTCAGAATGGCAAGCGGTTTACCAAGAAAAACTAAAATTATCTGGTTTGACATAAAGAATATTAAGGGTTTCAGATGGCTTCAAAAGTGGCAGGGATATCAATACTGAGTTTATTGGCAGCGCCAGTTGCGATGGGAGAAACAGCCAGTGCTTATGATTTATGTTTGCTAGACAAAATAAAGCAAAGCAAAGGTGAAGAAACCATAAAGAGCATTCGCGCGCAGTGTGAGCTTGACACAGTAACCAGCACAGTGCCCGCTGATCCAGAAATTGAAGAGCCTGAAGAACTTCAGGAAAGTTTGGTCGACAAGCGTTTGGAATCAGAACGAGAAAACGCGTTCGAACCGTTTAGTCTGGTCGCGCATCGCGTTAACTATATTCTTCCGTTTACATACAGTGATCGTGTAAATAAACGCGCGTATGCCGACACCAAATACGGCGATGAACTGCGTAAGGAAGAGGCGGAGTTCCAAATCAGTTTTAAAGTACCAATGAACTATGATGACTTGTTGTTTGATGGCGATGGTCTGTTTTTTGGAATGACTCTTAAATCATTTTGGCAGGTATACACGGGTGCAGCATCTCGTCCATTCCGTGAAACCAATTATCGTCCAGAGCTTTTTTACTACACCCCAACAGACTGGAAACCACTTGATGGTTCGACTTGGTTAGGTTTTGGTATTGAACATGAGTCTAACGGTCAGAGACAGGAGCTATCGCGCAGTTGGAACCGTGTCTATGCCAACTTAACCTTTGCAAAAGACAATTTTGCGGTTTCTATCCAGCCTTGGTGGCGTATACCTGAAGATGAAAAGACATCGCCTAATGATCCCAAAGGTGATGATAACCCGGATATCGAAGACTATATGGGACACTTTGAGCTATCGAGTGCTTACAAGTGGAATGGTTACGAGTTTACCTTTTTAGGTCGCCAGAACTTTCAAACACATAAGGGTTTTGCAGAACTGGGTGTGTCATTTCCGATTTGGGGCAAAGTTCAGGGGTACGCACAATACTCAGCGGGTTATGGTAAGAGCTTGATCGACTATGATCATAATCAGCAGCGGATTGGTGTTGGTATTGCAATCAACGGTGTTTTGTAGTTTTTCGTAGATGGATAGAAATTAACACTGGCAATTGAAATTTCAATATTTAGAATGCGAGGCTGAAATTGATTTCTAACCTAGAGTGATTTTATGCTTCGTGATTACACCTTCGATTGTCTTGTAACTATGCCTCGCCATGAGCTGGAAGAGTTTAGTGCTCGTATGATCAGTAAAATGGTGCCAGAAGACGTGATGAATGAGCTGTTCACTTTTGATCAAGAAGAAGTGGATAGTGAAGACCGCATGTTGTCTGCACGTCTTGATGCAATGCTACGCATGACAGCAATCGCACTGAGTGAAATTCAACAAGCGTTTGATGACTCAGACAACGCAAAGCAAAATAGCGAGCGAATGACGCGATTGGTGCTTTGGCATTTCTACGCGATCTCATTCCGTTTGGAAGAGGCCATCACGCTAGAAACACACTGTGCTCTAGTGGAAAAACTAATCGAAAATGCACCTTCGGATGTTTTTGCGTGGGTAAAAACATTGACGGAGCTGCTGCACACTTACGCTGAAATCAACGCGAAAGAGAATCCTCAAGACTAAACACCTGTCGTTTATCGTTCAGTAAATTAGAAACAAGGCGAGCCATTTGGATCGCCTTGTTTTTTCGCGTCAGATAAACCTTCGGGTTTGAAATACCAAACAAGCCTAGACTCAGATTTGTTCGTTCACTAGCGAACGGCGTGATTCCTTCTTACACTAAATCAAGGTGTTTGTTGCTTAACAAGCAAATGCATGACTAAGTCGTGTATTGTTTTCCACTTAAATGCGGATAATTTATGTCGAAGAACCTTCTGGTTTTTAAATTGGAACCGACTATTGAGCGTGTACGCTTTCCAGCTGAGCTTCATCTATCTAAAGGAAGTGAACGATGGATCCGTTAACGCAAGGTTTATTGGGTGCAACTTTGCCACTGGCCGTGAGCAACAAGCGAAACCTTGCAGTTGTTGGCGTGTTGGGTGTGGTCTCTGGGATGGCTCCGGATTTAGATGTACTCATCCGTTCTTCAACTGATCCTTTGCTGTATTTGGAATACCATCGCCAATTTACTCACTCGCTCTTGTTTATCTCGTTTGGTAGTTTCATTTGTGCTTTGTTGTTGTATCCGTTGTTCGCAAAGAAGCGAGGACTAAGCTTCCGGCAGAGTTGGCTTTACTGTGCGCTTGGTTATAGTACCCATGCGTTATTAGACGCATGCACCAGTTATGGAACACAGCTTCTATGGCCGATAAGCAACACGCGTTATGCTTGGAACACTATTTCGGTAATCGACCCCGCGTTCACACTCCCTATTTCAATATTGCTTTTGTTTGCTGCACTGAAGCGAAGCCCAAACTATGCCCGCATTGCATTTTTATGGTGCCTGGCTTACCTAAGTCTTGGAACGATACAACGAGATAGAGCAGAAGTAGCTGGTTGGGAAATCGTCAAAGAGCGACAACACAACGCTATACAATTAAAAGCCAAACCAAGTTTCAGCAATCTTTTGGTTTGGAAACTAATTTATGAAACGGAAGAGAGCTACTATGTAGATGCCGTAAGGGTGGGGCGTTCAATAAAAATTTACCCTGGCGAATCAACTCCAAAGTTAAATATAAAAGAGCAATTTCCGTGGCTAAACCCGCAATCGCAACAAGCAAGAGACATCGAACGTTTCCGTTGGTTTTCAAACGGTTTTGTAGCGACGGATCCGAATAATGAATTGCGAATTGTTGATATGCGTTATTCCATCGTACCAAACCAAATTAATGCGTTATGGGGCATCAATCTATCCCCAAAAGCCAACGCAGAGGCGCACGTTGAATACACTGCTCATCGAGGAAGTACTGCAGAAGATCGCCAAGTTTTTTTCAACATGCTTACGGATTTTGAGTGATGGTTTTACTTTGGATGTCGATGCGGTGTCGTAATAACCATTACGCAGACTGAAAGTCCTTTACTAGGGTTGGCTTGCTGGCGAAGAAAATTTTGCCAAACAGGGACTTGTACTTCCAGCCAAGAGACAAAAGCCGTTTAGCTAAGTTCTTGTTTTCAATGATTGCAACCTCAACACCTTGGTAGTGGTATGGATTGCTTTTGATGTAGTCGATAAATGCAGTAAGCACGCCTTGCCCGCGAACGGAGGGTGCAAAGTTGACTGCTACAATAGAAAAGCGTTGGCTACCTGCTGGGCAACGGACTAAACAGTGCCCAAGAGGATGAGTAATAGTCTCAGAAAATTCAGGAAAAGGGCGAGACTCAAGCTCTTGAGAAAGCGCATCGTATCGCTGACATAGATAAGAAAATAGTTGTTTCGCTTCGCTGTTCATATCGGTGCCGCTTTTGTGTTGCTTGGTTTAAAGGCATTGATGTCTCAAACATTGTAACCATAGATAGCAACACAAAACGCGGTAAACTTTTTCAGCAATGATTTCCTATTTTTGAAACCTAGATTGTTACAAATGAAGTTGAATGGTTTTTATATGGTGGTTGTGAACGGTGTTTCTAGTTGAAGGAAGAATACGCTGGTTACTGGATTCTTACTGGAATTCCTTTGTTAAAAGGCGAGCTGCTTGGTTTAATGCCGCTCGTTTAACTGCGAGTGGCATCTTTTGTATTTCGTCACCTTGTACAGCGACGATGGGATATGATGTGGGATCTTCTACCCTAGCTTTTCATGGTCTAAATTATCTCATTAACCACTCAGAGCGCTGCTATTAGATTCCTAGTCTCGCAAGGGCTCGCTGGACTGACACAAAAACATCGTTAAACTCCTGTTATTAAATTATTTGGTCCGCCTTTGCTTATTTTTGAGCGCTTAACTAGGCGTTACTCCAAGTGCTTAAATTGCAATGCCACAAGTCGCTGATACAACTCACAGCTTTGCATTAATGATTGGTGGTTACCAACATCGACTAATTCGCCATTGTCGAGCACCGCAATTTTATCCGCATGTTGGATAGTCGAAAGACGATGAGCAATGATCAGCGTTGTGCGTCCTTTCATTAGAGCTTCAAGTGCTTGCTGAACGTGATGTTCACTTTCACTATCAAGGGCGCTGGTAGCTTCGTCTAGCAGTAAGATTTTTGGATCTTTTAGAATCGCGCGAGCAATCGCAATGCGCTGCTTTTGTCCGCCTGATAGCCTAACGCCGCGCTCCCCTAAAAAGCTGTGATAGCCTTCGGGAAGCTTCTCAATAAACTCATGGGCATGGGCTTTTTTCGCGGCTTCGATAACTTGTTGATCCGTCGCTTCAGGATTACCGTAGCGAATATTATGGAAAACATCATGGCTAAACAGCGCTGGTTGTTGTGGTACGAGCGCCATTTGACGTCGAAGCTCGTTTGGATCGAACTGTCGAATATCTTCACCACCAAACAACACTTGCCCTTTTTGCGGATCATAAAAGCGTTGCAGCAGTTCGAATAGTGTTGTTTTACCTGCACCAGAAGGGCCGACCAACGCCAACACTTTTCCTTGTTCAGCAGTTAGATTTAACTCTTTGATAGCTGGTTGATTTGGGCGAGAAGGGTAGTTGAAACTCACTGAATTAAAGTTAACCTCAGCAGGCATGTCGGCACGGACAGGCAAATGGTTGCTTGGCGCTTTAATATCACTGGCTACTTGAAGGATCTCAATCAGCCGTTCGGTAGCACCTGCGGCTCTCTGCAATTCACCCATGACTTCGGAAATGGTTGCAGTCGATGAGGCAACCATAATGGCATAAAACACAAATGCGGCTAGGTCACCCGCAGACATTTTTCCGTGAATCACATCGCTGCCGCCTACCCAAAGCATGCCTGCAATCGCGCTGAACACAATCACAATAACGCCTGATATCAGGATCGCTCGCTGCTTTACTCTCTGTCTGCCTACTTCATAAGCTTTTTCCACCTCGACAGCGAAAGCCGCTCGTTCATGCGACTCTGAGCTAAAACTTTGCACGGTTTTAATATGCTCTATCGCTTCTCCAGCGTAGCTTCCGACATCGGCCATTGAGTCCTGACTTTGGCGAGAGAGCGCACGCACGCGTCGTCCATAAAACAAAATCGGAACCAGAACCAAAGGCACAGAAGCAAGCACAATCAGCGTGAGCTTAACGTTAGTGGCAAACAACATTATGATGGCCCCAAAGCACATCAAAGCGCTACGCATCGCCATCGAGAACGATGAACCAATAATGCTTTGCAGCAATGTGGTATCGGTAGTCAAGCGCGACATAATGTCGCCACTACTGTTGGTCTCAAAATAGCTCGGATGCAGCGTAATCACATGGTTAAACACCGCAAGGCGAATATCCGCACTAACGCGCTCACCTACGGAAGAGACAAGGTAAAAGCGAAAGAAAGTCCCAATGGCAATACACAATGTGACACCGACAATAAACTGAATCGCATTGGTAAGCTCTTGCAATGATTGCTGAGCAAAGCCTTGATCGATAAGAATGCGCACGCCGTAGCCGACGGATAGCGTTAGGCTGGCTGTTGCGATTAGGGCAACTAAGGCAGCAGCAACACGCCATTTATAAGGTGAAACAAAGGTGTTGAGTTTAAGAAGAATGCTGAGATTTTTGTTATTTTTTCTGCTCATGAGTGACTCACAAAGCGTTTTAGGTACCTGGCATAGTAAGCCAGTTTGGTTGGTGAGACCAGCGAACTGCCGCGTTCGGATTAGGAAGTTGAGGAGTTTGATAGAGTAAACATTACTCTATCTGTTTACTTTTAAGTAATCACTTAAGTCACATTGACTACTTACGGAATCCCCATGGGATTGAAATTCAAACTTTCTGATGGGGTTGGTGGCTTCGCAGTTTAAATTAGACATATTTACTCTTTCCTTCATACCGATGACATGATGCCTGAAAATTCCTTTCCAAATAACAACCTTTTGATTGGCAACGGTTGTGGTCACTTCTACACTGCATATTGTTTGAAATAGGCCATCGAAAATACTTAGAACTTTGTTCCTTTTTCTGAAAACAGGATCAAACTTGAATTCCCCATTTGTATTCGTGGTGAAGCTACGTTCGAAAGAACGATTTGCTGACCGAATGTTAAGTACTACATTTGCATTCTTTATGGGAGTATCGTTCTTCGTAATACGTCCTTTTATGCTTGGTGTAAACTCTTGAGCTTCCTTACCAAAAAATAAAAAGCCAACAGCAAAAACAGAAATCAGTACGAGTATGAGTAAAGCTGCAAACTGTTCTAAGAACAGAAAAACATTGTTGATCATAGCTTACAAATCAGTAGTCAGTGAATACACCTCGAATTGTTGCGTATTGTCTCGAGTGACTATAGCGAGTATCTAAATCGGTGAGACATAATTCACGATTTTTTTAGAAGTTTTGGAGGATAGAGTGACCCAAGCGATCTTTGTTTTGAATAAGAAGCACTGCGATATTGACAGATATAACCAATATCGCATGTATATCGAAAATCACTTAAACGTCTAAGAGACTAGAATCAGCTTTTAGTTCGGAGGGTGTTACGCACGGCTTTTGGCGAGTAGCAGGTCGACTTTTCCTTTGGCTGTTTTACTGACCGTTTGCATCAACTGAAAACTTGGTTTTTCGACGCCTGAGTTTTCTATCCCTTCGACCATTAAGAGCCAAAGCTTGGCTGTCATTTGCGCATCGGCTAGTGCACGGTGGAAAACGCCGTCGTTGTCGATATTTTTATAGCGAACAAGTTCACTTAACTTATGTGATGGGGCATCTTGAATGAGCCGTCTTGCCACCAGTAAGGTGCAAGCAAACTCACCCGAATAACCACAGTTGATTCGTTCAAGCTCTGCATCTAAAAATCGTTTATCGAAGGACGCGTTGTGAGCGATAAGGTTCTCGCCAGCAATGAACTCACTAAATGACGCCATTACCTCTTCGCAGCTTGGTGCCGATCGCAACATATTGTTGGTAATGCCGGTGTAGTTCTCAATGAAAGAACTCACTCTGAAACCGGGATTCATGAGTTGCTGAAAACTATCGACAACCTCGCCATTGACTAACTTTACTGCACCAATTTCTATTGCGCGATCACCTAAAGTAGGAGAGAGACCTGTGGTTTCAAAGTCGAGTACGACCACAGAGTTTGCTTGAGGCATAAAATTTCCAGCTGAGTAATATTGCGCAAGAGTATTATCGAAAGCGACAGAAAAAGAAAGGCGAACACAATGGTGAATATCTGTCTATCTTTACTCCACAAAGTCAGTATTCGTCGTCCACTGTTTATGGACAGGTACGTTCTGGCTTACCCATCGCGGCTTGTGCGGTAGCCTTATATTTCAAATGTTTTTCGGCTTTTCGATTCATTTCAATTAAGCATTAACTTTCGACACAACATACTGATTATAAATTGATTTTATAAATCAACTTCGGCATCATTCACGGCTTGATTTTGAGGATGAATATCATCACAGCAAAAAATTAGAACAATTTATAATGCGAGGCTAGGGAACGATGGAAACAATAAAAAATCACTATTTAGATATACCTGAAGAAAGAAAATTGCGTATTTTTCGTGAGGAAGATGAAGATTTTTACAACTTCTGGGAAGAAATGCTTGATGAAAAACAATCTTTTTATCAGCAACCTCTCAAAAGAATGAAAGGCGACGCTTGGTATTCGCTTGATTCATTCTTCACTGCTTCAAAATACGGACAACATCAGGCCTCGCCAGCTTATATAAAAAGAGCGCTTGAGTTACTGAATAACGTGTACTTGCTGGCCAATCATTCAGACAAAGTGGTTGAATTCTCCGTTGGGCACCGACATTTTTCGGAAGTAGGTAACCGTTCTATTGCAGGGGGAACGATGGATGCTTGGTTGGATGAAATCTGTTTAGCGATGGCCGCGAGAGATTGGCGCTGCGTAGAGCTGATGACCATCATGGATGAGTCGTTAGTGCGTTTAAAAGATCCATTCGATGTTGCGCTAGTCGAGTTCGTTAACGGTGTATTTAGCAATTCATCAGCGTTACCAGAGTTATTGCAAACTGTGATGGAGAAATCCTCCCCGCAATACTTAGAATCAACCAGAGTGCCATATGTACACTCTTTGTTTATTCCATTTGTGAATGTGTTTGTTGCCATTATCGATGGCGATGAGGCACATTATCAAGAGGCACTGAGGGATGCGTTAGAGGCGCATTACCAGTTCTACATAAATGAAGATGTTCGCTATTCGCCAAAAGGAAATGTTTCTCTGAAACTGATTGGTCTTGCTGCATTGGCATACGATAAGTATGGCTGGACAATTCCAGAAACCGCATATTTGCCAAAGTGGCTCGTTTACGGTGAGCATGATCTCTGTTCTAAATAAATCATTAGTAGAACACCTTATGTAGTGTCTGCGGCAATGCCGTTCGATGAAAGGTTGGCGCAGCTGCGGGCTCTGTTTGAGCGAACAAAACAAATCTACAAGATCATTGATGAGTTCCCATCTTTGGCGGTAAGACCAACCCAGCCTCAAGCAAATATGTTGCACCTTATCCTGCCATTTAGCTGCGAAGAGTTGAAAGAACTCCAACACACGTTTGCCACGGAAAAGGGCATTTGGTTTGGTAACCCGCAAGTCACGGCACATCCAAATCAATCGATTGTTGAATGGTATATTGGTGACTACCTGCTCAATCTTGGTGATGACGAATTAAGGTCGTTTTTCAATCAGTTACTCGGTAAGAAGGCATAAACTTATCAATATGCGAGCTTACTAACACGCCATACGCGACACTTCATGTATTCTTAATTGAAGCGAAGAAGAGGATTTATAAATGTCAAAAAGCTCCAAGCTTCACAATGAAGACAAACTGGTTAAGAAGGCACTAGAGATTGGTGGGAAGATGGCGAAGCTACAAGGCTTTGACCTTCCTCAGTCACCACAACCTCTAAGAGTAAAAGCGATTTACCTATTCTTGGTTGATGCTAAACAGATCACGCCACTACCGGAAAGCAAGCTAGACGGCGCAAGCATCAAACACCGACTGGCAGTATGGATACACAGTGCGTTGCCAGACAACGACCCTCTAAAGTAGAAAACCTCAACAAGTCACACAGGTTATTAATTAGCAAGGCGAGCCAAATGGTTCGCCTTGTTTGATCTTGGCGAGTGCACCGAGGTCTTTTGGCGTGGCGGTATCATTGATTTACAAAACAGAATCAAAAGGACTAAAGATAAATCCCGAGAAGCGCTACAATGCAGGTGTTCCGAGAGTGCAACCAAGATTACTCATTTACAGAAGCCTTGAAGTAACCATACATGTCTAAAGATTTCGAATTCACTACAGAATACATACTCGACAAACCTTTCTTTGCTGAGTGTTATGATCAAACTAGCCAGCCAACGAAGTTCCCACAAGCGTACCTAAAAGGGATGCTGTTTCTTATCTTTGGTGTGGTTTTATTGGAGTTTGAACTGCTACCTAACGGTTACGTCGGTTGGTTCTTTATCGTATTGAGTGTGATTGAAGCGTGTAGCGTTTACTTCAAAAGAACCTGGTGGCTATGGCGTCAAACCATAAGTTCAAGTCGTGGCAACAAAGTGGTGTTTGAAGTTAATGCAGATGGCGTGCGCTACAGAAGCGGTAAAGTTGACCGCAGCCTCGCTTGGAATGATATCGACCAACTCGAACAAACTGATTTGGGCTTTATCCTTCACCTTGGTAAACAACGCCAATACATCAGCAAATCTTGCTTAAACGAAGAAGTGATCGCGTTTATGGTAGAGCGGCACGCGGCATCAAAAGCGAGCTAACCAACTCACATCAAGCTGGAATGAGCGATCGAAAAAGTAGGTGATATATGATCGAACATTGTAACAAGTATATGGTCGATTCTGAATCAATGGGGTTTGATGTAGAAAGCTAATAAGGTTTAGAGGTTTCTCTTTCGGACATACTGCTTCGGTGTCATGCGCGCAATCTGCTTACACTCTCTAGTCATGTGTGCTTGATCGGAAAAACCTTGCTCCAGCGCCAACTCCGATAAAGTAAGATCGGGTTGCGCTCGGAGTTGCTCTAAAGTGTGCTTCACTCGTTTAATGCGTTGGTAATGTTTAGGAGTAATCCCCAACCATTTCTGAAAATTGCGCTCTCTCTGGCGCTGACTGATGGTCCCTGTAGGTTGGTCAATAATGTGGCCGACATACTGCGGTTCATATTCCTCAATCAGTGTTTGAACCCAGCGATATAACGTAGAAATCCTTGCATATGGCGAACGCGCTGTTTGCAGAGACTCAAATGTTGCTAGCGCAGAAGAAGCCAAAGGGTGGTCGTCTTGAATCCGCAATAGCTGTTCTAGACGTTTACCAAATAGTTGATAACCAACAGCAGGATGAAAGCGTACGCCAGTCATCACCGCGCCTGGCGGTAGGCAGACCTGATGTGCGAGAATGCTTATAGGCAGTAGGACAACCCCCGGCGTTTGCCACTCACCATCCATTTGTACTTCATTCTGTAAAATGAATACCACACCTGTACCAGCATCACTGAGTAATTGTTTACGTACGGTTTGCGTCGTATCAGGTTTGACGGATGCTGACCAAATGGCTTGAACATAGCCAGCTAAAGCCTTTTGAGGTTTTAAAATATCAAATTCTAAGTTCAAATGAATCATCCTATTTAACCTCAACTTAAATGAGAAAGTGATACACATGTACTTTTCATCATATAAAGTTGAGGCATAAGCAGTGGCTTACAAGTAAGAACCGTCAAATAGAATTATCGAGGTTTATAGACTCCAACCTTTGGCTTAAATGCCTTAACTATTCGGTTCCAACTATTGATCGCGTTGATCGCAATTGTTAGGTTGACCATAGCTTCTTCTCCAAAGGTATTCAAGGTCAGCTGATAGGTATCATCATCTACTGGTAGGCCAGCAGTTAGTAATTCAGCCCAGCCAAGCGCAACGTGTTCTGCATCGCTGTAGAATGGCATATCTTTCCATGCACTAAGCCCCCATATGCGTTCCGGCTTTTCACCTAACTTAAGCGCATCTTTACTATGCATGTCGATACAAAATGCACATTGATTGATTTGCGATATGCGTAACTTAACCAGTTCCCATATGATCATGTTCATAGTTTCTGATTGGCTAAATTGTTCATGGAAGTAAGCTTCCTGAGCGTATAGGATTTCTATTGCTTTTGGCGCTACTTCAATATAGTTGAGTCGTTTTTTCATGGTCATTCTCCTCTGTTTTTTACATAGTAAAAAACGCTCTTAGCAAAAGATTGAAGATTTTCGACATGCACTCAATAAAATTAGATAAAAGAGTGAACGACGAAAGCGAAAAGTGTACCTATTGGAAACCAAGAAAACTTATGCCAATTAACAAAGTATTGCTCTAAATAATGCGACTTAAGGTTGGCGTCTATTTTTACTCCACCACCTTCCGTAAACGAGCAAAAGGTGCTGAGTTACCTATATACACACCAGCCGCAACGATAAAGACGCCTAAAACATTTTCCCATTGAGCCTGCTCACCAGAAATGAACGAAATCAGTAGAGTGAATACCGGCATAATATTAAATAATGGAGACATCTTATCTGGACCAAGAACGATAGCGCCTTTCATCCAAAAGTAATAAGCAATCAAAGTTCCAAACAGGCTCATGTAAGCTATTAATGCTAGGTCTTTAAATGTTATGGCATTTAAGCTACGGCTAAAGTCGCCGTGGTACATCGCTATAGCGACCATTTGAATGGCACCAATACTTAACACCCAACGTAACTGCTGAGTTACTGGGATATGAGATGTTAAACGCTTCGCTAGAATTGTGTATAAACACCCACTAATTAAAGCAAATAACATGTATAGATCACCAATATTACTATTGCTGCTAATAGAATGAATATTTCCCCCTGTAATGACGATTACCACTCCACAAAAACTGATTAGTGCACCTAAAAGAGTTTTAACCGAAATGGAAGTTTTGAGAATAAAGCCCGACAACAAGATAGTGACAAGTGGTAGGTTTGCCTGAACAACCGCTGCGTTAACTGGGGTAGTAAATCTCATTGCAGAGAAAATAGAGAAGTTTTGGATAGTTACACCCACGGTTGCTATAACAAACAACGACAACATACTTTTTCGTGTGAGTTTGGCTCCATATGGAGAGCGTTTAGTACCTCTTATCAGTAAGAGTATTAAAGCTGCAACGGAAAATCGTAACGTCGCTGAATCCAAAGGAGAGACATCGCTATTAATAGCCTTTATTACGTTAAAGTTACTAGACCAAAAAAAGATAGCGACAACAACACCGCACCAAATTGATAAATGCTTAGACATAGATCTTCCTGATAAAAATTAACTTGACGCGATAATGCTATATATTTCATATTTGATTTTTAATAGCCAAATTTAAGAGGGTTAATCCCAAATATGGAACGTCACTCTTTGGATGATCTTTTGTTATTCGTTTCTGTTGCTCGCTATCAAAGCCTAACACAAGCATCTGAGCGTCTTAATGTCCCGTTAGCCACGCTAAGCCGGAAGTTAAAAAGGCTGGAAACAAACTTAAATTGCAGACTATTTAACCGCAGTGCACACCACTTTGCGTTAACAACTGATGGCGAAAAATATTATCAACTCTGTGAGCCGTTACTTCTTAGCTTAAATAATGTGACATCGAGAATTGCGACTGAGCGTCAGTCTTTAAGCGGAACGATCAAAATATCAGCGCCAATTAACATGACACAGATGTGGTTAAAGCGGTGCGTTTATGAATTTGCAGAGCAACATCCGAAGATATGTATCGATTTAGATGTACAGAATGAAAAAATCAATCTTGTATCTAACCGTGTCGATGTTAGTTTTCGTCTTGGTGATCTTATTGAACAAGACTGGATTGCTCAGAAATTATGGTCGATTCCATTTGCGCTTTGTGCATCACGAAGCTATTTAGAACAACACCAACCGATTACCCATCCAGAACAACTTGTTCATCATCGCCTAATTACGGTAAACAACGACAGCCAATGGAAATTAGTTAATCAAATCACCAATGAAACATTTGATCATCCGCTAAAGTTTCAATTCACTTCAAATGATGTACTGCTAGTTAGAGACGCCGTCATCCATGGTTTAGGAATTGCGTGGATTCCAACCTATTACTTTCATGAGCTAAATCATGATCAACATAACCTGCTGCCTTTGTTGCCAGAATGGCAATGCTCGGGTAAAGAAGTATTCATTATGTATCGAGACCGCGATAAAAGGCCTGCAAGAGTTGATGCATTTATTGAACATGTCTTAAATTGGAAAAATCGCATTCAAATGTTTGCTTGAAAGAGGTTTATCACATTGTGCTGTGCCGGTAACCTCAATTGAAGCTTCATGACTCTGCTTCAATTGAGTTCATTTATTTAACCTCTAAAAGAATCATGAATACATAGGCAGTTAATGGGATTCGAGTTTACAAGTGATTCGGTCAGCTAAAACTAAAGCTAAGTAGAAAGTATTTGCAGTTGTATTTGCGTCTGAAAATCGTTTAGAGCTTTCTCATCCGCGAGGTTCTATAAGAAATTATTAAGGATATATTTGTGTGTGATTTCGTGAAAAAAATTGTTGTAGGTTTACTTTTAAGTGCTTCGTCTTTTGCTTCTTTAAGTCAATATGTTCCAGCAATGAATGATAAGAACGGTTATGTAGAACCATTTCAAATGTTTGATAATGTCTATTATATAGGAGACAAGTGGGTCTCATCATATGCCATTGCTACAGACGACGGACTGGTTATCATTGATACGCTTGATTTCCCTTACTCTGAGTGGATACCTATCAACCTAGAAAAGCTAGGGCTAAAAGATAAGCCAATAACGCACATATTGGTAACTCATGGGCATTCTGACCACGTTGGAGGCGCCCAGTTACTTCAAGAGAAGTATGGTTCCAAAGTCGTGATGACCAAAAGCGCTCATGAACTATCTATACAGCAATCAAACAAAAGCGAAGGTGAGAACAAGTTCCTTCCTCCAAATTTAGACATAGAGATAAAAAGCGATAGCTCTATGGCTATTGGTGGACATGAGTTTAAGTTCTATCTCACACCTGGCCACACGGAAGGTGATTATTCCTTAGACTTCACTGTTGAAGATAATGGCGAACAATATCGTGCTTTTATCGTTGGTGGGCATAGCGTAAGTAGCAATGATCCAGAAGTTATTGGCCAGTTCCTGACTAGCATGGAGAAAATTAGAAAAATTTCACTACAGGCACCTATTGTGAACGTTAACCTTTCGAACCATCCACATAAAAATTTCCTTTTTGAAAATAGGAAGAAGCTCGGCACAAGCGGTAACCCGTTTATCAGTGAGGCAAACTTCTTCATGTTCCTTAAGCAACAAGAAGATTTAGCTAAGGGAAAACTAGAAGAACTATAATACCGTGGTATACGAGCAGCCTTCGTTATTAGGTTAGAGGTTTGCTCTTGAGTTATAGCTAAGGCTTTGATGAGTTGCTCAATCAAGATTCGACACTTGTGGTAGCTATATTGTTTGTAGGTTCTAGTGGCAAAGGCGCTGTGCGTAAACATTCGTATTGTGTGCCTTAAACATTTGCAAGGCGTTACGTGCTTTCTAGAAAAGTCTCAAAATAGCGTACAATTAGCGTTTTGACACAGCGGAAATCATCATGGCCAAAACTGTTCAGCAGCAAATCGGAAACATTGCTCTAGTCGTTGAAAATTACGACGATGCTATCGAATTCTATACTCGAAAACTTCAATTCACTCTGGTTGAAGATACCAACCTAGGTGGTGGTAAACGCTGGGTTCAAGTTTCTCCTCCAAACTCCAATGGTACAAACCTACTTTTAGCTCAAGCGAGTACACCGGAGCAAACGCATGCAGTAGGAAATCAAACAGGTGGCCGTGTTTTCCTGTTTCTGCAAACTAATGATTTTTGGCGTGACTACGAGTTGATGAAGAAAAATGGTGTTGTATTTAATGAAGAGCCTCGTGTGGAAGAATACGGGACAGTGGTGGTGTTCCAAGATCTCTATGGTAATAAATGGGACTTACTGCAACTGAACTAGAAACTACATAGCACCTGCATAACATAGTGTTCATGAGGAGTTTCCAACAAGCTTTTAAGGCTCTGAGATATTAGTGCTAATTCAAAGGTTCTCAGAAGTCACTGTATTTCTAAATCACTTTTGTGCAAACAATAACTAGCCATCATTCCTTCTCGATGTATCAACAAATGTTAGGGCGGCACACCAAAAACAAAGGCGAACCAAACGGTTCGCCTTTGTCGATTTAGAGACTACAAAAATTAATCTTCGTAGTTATCGATGCTTGGGCATGAACAGATTAGGTTACGGTCGCCGTATACGTTATCTACGCGGTTTACCGTTGGCCAGTACTTCCAAGATTTGGTCGCTTTAGACGGGAAGCAGCCAATCTCGCGAGAGTAAGGGCGGTCCCAATCTTCAGCTGAAAGATCAACTTGAGTGTGTGGCGCGTTAACAAGTGGGTTGT
This sequence comes from Vibrio sp. Vb0349, assembly GCF_033338975.1. Classification (NCBI taxonomy): domain Bacteria; kingdom Pseudomonadati; phylum Pseudomonadota; class Gammaproteobacteria; order Vibrionales; family Vibrionaceae; genus Vibrio; species Vibrio sp. Vb0349. The sequence goes on along the minus strand of NZ_JAWOTS010000003.1, from coordinate 259,653 downwards.
TATCCAGTGGCCATTCACCGTTTTTCACTTTCTCCATTTCTTCGCGGATAGCGATCATCGCATCACAGAAGCGGTCCAGCTCTTCTAGATCTTCCGATTCCGTTGGCTCAACCATTAGCGTGCCCGCTACAGGGAACGACATAGTTGGTGCGTGGAAACCGTAGTCCATTAGACGCTTCGCGATGTCTTCTTCGCTGATACCTGTTTCTTCTTTCAGCGGACGAATGTCGATAATACATTCGTGCGCTACGCGGCCATTTTTGCCACGGTAAAGAACAGGGTAGTGTTGGCGAAGTGTTTCCATCACGTAGTTTGCGTTCAGAATTGCTACTTTTGTAGCATCTGTTAGGCCAGCTTCGCCCATCATTGCGATGTAAGCCCAAGAGATAGGCAGGATAGAAGCGCTACCCATATCTGCTGCTGATACTGCGAAATCTGCGCCTTCTACACCGTCTTCAATATGCCCTGGTAAGAAAGGAGCTAGGTGAGATTTCACACCGATAGGACCCATACCCGGACCGCCACCACCGTGCGGGATGCAGAAGGTTTTGTGTAGGTTTAGGTGAGAAACGTCTGAACCGATGAAGCCTGGTGATGTTAGACCAACCTGCGCGTTCATGTTAGCGCCGTCTAGGTAAACCTGACCACCGGCGGCATGAACCATTTCACACACTTCTTTCACTTTCTCTTCGTAAACGCCGTGCGTCGAAGGGTAAGTGATCATAATGCTTGATAGGTTGTCTTTGTGTTTCTCGATTTTCGCTGCTAGGTCGTCGATGTCGATGTTGCCTTCTTCATCACACTTAACCACAACCACTTTCATTGACACCATAGATGCTGTCGCAGGGTTAGTACCGTGCGCAGAGCTTGGGATCAAACATACGTTGCGGTGACCTTCGCCACGGCTTTCGTGGTAGCGTTGAATCGCGATAAGACCTGCGTACTCACCCGATGCACCAGAGTTTGGTTGTAGTGAGAATGCGTCATAGCCAGTGATTTCACATAGCTTTTCTTTAAGGTCTTTTGCGAGTGCTGCGTAACCAGCTGCTTGTTCTGCTGGTGCGAACGGGTGGATCGAACCAAACTCAGGCCAAGTTACTGGAATCATCTCTGCTGCTGCGTTCAGCTTCATCGTACAGCTGCCCAGTGGGATCATGCCGTGCGTGAGTGAGAAGTCTTTGTTCTCTAGCTGTTTTAGGTAACGCATCATCTGTGTTTCGCTGTGGTGCGTGTTAAACACAGGGTGTGTTAGATATTCTGTTGTGCGGCGCAATGCTTCTGGAATGGCTGCAAACTCGTTGCCTGCGATTTCAGTTGATAGTGCTGTGACTTCTTCTTTCACACCGAATACTGCGAATAGGGCTTCTACATCTGCCACGGTTGTGGTTTCGTCGAAGCTCACACCTAGCTGAGTACCCAACTTACGTAGGTTGATGTCTGCGGCTAGTGCTTTCGCGTATAGGTCTTCAGTTTGTGCACCTGTGTTGATAGTGATGGTGTCGAAGAAGCTGTTGTGAGCAAGCTCGAAGCCGCCTTTAGTTAGGCCAGCGGCTAGGATGGCTGTTATGTGGTGCGTACGACGAGCAATCGTGCGTAGACCTTCTGCGCCGTGGTAAACCGCGTAGAAAGACGCCATGTTCGCTAGCAGTGCTTGAGCAGTACAGATGTTTGATGTCGCTTTTTCACGACGGATGTGCTGTTCACGCGTTTGCATTGCCATACGCAGTGCTTGGTTACCATTAGTATCGATAGAAACACCGATAACACGACCAGGCATTGTACGCTTGTGCTTATCACGCGTTGCCATGAAAGCAGCGTGTGGACCGCCGTAACCCATCGGCACGCCAAAACGTTGTGCTGAACCGATTGCTACGTCTGCGCCCATTTCACCTGCAGGTTTAAGTAGGGTAGAAGCAAGAAGGTCCGTTGCTACAGTCACTAGTGTTTTGTTTGCTTGCGCTTTAGCGATGATGTCCGTTAGGTCACGAACTTCACCTGTTGTACTTGGGTACTGAACTAGTGCGCCGAACACGTCTTGCTCTGGTAGTGATTCTAAAGAACCAACCAAGACTTCAAAGCCGATGAATTTCGCACGAGTTTTTACCACTTCGATGGTTTGTGGGTGAACGTCGTCAGCAACGAAGAATACGTTGCTCTTGCTTTTACCCGCACGCTTACAAAGTGTCATCGCTTCTGCTGCTGCCGTTGCTTCATCGAGCAATGACGCGTTCGCGATTTCCATACCAGTAAGATCCATCACCATTTGTTGGTAGTTTAGAAGTGCTTCTAAACGACCTTGTGAGATCTCTGGTTGGTAAGGGGTGTAAGCAGTGTACCAGCCCGGGTTTTCCATCACGTTGCGTAGAATCACGTTCGGCGTGAAGGTGTTGTAGTAACCCTGACCAATGAATGTACGTTTAACTTGGTTCTGATCGGCGAACTTACGCATTGCTGCCAGCATGTCTGCTTCGCTTTTCGCTTCTGCCAAGCTCATTGGTTGCTCTAGGCGAATTTGTGCTGGTACGGTTTCGTCGATAAGCGAATCTAGGCTAACTGCGTTGATCGCTTCCAACATTTTCTGTTGGTCAGATTTGTTTGGTCCATTGTGGCGAGCAACGAACTCGTTTTGTGTGCTGAGGCTTTGAAGTAATTCAGTCATTGTCCTTTACCTACTCCTTGGTTCGGGTAGCGGATTTGCGTTACTGATAAATTAAATTATACGTCCGAACCTAGAAAAAAAGCTGTTCTCTAAACAGACTAGGGAACAGCTTTCGTCACATCCTAATTACTCTTCTTCGATAGAGTTTAGGTATTCGTCTGCGTCTTTCAGGTTATCTAGTTCAGATACATCAGACATCTTCACTTTTACGATCCAGCCACCTTCGTACGGCTCTTCGTTAATTAGCTCTGGGCTGTCTTCTAGTTCTTCATTGATTTCTACGATTTCACCAGTGATTGGTGCGTAGATGTCTGACGCTGCTTTTACAGATTCAACGAGAGAGAAGCTTTCACCTGCTTCAACTTCGTCTTCTACGTCTGGTAGGTCAACGAATACCACGTCACCTAGCATTTCTTGTGCATGCTCAGAAATACCAATTGTTACTGTGCCGTCACCGTTGTCACGTACCCACTCGTGGCTATCTGCAAACTTCAGTGTTTTGTCCATTGCTTAATCTCCGAATAACTTGTCAGGAATTATTATGATTTCAAAAAAATCGTTTACTGGTATAGAGGAAAGCGACTGCAAAGTTCTTTTACTTCTTTGCGAACGCGTTTTTCAACTTCTGCGTCACCTTCAGGGTTGTTCACTAAACCGTCCAGTACGTCACCAATCCAATTACCGATGAGTTTGAATTCTTCAGCGCCAAAGCCTCGGCTTGTACCCGCAGGCGTTCCTAAACGGATGCCCGATGTAATCATAGGCTTCTCTGTATCGAATGGGATGCCATTTTTGTTACATGTGATCCCAGCACGCTCTAGAGCTTCTTCTGCTTTATTGCCTTTCAACCCTTTCGGACGAAGGTCAACCAGCATTAGGTGCGTGTCTGTGCCACCAGTTACGATGTCGCAACCGCGAGTTTGCAATACTTCCGCTAGGACTTTTGCGTTATTGATCACCGAATCAATATAAGTTTTAAATTCAGGGCCAAGCGCTTCACCAAATGCGACCGCTTTGGCTGCGATAACGTGCATCAGTGGGCCACCTTGTAGGCCAGGGAATACGGCTGAGTTGATTTTCTTAATGATGTCTTCGTGGTTAGTAAGAATCATACCGCCGCGAGGGCCACGCAATGTTTTGTGTGTTGTAGTCGTAACAACGTGTGCGTGTGGCAGTGGGCTAGGGTGTGCGCCTGTTGCAATAAGACCAGCGATGTGCGCCATGTCGACCATAAGAATTGCATTTACTTCGTCTGCGATTTCACGGAATTTTGCAAAGTCGATAGTACGTGGAATAGCGCTACCACCTGCGATGATCATTTTAGGTTGGTGCTCAAGTGCTAGCTCACGAACATCTTCGTAGTTGATTTCCAGTGTTTCGCGATCAACACCGTATTGAACTGCATTAAACCATTTACCAGAAAGTGCAGGGCGTGCGCCGTGCGTCAGGTGACCACCTGCGTCTAAAGACATACCAAGAATGGTGTCACCAGGTTGAAGCAGTGCCAGCTTTACTGCGCCGTTTGCTTGTGCGCCTGAGTGTGGTTGAACGTTTGCGTATTCACAATTGAAAAGTTTTTTTGCGCGTTCGATAGCAATGGCTTCCACTGTATCTACGTGCTCACAACCACCATAGTAACGGCGACCTGGGTAACCTTCAGCGTATTTGTTTGTTAGGCATGTGCCTTGAGCTTGCATTACCGCTTTAGAAACAATGTTCTCAGAAGCGATAAGTTCGATTTGTTCGTTTTGGCGAGCGGATTCCGCTTGAATTCCAGCAAAGACAGCATCATCTGTCGCAGAGAGGTTGGTAGAGAAAAAGTTTTCCAAGCTGTGGTTAGGGTAACTCTTATTCATGGTAGTTGACCTTCCAAATCTGAAAATGAACCCGCAATAGATGAGTTATGATTTGCGGTTGTGGTTCATTTGTCCTCAAAAACAGCTGAACTGCGTAGCAGAACAGAGTGAACATCCGGCCCTAAATTTGGGCAAAAACTCCGTTGGATTGCGTGTTTCCTTTACCAATCTCTTACGGAAATATGCATCTCTACATCTAACAAGTTGGTAACATAGCGCCTGTGACGGGAACAATCAACCAAAAATTTCCTATAGGAAACAAGATTTCAAAATTTGTTAACAAGAGCACGCTTTAATTCACTTGGTGGACTTCTATCCACTATGTGCTTCATGCACAATGCGAGTAAGACAAAAAATATGGATATCTATAGAGGGATTTATGGCAGAAAGTATTTACGATGAATACCCATCGATGACGTTGGCAAAAGAGCAACATGACCAAAATATCGAGCCGTTAAAACTGGGCCAGCGTATTAAGGATATCCGCTCGAAACTCGGTATCACATTAGAAGAAGCGAGTCAGCGAACCGGGCTTGCTCGATCTACACTGAGCAAAATAGAAAATGAGCAGATCTCCCCGACGTTTCAAGCGATGCAAAAATTGGCACTAGGCTTACAAATTGACATGCCACAACTCTTTGAGCCACCTAGAAAAAAGGTAGCGACAGGGCGCAGGGATGTTACCAAGAAGAATGAAGGTAAACCACACCCAACACAAACCTATGAACATGAACTGCTCGCGACACAACTTTCCAATAAGAAAATGATGCCGTTTAAGAGCCAAATTCGAGCTCGTAGTTTTGATGAATATAAAGACTGGGTTCGTCATGACGGCGAAGAATTTTTACTTATCTTATCTGGTGAGGTCATGTTCTATTCTGAGTTTTACGAACCTGTTGTTTTAAGCGAGGGAGACAGCGTTTATTACGATGCAAATATGGGACATATGTTGACCAGTGTTAGCGAGGAAGATGCGCTCATTTTGTGGGTGACAGCCAAATAGTGATAAATACTTGTAAATTTCCTATAGTGAAAGCAAACGATTGCTGTTGGTGGTCGTTATGATGAAAAAGCGCTTTTTTGATGAGAACTTACTCATTAAAGCGCTTTTTTTGTACGATTTGTTGTGATTAAAATGTTAAGAGTCACACTTTTGCAAGTCGATCTACGTCTTGTTCGTGCAAAATAGAATGAGCCATGTTTATTATTGGAAACACATCGAATGCCGATAGCATTCTCGGGTCTATCTAAATGGAGACGAAAATGACTCAAGAACTACTGAAAACACCACTACACGCACTTCACGTTGAAGTTGGTGCCAAAATGGTCCCGTTCGCGGGTTACGATATGCCTGTTCAGTATCCTCTAGGCGTAAAGAAGGAACACTTACATACTCGTGATGCGGCAGGTCTGTTTGATGTTTCTCACATGGGACAGCTTCGCCTAATTGGTGACGGTGCAGCTGCGTTCCTAGAAACATTAGTTCCAGTGGATATTGTGGATCTTGAGTCTGGTAAACAGCGTTACGCTTTTTTCACTAATGAAGAGGGCGGCATCATGGACGACTTGATGGTGGCTAACCTAGGCGATCATCTGTTTGTGGTTGTGAACGCAGCATGTAAAGCGCAAGATATCGCACACCTACAAGCGCATTTACCATCTGGTGTTGAGCTAGAAATTATCGAAGACCGAGCTCTACTTGCAATCCAAGGCCCTAAAGCGGCGGCTGTATTGGCGCGTTTTGCACCAGAAGTTTCTGAAATGCTGTTCATGGATATTCGTAAAGTCGATATTTTAGGCGCCGAGTGTATTGTTTCTCGTAGTGGTTATACAGGCGAAGACGGTTACGAAATCTCGGTTCCTGCTGACAAAGCGGAAGAGCTAGCACGTAAACTGACTGCGGAAAATGAAGTTGAATGGATTGGCCTTGGTGCTCGTGATTCACTTCGTCTTGAGTGTGGCCTTTGTCTATACGGTCATGACCTAGACACAACAACAACACCCGTTGAAGCGAGCTTGCTATGGGGTATCCAAAAAGTTCGTCGTATTGGTGGTGAACGTGAAGGTGGTTTCCCTGGCGCAGACATTATTCTTAAACAGATTGAGACTAAAGATGTGGCGCGTAAGCGTGTGGGTCTAGTAGGTCAAACCAAAGCGCCAGTGCGTGAAGGTGTTGAACTGTTTGATGCTGACGGCGTTAAAATTGGCGTTGTAACCAGCGGTACGGCGGGCCCGAATGCAGGTAAGCCAGTCTCAATGGGGTATGTTCGTGCGGATTTGGCGGCGATTGGTACTGAAGTGTTCGCTGAAGTGCGTGGCAAAATGCTACCAATGACAGTTGAAAAAATGCCGTTCGTACCACAACGCTACTACCGTGGTTAAAACGAATTGAAACAAAAATGCCGAGCTTTGTAGCTCGGCATTTTTATGTCTTCTTTTCGCTTGTTTGCTTTTAGTTTACTGCTTCATCAATAGTACAGCACATATCAATAACGATATCTTCAAGCTTTTCCGGATGAATCATCTCTTCTTTTGCGATCCCAAATTGAGAGGCCATAATGGTATTAAACAATTCCCAATGCTTGATCAGCAGTTTTTCGCGATTATCTGCAATATCCGGCCATGTTTCTTGCATCATTGGCGCGAGACTGACAGCACCATGTGCGAAGATCAACATTTGCCACTTTGATTCCCACTGATCAAATTGTGCATTAGGGTTTTCGCTGTTGTACTGCTCGAAAATTCCGGTAAATATTGCAGCGAACTCATCTTTTGACTTTAAGAAATACTGCAGTAGAGCACCGTCATCGCCTTGTCGAATGGCATCGGCGATCATCTGTACTGGATGAGGATTGACGAGAGCAAATGCTAGCATGCGAACCATAAACAGATAAATTTTTCTATTCGAAGGTGTGTTCTCCGGCATTTCATTGATGAGTTCAGCCATATAGCACTGCATGAACTCGTCCATTGCATCGCTAACCGCTTGCCAGATTTTCTCTTTGCTGCCGAAGTGGTGACGGATCAAACTATGTGAAACACCAGCCTTTTCACTGATATTGCGCAGCGAGACACGCTCGTAACCAAGTTCACAAAACATATCTGCTGCCACTTTAAGGATCAGACACTTAGTTTGTTCTGCTGCTTCAGCACTTCTACGCCCCTGCTTTCTTTCATTCATAGTTCGAATTTTCCCGAATATTAATCACGCGCTTACTTTTACCAGAAACCGAACGCTTTGACTAATTAATTTGCTATCCACCTGGAAAATATGTTGATCAATTTCAAATTCTGCTTATACTGCACGGCTGTGTAATATATAAAACCTACGGAGAAAGCGGGTGCGAAAACAATATTTAAAGCGCACTTTAGTTGGCGCAGTGGTGACATTAAGTCTTTCTGGAATGCTAACTGGGTGTAATAAAGCCATTTCTGAGCCGTCTGAACCTTTAATCAAACCTGTAAAATTACTGGCGGTGAAAGACCTAGAACTTGAAGACTCGCACGCCTTTTTAGCGCGTATTGATGCAACACATCGCGCGCAGCTTTCTTTTCAGGTTGGTGGAGAGGTAGATGAATTACGTGTACGCATGGGTCAAAAGGTCCAAAAAGGTGAAGTGCTCGCAACGTTAGACCCTAAAGATCTTCAGCTTGCGTTAGATGCCGCTCAAGCGCAGTACGCGTTAGCGAAAACACAATGGGACCGCGCGAAAAACCTTTACGGAAAAAAACTCATTAGTACTGATGAGTACGATCAGAAAGAAACTCAATATAAAGCGGCATTGGCGAACTACGAACAAGCTAAAACCGATTTGAGCTATACCAAAATTCATGCACCGTTTGATGGCATAGTGTCATATACCTATGTCAACCCGTTTCAAGTAGTAGCAGAGAAGCAGGAGATCTTGAATCTCATTGATAACACGACGTTGGATGTGTCGTTCACCTTGCCTGTAAGTTATGCGGAATCCGTATCACTTGAGTCACTGCAAAACTCCGATATGTGGGTGACGATGGATAGCGAGCCAGGAAAACGTATTCCTGGGCAATTTAAAGAAATTTCGACGCAGCCAAACATCGATACCAATAGTTATGAGGCGATCGTGACCATCACTCGACCAGAAGATCGCAATTTGCTGACAGGTATGACAGGGCAGGTACACATTGCTAAACAACATGTATCGGACGCGATGACGTTACCTCAGTCTGCTTGGGTTAACAAAAATGGGACGCAAGGTGAAGTTTGGGTAATGGACAGAAACACGCAGCAGGTCAATAAAGTCACAGTTTCACTTGATGCAGCAGGTGGTGTGAAAGCCGGGCTTGATAACAATGATTACGTTGTTATTGCTGGTGTTGAGAGACTGGTTGAAGGACAAGTGGTGAAAGCTTGGGTTCGTGAGGGAGGCATTTAATGAAACATTCTCTACTTACGATCTCTGCGATTGCACTTGCAGTTTTAACAGGGTGCAAAAATGAAAACCAAGCTATCGTCGAGCAGCCACTTTTTGTGTCGACTATCTCGGTGGATGCACCAGTACAAAGTCAACATCGCGCGTTCAAAGGCATAGTAGTGCCTGCAGAGCAAACGCCAATGGCATTTCGCCGCGCTGGGGAAGTTCAGCACGTATTGGTTAAAGCGGGTGACGTTGTTAAGCAGGGGCAAATGATCGCAAAGCTAGATGATAGCAAAGAGAAGCAAGCCGTGAATGACGCAGAAGCACAATACACACTTGCAATTCGTCAGCTTAAACGCGGTGAAGACTTGCATGCACGTCAAATGATTTCAAAAGCGGAACTTGATGAGCTAACCGCCAATAAAGAGCTAGCTGAGGCTACTTTCTATAACGCGACCAATCAATTGAATTACACCCGTTTATTCGCCCCTTTCGCCGGTAAAGTATCTGATGTTTTCAAAGAACGTTTTGAGCGTGTGGCAATTGGTGAACCCGTGTTAAACCTATACCAAAACGATTTGGTTTACGTGCGCATTGAGCTTTCCGACAATGTTTTAGCGATGGTAGACCCAAACTCAGACAGCATGAGCTACAAGCCTAGAGCAACCTTCTCCGGCATCGATGGCAGATTTGCTTTGGACTATTTAGAGCACACAAGTGAACCCAACGCTGAAACTCAAACCTACGAAATGTACTTGACGATGCCACAGCCAAAAACAGAGATATTGCCGGGAACCAGCGTAAGCGTTTTGGTCGATATGGTGAAGGCGGGCATTACCTCTATTGATGGTTACAGTGTTCCTGTCACGGCGCTTCAAGCAGGCAGTGAAGGGAATGAGTTCTTTGTGTGGAAAAAAGAAGGTGACATTGTCACACGGGTGCCTGTCATGATTTCTCAAGTGAATGGCAATGGAGCCATTGTGTCGTCAGGTGTTAGCCAGGGCGATATTCTGATTAATTCAAATCTGCGTAAATTACGCGAAGGTAAACATGTGGATGTTGTGGAGAATAACCAATAATGAACATTGCTGAGTATTCAATAAAAAACAAAGTCATCAGCTGGTTGTTCATTATTATCCTTGCTGTTGGTGGTTTAACGTCATTTTTGGAGCTTGGACGATTAGAAGACCCGGCATTTACGATCAAAGATGCCATGATCATCTCAACATACCCTGGCGCGACGTCAAAAGAAGTTGAAGAAGAGCTGACGTATCCTCTAGAAAAAGAGATTCGAAAACTCCCTTATATCGACAAAATTACCTCTACGTCTTCTAATGGTATGTCTCAAATAACGGTGAGCATGGAAATGGACTATGGTCCTGATGAACTGCCGCAAATTTGGGATGAAATGCGCCGTAAAATTAATGATTTACGACCATCATTGCCTCAAGGTGTTCAGTCTTTACAGATCATTGATGATTTCGGTGACGTTTATGGCGTGATGTTAATGCTCACTGGTGACGATTACGACTATGTAGAGCTGAAACGTTATGCGGATTACCTGACCCGTGAAATCGAGCTTGTTGATGGTGTTGGTAAGGTAGACATCACGGGCGATCAGCAAGAAATGCTATTCGTTGAGATCTCACTTGATCGCCTTGCTGCACTGAACTTAGACATGAATGTGGTTTCGAGCTTGTTGAACCAGCAAAACAATGTGGTTTCAGCAGGTGAAGTGATGGTCAATGGCGAAAGCCTTGTTATTCGCCCAAGCGGCACCTTAAACACTGTAGAAGCACTAGAAAATCTGATCATTCATGGCCGTGACACAGGAAATCTAATTCGTCTAAAAGACGTAGCAACGATTTCTCGCGGTATTCAAGAGAAGCCAAGCAACGTCGTACTCTTTAACGGTCAAAAAGCGATTAATATCGGTATCTCGTTTGCATCGGGTGTGAACGTGGTTGAGGTTGGTGAACGTTTGGATGCGGAGCTCGCGAGCCTTGAGTCTATCAAGCCTGCTGGCATCGATATGAACTACTTTTACAACCAAGCCAATGAGGTGGATGAATCTGTTAAAGCGTTTGTAATTAGTCTAGCGGAGGCAGTGGCGATCGTAATCATTGTGTTGCTGTTTACTATGGGTTTACGCAGTGGTGTCATCATTGGAGTTGTGTTGTTATTGACGGTATTTGGTACCTTCATTTTGATGAATTACAACAACATCGAACTGCATCGTATTTCTCTTGGCGCGTTAATTATTGCCTTGGGTATGCTGGTTGATAACGCGATTGTTGTCGTGGAAGGCATATTGGTTGGCCTAAAGAAAGGGCGTACCAAAGTTCAAGCGGCTGTCGATATTGTAAAGCAAACACAATGGCCTTTGCTGGGCGCAACTGTTATTGCAATTACGGCTTTTGCACCTATCGGCTTGTCGCAAGATGCGACAGGCGAGTTCATGGGCTCTCTATTCTGGGTGCTGTGTTTCTCATTATTTTTAAGCTGGATTACCGCTATTACACTGACGCCTTTCCTTGCCGATCTTTTGTTGAAAGAGGAAAACAAAGAGCAGGGTACTAGCGAAGATGATCCTTATAAAGGCTGGTTGTTTGTCGTATTTGGGGCATCGCTGAAATTTGCATTGCGATTCCGCTGGCTTACCGTTGCTGGCATGGTGGCGCTATTAGTGGGTGCTGTCGTGGCATTTGGTAATGTAAAACAGCAGTTCTTCCCACCATCGAATACGCCGATGTTCTACGTGGATATGTGGATGCCAGAGGGTACTGACATCCGTGAAACGATCAAAAAAGCTGAAGAGGTCGAAAGCTACATTCGTCAGCAAGATGATATTGACTTTGTTTCTGCTTCGATTGGGCAGGGCCTACAGCGTTTTGCTTTAACCTATCAACCAGAAAAAAGTTACGAAGCGTACGCTCAGTTCCAAGTTCGCGCGACTGATCGTGAGAAAATGTTTGGTTTACTGCATAAGTTAGATGATAATCTGGCGAAAACATTTGATGCGCCTACGTTCCAGTTTAAATTGATGGAATTTGGTCCATCACCAGCGTCTAAGATCGAAGCGCGTATTACTGGCCCTGATCCACAAGTTTTACGTGACTTGGCGGTGCAAGTTGAAGACATCCTTCATACCGATCCTGGTGCCCGAAACATTCGTCACGATTGGCGAGAGCGCACCAAGGAACTTGTACCCGTTTTCAATGAGTCTAAAGCTCGTCGCTTAGGTATTTCGAAAGAAGATCTTTCAAGCACACTGCAAATGGCGTTTGGTGGTAGCACCTTAGGTTACTTGCGTGATGGTACACATACGTTGCCAATTATGACACGCCTTCCTGAAGAAGAACGCGTAGATTTTGAATCACTACAAAACGTGACCATTTGGAGTCCTTCGTTGCAAACGTATATTCCGGTTGATCAAGTGATTGATGGCGTTCAACTGGATTGGAGTGAGCCGCTAATTCAGCGTCGTGACCGTAAGCGTACGTTAACCGTTCTCGCGGACCATGATGTGTTGAGTGACGACACGGCAGCAAGCTTATTTGCTCGTGTACAGCCTAAAGTGATGGCATTGCATGTTCCAGAAGGGTACGAAATCACATGGGGTGGTGAGTACGAATCATCCAAAGATGCACAAGAAGGCCTATTCGGTTCATTGCCGATGGGTTACTTGTTGATGTTCATCATTACTATTTTACTGTTTAACTCAATCAAAAAGCCGTTGGTCATTTGGTTCACCGTTCCGTTAGCGATCATTGGCGTTGCTTTTGGTTTGCTTACCACGAACATGCCGTTCAGTTTTACAGCATTCCTTGGTTTGTTAAGCCTAAGTGGCATGATTTTGAAAAACGGTATTGTGTTGCTTGACCAAATTAACCTTGAGTTGGAGTCTGGTAAAGATCCTTACCTCGCGATTGTTGATAGTGCGATAAGCCGCGTTCGTCCGGTAAGTATGGCGGCACTAACAACTATCTTGGGGATGATTCCACTGGTCTTCGACGCCTTCTTTGGCTCGATGGCAATAACGATTATGGCAGGTCTTGGTTTTGCTACTGTACTGACACTGATAGTGGTGCCAGTGATGTTTGCAATTCTGTTTAGGGTAAAACCGACCACTGCATAGGGACTCCTGGCTATTTGCCAGCTTCCTGCCTAGCCCTGAAGGTTTTCTTCGGGGCTTTTTTGATCTTACTAATATATACCAAACCATTCATTTGCTTGATTTTAATGATTTTCTTACGATTACAATGCAAATCATGCGTATACTGATGTAACGACACATCAAAGATTGAGATTACATGAATAAGCGCATATTAAACGGACTCTTCTTCGTTGGTTCTTTCACCTTGGTTGGCTGCACCGCGACGGATAGCATGCCGACAGAAACCAAACAACCTGCCCCTAAAGTCAACAGTGTTAGTGCTGAAGTAATTTCCAGTTGGATTGATAGTAAGGTTTTAGCCCCTGAAGGGCTGTCGCTCGAGCAAGACAATCTACGTTATCTATCGGGTAGCGCCGACCTAAACAGCGACGGAAAGGCAGAACACATAGTGTTGCTTCAAGATCGCTATTTCTGTGGTAGTGGTGGCTGCTCTGCATATATGTTTGATAATGAGGGAAACGTTATTAATCGAATGTCGGTAACTCGCACGCCTATTGTACTAGCCGACAGTTACAGTAATGGTTGGCAGGACTTTATCGTTTGGAGTAATGGCTCATATCGACTCATGAGTTACAACGGTGAGTCTTATCCAAGTAACCCGTCACTAGAGCCAAAGGTGGATCGAGACGCTAACCAGCAGGCGGCAATCGCAAATGTAATGGCGACAGAGCTTTATCAGCAAGACGGCTATGACATTCTGCCCGCAGAGTCAAAAACCTTGTGGACGCCAGCTAACGTTTACCACTTTACCTTCAAGCACTACGGTGACCCGCATAGCGCTTATCAAGCAACGGTGGATATGAGCAGTGGGGAAGTAGACATTGTAGCCGTTCCGGCTGCGGAATAAAAAACACCTCCCTTAACCGGAATTAAAGGGAGGTGCTAAATGCCAAATTCGAGGGTGGCATTGTTAACCGGAGTCGCTCTAATTAAGCTGCGACTTCTTGTTTCGCTTCTGCTTTGCTTTTTAAGAATGCGTAAGTAAAGCCAGTTACCGCTGTACCTGCTGCAATAGCCACTAAATACATTAATACTGGTGAAATTGCGTTAGGAATTAGCAGCACGAATAGACCGCCGTGTGGTGCCATTAATTTCGCACCGAATAGCATCGATAGGGCACCAGTAAGTGCGCCACCTGCCATACAAGATGGAATCACGCGCATTGGATCTTTCGCAGCAAATGGAATTGCGCCTTCAGAGATGAAACAAAGGCCCAAGACAAATGATGCTTTACCTGCCTCACGTTCATTTTGTTCAAATTTGTTCTTCGCAATGAAGGTCGCTAAACCCATACCTAGCGCAGGAACCATACCTGCGGCCATGATTGCCGCCATTGGCGCGTAAGTTTGTGAAGCCAGAAGGCCAACACCAAATGCGTAAGCGGCTTTGTTTACCGGGCCTCCTAGGTCGAAACACATCATTGCGCCAAGGATAATACCCAGTAGTACTGCACTGTCAGAACCCATGTTGTTTAGGAAGTCAGTCAGGCCGTTCATGATGCCTGAAACTGGGCCGCCTACGATGTAGATCATCACAAGACCAGTGAACAATGTTGCCACAAATGGAATGATCAGAATCGGTTTAAGCGCCTCCATCGATTGTGGCAGTTTCACCTTATCTGCGAGGAGTTTCGCTGCGTAACCAGCAATGAAACCAGCCGCGATACCGCCAAGGAAACCTGCGCCAGTAGAACTTGCTAGCATACCACCAACAAGACCAGGAGCGAGACCAGGACGGTCAGCGATTGAAAACGCAATATAGCCAGCAAGTACAGGAATCATCAATGCGAATGCAGAGCCACCACCAATGTTCATCAAGGCTGCTGCTAGTGTGCCTTCTTCTTTAAATGCTTCAATACCAAACACGAACGATAGGGCGATGATCAAACCACCAGCGACAACCACAGGCAGCATGTGCGATACCCCTGTCATCAAGTGTTTGTAAGCGCCTTTCTTCTCGTCTGCTGCCGAAGCAGAATTTGCAGAACCTGAATGTTGGTAAATCGTGGCTTGCTCGAATGCTTTGTCCATCTCTTCGGCTGTTTTTTTCAGAGCTGGGCCTGTTTTCGTGCGGTACATCTTTTTGCCGTTAAAGCGATCAAGTGGCACTTCAATATCCGCAGCAATGATCACCAGATCGGCATCTGCAATTTCTTGCTCAGTCAGTTGGTTTTTAGCGCCAACTGAACCACGAGTTTCCACCTTGATTTGATGGCCACGACGCTTGCCTTCTTCTTCTAAAGCTTCTGCCGCCATAAAGGTATGCGCAACGCCAGTAGGGCATGCCGTGATTGCAACAATCTTCTTTGATGCTGATGTTGTATCTGTAGTGATAGGGGCTGCAAGTGTGGTTGCTTTTTCAAGTAAAGTGGCGTTTTCAACCGCTTGCTGGAGAAACGCAGTTGCGTCTTTTGCTACTTCGCTAATTTCCGCTTGGTAAACCTTTTTTCCTACAAAACGAGAAGTGTCGACGCTAGTATTTGCCGCAATGACAATGACTTCTGCTTGTTCAACGTCAGCTTCCGTCAATAGTGTTGGTTCAACCACACTTGATTGACATTCTATTTTGGCATTCCAGTTTAATTTTGCGGCGGCTTGTTCTAGTAATCCTGCCGCAAGGATGCTATTTGCTACACCGCTCGGACAGGCAGTAATAATGGCAATATTCATACGATAACCTTCTGTTCCTTAGTTTTGTTCTAAGTTTGTAATAGGGTAAAGCGCGCTAACTTCAGTTTGTCGCTTGATATTTTCCAGTTCTTCCTGACTGGTTAGCCCTACGCCAACTTGACTAACTGCCAAAGCAGAAAGTGCCGTAGCGAAGCGCAATAAATCGTTTTTAGGCATCAGTTGCATGTGGCCCCAACACAAGCCAGCGACCAGCGTATCGCCTGCGCCAACGGTGCTCACTACATTCATTCGAGGCGGTTTTGCACTAAGCCATTCGCCTTGGTTGAGCCACATAACACCGTCAGGTCCCATAGAAACCACGATGTTTTCTATGCCTTTGTCGCTCAGTGTTTGCGCTGCAGCTTGGCATTGTTCAGGTGTTGCTAGATGTTCGCCAACAAAATCACCAAGTTCTTCATCGTTAGGCTTAATCAACCATGGGTGAGCCTCAATACCTGACTTCAATGCGGCTTTGCTACTGTCGAACAACACCTTTTTGCCTTGTTGATGCAGTGCTTCTATCCATGCAGCGCATTGTTCGGCGGTTACGCCTCCAGGTAAGCTACCTGCAAGTACAAAGTAATCATGCGTCTCCGCTAGACGAAATAGTGTCTCCTCAAAGCGAGTAATTTCGTCGGCCGCTACTTGAACGCCAGGGAAGTTGATATCACTGACGTTGCCATTGGCATCAACCAGCTTAACGTTGATACGAGTGGCACCCTTTACTTCCACAAATTCATTCTTAACGTTGATGTCATTGAAAAGCTGATGAAATAGCTCAGGGTTATCTTTACCGAGAAAGCCGGTAACCGTGACGTCTGCGCCTAAATCGCTCAATACTTTCGCTACGTTTACGCCTTTACCAGCCGCGTGGAGATTGCTTTGCTGTACTAAGCTCACGGAACCAACGTTTAGTTCATTTACTGAACCTGTTAAATCCAATGCCGGGTTGAGCGTAATAGTGACAACCTTATTTGTTTTGTTTGTCATATCGGGTCCTTAACCTTCACCAAGGCCAGAAGCGATTGCATTTCCGATAGACTCCAAGGCTTGCGGGGCATCAGGGCCTTCTGCTGTAAATTGAAGTTGGTGACCGTGCTTAACGCCCAGCGCGATGACTTTCATTAGGCTCTTCGCGTTTACTGCTTTTCCATCTCCGTCTAGGTTGGAAACACGTATAGTGGATTCAAACTTTTTCGCTTCTGCGACTAACATTGCCCCCGGACGAGCATGTAGGCCGTGAGAGTTTTTGATTTTAAATACAGCGGTATTGCCTTCTTCTGAAGATGCAGCTGTGACTTCTTCACCTTTGAACAAAGCAAGAATCTGTTCTACTGATGCATCTAAAAGCTTGCCGTGTTCATTGTTAAACACAATATTAGAAAGCGTTTTTAGGATAGGTTGGTGAGCATTGTTACATGCCGCGAACGCGACAAGTGCACGCACTTTTTGACCTTCATATTCGCAGTCGTTTGCCGTCGAGACAAATGACACACCTGTGCGAGTGACATGTTTGTCACTGCCAATTAACCACAGGCCGTTACCTAAGTGAGTTGGTTGTTTGGTAACGAGATCTGCAACGAATTCGTTATCAGCACATCCCGTATTTTTCAACAGACCACCAGCAACAGCACTCATCTGTAGCATGTCGCTCGCAGGGAACATCAGTTGAATTAAAGAAGCGTCAAAGTCTGCTTCAAGCTGAACATCACCGTGCAGTAGGGCGATGATTTCGTCTTCATTTTTTGCATTACGCAGACGCTCTTCTACGCCATCTGCGCCTAGCACTTTGGTGAGCTGTTTAAGAATGCCAAGGTGCTCATCAGATTTAGCTGCGATACCGATAGCGACGAACACAGTATTGCCATCACCCCAGTCGACACCTTGTGGGAAGTGGTGCACAGCAACACCCGTTGTTTTCACCATTGCACGAGTGTCGGTTGTACCGTGCGGTATGGCAATACCGTTCCCCAAAAACGTAGAGTTTTGGTTTTCACGGTTTAGCATGCCTTCAACGTAACCTTGCTCAACTAGGCCTTTATCAGTCAGGCTATGAGCAATACTCTTTATTGCTTCAAACTTATCTGTCGCTGATTGCGAGAGGGTAATGTCGTTCTTATTTAGCTTAAGCATGGTGCTTCTCCAGCCTTAAGGTATCAATTTAAAAATGTATTCTGTGTGAGAAGTTGAACGCCGCTTCTTCTGAGCGCTTATCACTCCTCAAACCTTTTATATTTCAAGCTAAATCGATTCAGCTTGTTGGTAAATTTTTTAAAAGACTCAGAAAAACTGTTTTAAAAACTGACGTTAACAAACGAGCCTTTGCCGCTGTCCTATAGCCTAGCTCACAAATTGGTTTGTTGCGTGTTCGGGTGATTTACGTCAATTTTTAAGTTTTGCTGAATCCTTTCAGCTTTTATACTGAATCGGTTCAGCTTATAATTCAACTTATCGAAAGATCGTTGATGTATTAATATGATCGCGCGCACAGAATAAGGTTTAGAATATGACACTGGATGAAATAGCCAAATTAGCGGGTGTTTCTAAGACAACTGCAAGCTATGTGATTAACGGAAAAGCGCAGAAATACCGCATCAGCGAGAAGACTCAGAAAAAGGTGATGGCCGTTGTAGAAGAGTACAATTATAAGCCAGATCATGCGGCGTCTTCCTTGCGGGCAGGTAATTCACGCTCATTTGGGCTTATCATCCCAGACTTAGAGAACACCAGTTATGCGCGTCTTGCAAAACTGATAGAGCAAAACTCCCGGAAAGCGGGGTACCAAATTTTGATTGGCTGCTCTGATGATGATCCTGATACAGAGCAAAAGGTGGCGGAAGCATTAGTCAGTCGTCGTATTGATGCGTTGTTTGTGGCAAGTGGTATGCCCACTGCAAACGAGTATTATCTTAAGTTGCAAAATTCTGGTACGCCAGTTATCGCGCTAGACCGTCCAATGGATGATGAGCACTTTTGTTGTGTCATCAGCGAAGATTTTGACGCCGCACTTGAACTCACTCAGTCAGTACTGTCCGAAGATATTAAGTCCATTGGCTTAATCGGTGCATTGCAAGATCTTCAAGTCTCAAAAGAGCGTGAGCTCGGTTTTCTATCTGCTTCTCAACAAGGTGGCAAAACGGCAACAGTGGGTTATGGACAACACTTCTCCCGGGAAGAAGGCAAGAAAGTCTTAGAGAGTTGGTTAACAGAGAACGCATTGCCAGATGCCATTGTTACAACGTCATACACACTATTAGAAGGTGTGTTGGATGTAATGCTAGAAAAACCAGAACTGATGGGAAAGGTGCGTTTAGCGACATTTGGTGATAATCGACTGCTGGACTTTTTGCCTGTGAAAATCAACTCTTTGCCTCAACAGTTTGAGTTGATCGCGGACAGCGCAATGGAGTTAGCACTCAATGCTTCCGCTAAGCGTTACAAGCCTGGCGTAGAACTTATCCCGCGTAAAATTGTGAAACGTCACTAAGTAACTAAATAGGTTGCTCAAAGCTTTACTTCAGCCGTCAGCGCCACAAATGCGTGGTCGCTGGCGTTTTTATCTCTGTCATAAATCGGGTTGATCAGATGTTGGTTAGACACTTGATAGTCAACAACCTCGGCAACCGATATATCTGATAAGGTGTCAAACTCTTGTGAGAGCAAGATATAGTCGAGTACATTCCCAGTGGAAAAATGATAGTGCGTGGCTGGGCGTTCATCCTTCAGGGTGTCACTTTGCAATAACCAACCATCTTTGAGTTGTAATTCAGTGACGCTGTCACCAGTATTGGATACCAATGCGCTGTTAACGCTGATAGGAGTGATAGGTTGATTCATATCGCCCATTAACACTGTCGGCATTGGTTCTTTTCGATACCTCTTTTGCATCGCGTCTCTTAACATCGCTGCTTCCCAGCCTCTTTGCTGGGTGGATAACCAGCGCCCAATAATCGTGCTAGACGTTTCTGGTTGTTCTGAGTCGGCCGGGCGTTGAGATTTCAGGTGCGTTACGTAAACGGCGATATGACCAAGTACAGGATGTATTACTTGGGCATAGATAGGTTTGCGACTGAACTCTGGAGCAACACTTACTCCAAAAGGCTCAAGCGTTGCTAAGTCAAACTCTACCGCTTGTACTTTTTCTATTGGAAACCGAGAGGCGATTGCCACAACAGGGCTTGAGTAAATGTACTCATCCTCAACATGTGGGGTGTCAACGGTCGCAAAGTAGGGGTAGCCGATGGTTGAAAAGAATGCCTGGGTCTTCTCGATACTGAACACTTCTTGTAAGCCAATCACGTCGCCTTCCAGTTTTTCAACTTGACGTTGCGTCCACGAAAGTTTGTCTCGCCATTGCTCTAACGAGTATATGTTCTCGAAATCATAGTAGGCGTTAGGCGGTGCGACAAAATTAAACAAGTTCGCAGTGACAAAGGTAATTCTACTTGGTTGAGACAAAGTATTCGCTCTTTTCAACAATAACTTAGAGAGTATATACCTTCAGGTTGCGTAATTGCAGCTTCGTTTGAGCTACGCATCGGTATACAAGCTAACGAGCGACAAGTTAAATGGGTTAAGAGGTGCTCAAATGCCAAGGCGAATCGGTGATTGAACATCGCCAGAGGTTTCTATTTTTAAGCATTGCGTTTAAACTTCAGGGCATTAAATAGTAAGAGTAAGTAACATGACCCAAGATTACGACCACGAAGAGTATTTAGAAGGCGAAGAGATTGAGATCGAAGCGATTGGCATCGATGTTGATGCGCATCCAATCGAACTGTACAAGCTTTTTAAGATCGCAAACTTGGTCAGCGGTGGCGGCGAAGCAAAACATATCATCGAGGAAGGCTACGTCGCGGTGAATGGTGAACTAGAAACACGTAAGCGCCGCAAGATGTATGATGGTGACTTTTTTGAGTTTAACCAGGAATATTATGTTGTGGTTTGCGATGCGCCAGTAACCGAACCTGAAACGGCAGAGCAAAAAGCAGAAAAGAAAGCGAAAAAAGAAGCGCAGTCTTCTCGTAAAGATAAGTCTCGTCAAAGTAAGTCACCTAAAGCTTCTGGGCCTAAATCAACAGGCCGTAAAGCGGCACATAAAGAGCGTAAAGCGCAGAAAGAAGCGTTGTCTCAGTCTGCTAAGAAAGGCAAAAAAGAAGACAAACCGCAAGCGACTCGTGATCCGAAGAGCGGACGTAATTCTATTGATTTTTTCTAGGGAAATGAACGCTTAACTAAATAAGTGACATCTGAGTAAAACTAAAAAGCGCCGAGCATATTATATCGGCGCTTTTTTGGTTTCACTGTGCTGTAAGTGGGCAGTGTTAATGCACTGTCGTCTCGATGTTTAGGCTATCTGTCCAGTGATGAATGGCGCAAGGCTTTCCTAAGTAAAAGCCTTGGTAATAATCCAAATTAAGTTGATACATAGCTTGTAGCTGCCCGTCTTCTTCAACCCCTTCTATAATGACTTTTG
Source organism: Vibrio sp. Vb0349 (assembly GCF_033338975.1). Classification (NCBI taxonomy): domain Bacteria; kingdom Pseudomonadati; phylum Pseudomonadota; class Gammaproteobacteria; order Vibrionales; family Vibrionaceae; genus Vibrio; species Vibrio sp. Vb0349. The sequence continues at coordinate 238,419 of NZ_JAWOTS010000003.1, read as the reverse complement.
CTCCCATATGATCCGCTAGATCAACGGCGCTATGTATGGAAAAGGTTTCTCCGGCGCAGTAGTCTAGCAAATAAGAACGATCGATTTTGATGATGTCAGGGCAGAGCTGCTGAACACGTGCGATGTCAGAATGTTGGGCGCCAAAATCATCGATAGCAAAGATAAAACCATTCGCTTTCATTAACTGTACGGCTTTGATTAATAAATCCGTATTTCCGCATGACTCTTCGACTACTTCAAAAACTACGTCTGTTGGGCTCATACCAAGTTCGGAAAGGCGTTTGTAAAGCAGGCCGTTATCTTTAAAGCCCATGTCTTTGGTTAGTGTGAGTAGCGTTTGAGGCATGACGTTAAGAAACAGTTTGATCGGTGTCCCTGCGAAATAGCGTGCAAAATTTCTAATGTGCATTGCTCTGGATAAAAACTCTACACATAAGCGAAAGTAGGGATCAAGACCATTATTGGCCAGAAACACGTCAGGACGAATTAGGGAACCATCAATGCCACGAATACGCAGTAAGGCTTCCATACCAATAATACGTTGGCGTCTATCAAAAATTGGCTGATAAACACTGTGAAAAGTGAATTGATTGAGAACTACGTAATATTCACCAAGATTATCTTGTTTTATGTATCGCTCGTAGTCGGATTGATTCTTTAACTCCATGAAAAACGCCGAAAATTTAGCATCTTGCCAATGTAACAGGGTGCAATTCTGATTTGATGAATCAAATGTGCCTAATTACATATGCGGTTGAGTTAATTTGAAATGGCTTCCGATTTTGCTTCAATATGGCGAAAAATAAGTGACAGACCAAAACAAATTAAGAAGTAAGCGAGGCCGACAATCAACCAAATTTCAAATATATACCCTGATGAATTTGCCATCTCTGTCCCAACAAACGTCATTTCTTGTATCGAAATCAGTGAAACAATAGAGGTGTCTTTCACCAAAGAGATGGTTTGACCGGCAAGTGCAGGTGTTATTGATTTAAGCACCTGTGGCGCGATAACAAATCGGTATTTCACCCACCGAGACAAGCCCAATGAGTCAGCCGCCTCCCACTGACCTTGGTCGATACTTTGTAAACCACCGCGCACAACTTCTGCAATGTAGGCAGAAGAGAGTAAGCCGACACATAACACGCCAGAGGCAAGGTTTTCCCAAAGGTTAGAAGGCCCAAACAGAAAGCGCTGTAGCGCATTTGGTTCGCCGTTGTAGTTTCGTAGAAGATCTTCCAAACCGAGTAACGGGATCAATTGGTTAGAAATGAAAAAGTAGAAAATAAAAACAAACACCAACGGAGGGATGTTTCTCACTAACTGGATAAGCGCATTGGCAGGTGTGCGCAACCAAACGGAACGAGAGAAGCGTGCTAAGCCTAACAAAGTGCCAAACGCTAATGCGAAGCTGATGCCCCAAATACTGAGCCTTAACGTCGAAATCAAACCTTGGAAGAAGTAGGGCAAACCACCATCTGCTCTAGGCGTGAAAAGTAATTCAAGTGCCTCTTTCCACTGCCACAAATAATGCACACCAACAGCGGACCGATGGTACAGCCAAACACCACCGATACCGCACATAACAAGTAGTACCCAGTCTAGTGTGTTTAATTGCGGTAAAAGGTAGCCTGTGCTGGATTTCGCGGGTGCTGTGCGAGTGGTAGTGTGTTCGCCCAAAAATTTGACTCCGATAAGTTATGGAAAAGTAAAATGAATGATTGGAGAGTATAGGCTCGCGGCGTCCACGAGCCATTAAGATTACTGGCCTTGCGCGACTTGATCTTGCCAATCTAATGTCGAGAACCAGTATTCATAACGTTGTTTTAACCATCCATCTTGGGTTCTTGCTTCAATCCATTTATTGAAAAAGGCCTTTTTATCTTCTTCCCCCAAACGAACTGCAAAGGCTTCGTTACCTTGTGATAGTCGCTCAGAGAATGGAAGGAATAGTTTGTCGCTGTGTTTCACTGTCTCATGTTCTGGTTTTGGGCTAGAAGCAATGACCGCGTGGGCGTTACCATTCAGCACCTCTTGGAACGCTTGTGCGTCGTCATCGAATTGCAGGATCTTCGCTTTCGGGAAGGTTTCTCTGGCTACTTGAACGGTGAATGCGCCGCGACGAGCCGCAATTTTTACGCGTCGTGAATCAAAATCCGAAAATTCGCTAAAACCAGAGGCGAGTTCTTTGTTTGCTGCTACTTGAACGCCTGAGTGCGAGTAGGGCTCAGTAAACAAGACGCTTTTGGAGCGTTCAGGCGTAACAGACATGCCACCAATGATCACGTCGAACTTTTTCGCCAGTAATGCGGGAATAATGCCATCCCATGCAGTCGGTACGAATTCCACTTTCAAACCTGAATCTTGTGCTAAGCGTTTGGCAACATCGATTTCAAAACCGATTAACTCACCTTGCTTGTTACGCATTGCCCAAGGTACAAATGTTGACATACCAACGCGCAAAGTGCCTCGTTCTTTGATTTGATCTACATTGGGTGTGGCAACACCTTCTTTCGCGAGAGTAGGCATAGCGATGGCTAGCCCTAATAATGCAGTAATGGTCGCTTTGAATAACTTCATGTTATCTCCTTATAATTTGCGCCATCTGGCTCCGAGTTTGTGTTCTAGCCATGCAGACAAGCCAGAAAGTGACAGAGTGAGAGCAAGATAAATTGCTGCCACGGTAAACCAAATTTCAAACGGCATCGCCGTCTCTGAGACGATGTTGCGTGCCTGTGTTGTTAGATCAAAAATCGCCATCACGCTTACAATGGAAGAGTTTTTGATCAAAGAAACCACTTCATTGGTTAATGGCGGTAATGTGCGCTGTAAAACCTGAGGAAAAATTACGTCTTTGTAGGTGTAAAACGGTGATAGTCCGAGAGTTTGTGCTGCTTCGAATTGCCCTTTAGGAATACTGTTTAAACCTACACGGAATATTTCCGCGGTGTAGGCACCTTGGAAAAGGGATAATGCCAAAACGGCGGTACTGAATCGGTCCAAACCAATCACGGGGCCAAACACGAAGTAGAGTAAATAGATTTGCACCAACAACGGCGTGTTACGTATTACTTCGACATAAGTGGTACCAATAACATTGCCGACTTTCGAATCGCTAAGCCTTAGTAACGCGGTAACCAACCCTAATACTAAGGTAAAAAATAGACTAATAGCCGAGATGTTAAGCGTGACCAATAGCCCATCAATAAGTTCTGCCGGCCACCATTCGCCATCTTCATAAAAAGCGATGTAATCAGGTACGCGCTCCCATTGCCATTGATAGCCCATAGCGTCGGCACCAGAGTCCAACACCCACACAATCGCGATGAAGAGGAGCGTCATTTGCAGTAAAGCTTGAAGGACAGGTTTGATTACGCGAACTATCATCAGTAACTTAAAATTTGGTTCAAAAATGCTTGGGTTCGTGGATGCTGTGGTGTCTCAAATAAGGCGACTGGAGAGTTCATTTCCACGATTTGGCCTTCGTCCATAAATACCACGCGGTTCGCTACTTTTTTGGCAAATCCCATTTCATGCGTGACGCAAATCATCGTCATTCCGCTTTGAGCCAGCTCAACCATGACATTCAACACTTCGTTGATCATTTCCGGATCAAGCGCTGAAGTTGGCTCGTCAAACAGGAGTAAATCCGGTTCCATACACAAGGAGCGGGCAATCGCGACGCGTTGCTGCTGACCGCCAGAAAGCTGGATTGGATACTTACTCGCTTGCTCTTCAATATTGACTCGCTTTAGGTAATGTTTTGCGCGTTTTTCAGCTTCTTGTTTTGATAATTTGAGTGTGCGAATCGGCGCTAAGGTGAGGTTTTCCAGTACAGTCAAGTGAGGAAAAAGGTGAAAGTGTTGGAACACCATGCCGATTTTACCGGGCTTGAGAGATTTTGCGTGAGAAGGCTGGTCGAACACATGAAGCTGGCCTTCTTGAATCGATTCAAGATGATTGATGCAACGAATGAGCGTTGATTTTCCGGAACCTGAAGGGCCACACACCACGACGATCTCGCCAGAATGCACGGAGAAGTTGATGTCTTTTAGAGCGTGGTAATCGCCATACCACTTATTTACGTCGCTAAACTCAACGACGGGAGTATTCTCTTTCAAAGGGGCACGCTATAACGGAAAAATATCCTTTTACAATAGCAAGTTGTGCGCGTAATTTCATTAAGAATAAGCTAATGTTTAGGCGATGATTTTAAGACTCTATTCAGATCGCTTACAAGATACATCCATGTTTCTTTAATGTTGGTGCAGTCTAGAGTATGACTAACTCAGTTCAACGAGATACGGATAACGAACAACAATCGCAACAACAGACATAACCATTAATGTCTGTGCAGAATAGTAGGTCACCATGACAACTTGTCGTGAAAATATTGACCGTCCTCCAAAGCGTTCGAAAGCCAATACGATGCCAGAGATAATAAAGATAAAGCTTCCGAGCACTGCAAAGGAGGAGGATTGTGTTTTCCCACTCAAATAATACTCGATCGAAGCCCAGCACATAGTCATCAGTACCAATATATAACTGGCAACTGGCCGTTTCTCTTTACCGAGATCCGGTCGGAACAACCAGTAGACGCATATACCGAGTCCGAACAAGGCAATTGGGAGCCAAGGTGTAAAATGCCACGCTGACATGATGGCAAAACCATAACTATAGGAGAGATGGGCAGAGCAAAAGAGCACTAATCCTGTAATGAACTTGTCTCTAGGTAGCATTAATAACACGTCACCAAGCAACGAGAGCGATAAGCCAATCAAAATCCAATGCGCATATGGCATTGGGTAAGCCGGGGACTGAATTAAAATACCAAGCATACAGAGCACTGGTAATGGTTTAGAAACGTAAAAGAGCCATTTAGAGCCTTTACGGATACTGATGATATGTATGAATGCTAATACGACAACAACTAGCCACATAAAGTGTTTTCTCGAACAGACAAAATTATGTAGTACATCACTACAACAAATCAAAACTTAATTAACGAGTTAACTCGTTCTTTGATCTCAATTATTTTTATTTGTGTAAAGCTGGACAGTTGTCTCTTTACTAACCAACACGGCCGATTTTTTGTCTGGAGGGAATCGTTGTTTTTAGAAGCCTCCTCGTTTTGAACGTGATGTGGCTTACAAAATAGCATAAAAAAACGGTATTGTGACTGTTAAGTCACAATACCGTTAAACCCTAGGAAGGGCAGTGAAGAATTGTTGCAGTTATGAGACAGCTAACTCTAAGATTTCTCGGCTACGTTCAAGTGTGATCGCCTGGTTTTCACCTAAAACAGTCATGCCGTGTTTGTTTAGTTGATCAATGATGGCATCGATAGCTTGTTCACGGCTCTCACCATAGTTTTCGAGCTTAGTTGCGACATCAAGTTGATGATAAAACGCTTCGATAGCTTCGATTGTGCGCTCTGCTAAATCCTCACCTGCTTCAAGAGCAAATACGTTGCGACCCATTTGTTCTAACTTAGGGCGCTTAAACTGCATTTGGTTACGAAGTAACGATGGTTGGACAATTGCAAGAGAACGCGCATGATCAACGCCCCATAGAGCGGTTAATTCATGGCCGATCATATGTGTCGCCCAGTCTTGTGGAACGCCACTACCAATTAACCCATTCAATGCTTGGTTAGCAGACCACATTAAGTTTGCGCGCCACATATCGTCGTCTCGTTCCGCAAACTGTTCTCCGAGTGTTTTTAAGGTTTTCAGCAGTGTTTCTGCGTAACCATCTTGAACCATTGCACCGGTAGGAAGCGTCAAGTATTGCTCACATACGTGCACCCATGCGTCAACAATGCCGTTGATAAGCTGGCGTTCTGGCAGTGTTTTCATTACATCTGGGTCTAACACGGCAAATTTTGGCTGCACTGCTGGAGACATGAACGGAAGTTTGTCTTGAGTTTCTTTTTTAGTGATAACTGCGCCCATGTTTGACTCTGAGCCTGTTGCTGGCAATGTCAAAATTGCAGCTAGAGGCGTCGCTTCAGTGACTTGGTGCTTACCAATCATGATATCCCAACCATCACCATCATACTTTGATGCCGCTGCTACGTATTTGGAGCCATCGATGACTGAACCACCACCTACCGCTAAAATAAAGTCAACGCCATGCTCTTTTACCATTGCGACTGCTTTATCGAGTGTTTCTTTGGTTGGGTTTGGTTCAACACCTGAAAACTCTAGCCATTCATGTCCCTCAAGAGCTTCCGCTACTTGGTCGTACACGCCATTTTTTTTGATGGAGCCACCACCGTATACCACTAAAACTTTTTGGTCGGATGGGATAGCTTCTTTGATTGCTGCGATTTGTTTTTGACCAAAGAAAATCTTGGTTGGGTTTACATAAGAAAAGTTCATTATTAGCCCTCTTGCTTCCAGTGAAGGAGATTGAATACATGCATATTAGTCCTGATTAACGATGGTTAACAGGTCGATTTCTGCAAATAATTTGCCTATTTCTACAAAATTAATGCTCTTGAGCTAGAAAGTTAAAGTCGAGAGGAAGTATAGTGCTCGAAACGATAATAGAGACCAAACTCGTTGGTCATTGATGGAGCGCTCTAATGCACACTCTCGCAGATATCATGCAGCAATATGTTGAAAAGCAGGGGCTGCATGACCTAGAAGGTATGAAGAAAACAGCGATAGATGGCGTATGGTTTTATCGCAGTAGCAAAGGGAATCATCGCCAGCCGTTTGTCTATCAGTCCGGCATCATCGTATTGGGTCAAGGGCATAAGAACATTCATATTGGTGATACACCAGTGCAATATGGGCCCGAAGATTACCTTGTTGTCGGGGTTCCCATGCCACTAGAGTTCGAAGCGTTTGCGACAAACAATGAGCCTTTACTTGGCATTTCGATAGATATTTCGCCAACGCTTCTTCATAAACTCGTTAAAAAATTAGAGGGTGAGAAATTCAGTAATAAGTGTCTGGATGCGACCCGTTGCGGCCTTAAGTCGGTACGTATGAATGAAGGTATGTTGGATGCGTGCAAGCGGTTAATGAAAGCAATGTGTGACGAGCTTGATGTCATCATGCTTGGCGAGCTGCTTCTTGAGGAAATTGTGTATCGTACTTTGGTGAGCAAAGAGGGGTATGTTTTATTTGACCTAGCACATCAAGAAGGTTCTTACGCGAGGGTAGCTAAAGCACTAAATCGTGTACATCAAGCGTATCACGAACAGTTGAACGTACAAGCATTGGCTGAAGAAGCCAACATGAGTGTGTCTGCTTTCCATCAAGCATTTCGCAATGTCACGCTTGAATCTCCGTTGCAATATATTAAGAAAGTTCGACTTAACAAAGCGCGCGAATTGATCCAGTTAGAGGGGCGACGTGTTAATGATGCAGCGAGAATGGTTGGGTACACGAGCCCATCACAGTTTAGTCGCGAGTACAAGCGGCATTTTAATGAAACGCCAAGGTCAACAAAGGCTTAGTGATCTTTATTTCAAAATGGCGACTTTTTTTACCTTTTTTATTAATTTGCGAGTGACATGTTTATTTGAGTTATAAAATTAGTTACTGGTGCCAAATAATAGGTACGTTGTTGCAATCATTTAGTGGATTGTTGCGAGGCGGTGTGGAAAACTCGTAAATAGATAGTGTGAAATCACCAACTTGTACTTAAGTTATTTTATGTCGAAATAAAAGTATAGATGCGCTTCGTTTAGCGCATTTAGTATTGTTTTAACAATAACTTAAGGAAGAGCGATTATGCACCTTAAAAACGGCAACGCAGTGAAAAACGTGTTCACACTAAGCACACTCACCGCTTCTTGTCTTATGGCCTTCAATAGCTACGCAGCAGTTGACTGTGCCCCTCTAGAAACTTGGCAATCATCAAAAGTTTATAACGGTGGCGACCAAGTTCAGCATGAAGGTAATGCTTATAAAGCGCGTTACTGGACGCAAAACAACAATCCAGCGCAATCTGGTGAGTGGGGCGAGTGGGAAACACTTGGCGCTTGTGATGGCGCAGGACCGGTTGATCCACCTCAGAATGAAGTCCCGACGGTTACTCTGACATCGCCTTCTGCGTCGGCTTCTGTGACTGCGGGTGATGTTGTTAACCTAGCTGCAGATGCGGCAGATACTGATGGGACTGTTAGCAAAGTAGAGTTCTTTGTTGATGGTGTATTAGTTGGTCAGGCAACGTCTGCGCCGTATGCTGCATCGTGGACAGCAACTGAAGGACAGCACGAGTTCTCTACCAAGGCCTATGACGATGCAGGTGCCGTTAGTACGGCAAGTGTTGTGACGTTAACTGTGGCATCAGCGCAACCTGGTAACGAAGCGCCGACAGTGGATGTCGCGCTTTCTGCGAGCTCTATTGACCTGGGTGGTTCCGTAACACTGACTGCAAATGCTACGGATGCGGATGGTACCGTTGCTAAAGTTGATTTTTATGTTGCAGGTGTGCTTGCTGGCACTGCTACAACAGCGCCATACACGCTGGATGTAACCCCTTCACAAGCTGGCTCATTAAGTGTTTATGCGAGAGCAACCGATGATGCTGGAGCAACAGCAGATTCTGCAATTGCGACGTTAACAGTAAACGGCGGCGCAGTGACATCTAATTGTCGTCCTGATGGTCTTTATCAAACAACGGGTGTAGATGTTCCTTACTGTTCTATTTATGACGAAGAAGGCCGTGAGAAAATGGGGGCTGATCACCCACGTCGTGTAATCGGCTACTTCACCAGTTGGCGATCAGGTGACGACCCACAATCGACTTACCTTGTTAAAGACATTCCTTGGGAACAACTTACTCACATTAACTACGCGTTTGTGAGCATTGGTTCTGACGGCAAAGTAAACGTTGGCGACGTAAATGATCCTAACAACCCTGCTACAGGTAAAACTTGGCCAGGCGTTGAGGTAGATCCCGCTCTTGGTTTTAAAGGTCATTTTGGTGCACTAGCAACTTACAAGCAAAAACATGATGTTAAAACGCTAATCTCGATTGGTGGTTGGGCTGAAACGGGCGGTCACTTCGATACGAACGGCGATCGTGTAGCTGATGGTGGCTTCTACACCATGACGACGAATGCGGACGGTTCTATTAATCATGCTGGTATTGAGAAGTTCGCAACTTCAGCCGTTGAAATGATGCGTCAGTACAAGTTCGATGGTCTGGATATCGACTATGAATACCCGACGTCAATGGCTGGTGCTGGTAACCCTTACGACAAAGACTTCATGGAACCACGTCGTCAGTATTTATGGGCGTCTTACCAAGAGCTGATGAAAGTATTGCGTGAGAAACTTGATGCGGCATCCGCGCAAGATGGTATTCATTATATGCTGACTATCGCAGCACCATCTTCAGGTTACTTGCTACGTGGGATGGAAACCTTCGATGTAACTAAGTACCTAGACTACGTAAACATCATGTCTTACGACTTGCATGGGGCTTGGAATGATCACGTTGGTCATAACGCGGCTTTATTCGATACAGGTAAAGACTCTGAGCTAGCGCAGTGGAACGTATACGGCACTGCTGCATACGGTGGTATCGGTTACTTGAACACAGACTGGGCTTACCATTACTTCCGTGGTTCTATGCCAGCAGGTCGTATTAACATTGGTGTTCCTTACTACACCCGTGGTTGGCAAGGTGTTACTGGTGGTGAAAATGGCCTTTGGGGCCGAGCGGCACTACCAAACCAAGCAGAGTGCCAACCGGGCACAGGTGAAGGTGAGAAGAACAACTGTGGTCACGGCGCTATTGGTATCGACAACATGTGGCATGATACCGACCCTAAAGGAAACGAAATGGGCGCTGGTTCTAACCCAATGTGGCATGCTAAGAACCTAGAAAACGGTATATGGGGCTCTTACGCAGCTGCTTACGGTCTTGACCCAGTCAACGATCCTTCAGATAAGTTTGTTGGTACTTATACTCGTCATTACGATAGCGTTGCTGTAGCACCTTGGTTGTGGAACGCGGAGAAGAGCGTATTCCTATCTACGGAAGATAAAGCTTCTATCGAGGTGAAAGCCGATTACGTTATCGATAAAGAGATCGGCGGTATCATGTTCTGGGAACTAGCCGGTGACTACAACTGTTACGTACTGGATGCAAATGGTAATCGTACGGCAGTAGATGCAACTGAACAAGCTTGTTCGGCGGGTAATGGTGAATACCACATGGGTAACACTATGACCAAAGCTATCTACGACAAGTTTAAGTCTGCGACGCCTTACGGTAATAAAGTAGCGACTGGTCCAACACCAACTGAAGCAGTAGACATTACTGTTAGTGTTGGCGGCTTCAAAGTTGGCGATCAAAACTACCCAATTAACCCGAAAATCACGTTTACGAACAACACTGGTCAAGCGATCCCTGGCGGTACTGAATTCCAATTCGATATCCCAGTATCTGCGCCGGACAACGCGAAAGACCAATCAGGTGGTGGTTTGAAAGTAATTGCTTCTGGACATACTCGAGCAAACAACATTGGTGGCTTAGATGGCGTAATGCACCGTGTGTCGTTCTCTCTACCAGCATGGAAAGACTTGCCGGCGGGCGGCACTTACGAGCTTGATATGGTTTACTACCTACCAATCTCTGGTCCGGCTAACTACTCAGTGATTTCTGGTGGTAAAGAGTTTGCGTTTAAGTTTGAACAGCCAGCTCTACCAATTGGTGATCTCAATGCGGGCACGGGTGGTGGTACCACTGAACCAGGTACGTGTGATACGACAGGTTTAGTGACATACCCAGCTCTGCCACAAACGGATTGGGCAGGTAATCCAAGCCACGCTAACCAAGGTGATAAGATCATCCACAACGGTGTGGTTTACCAAGCGAACTGGTGGACAGCGGCTGAACCGGGTACAGATGGTAGCTGGTCAACGGTATGTAACATCTAATTATTATGGATTATTTGTTATAGCCTAATGTTTACAGGCACTTAAACAAAAGCGCACGATGATTATCGTGCGCTTTTTTGTTGTGATAGTTTGTCGTTTAATCGAATTGGTAACTTTCGGGTATGACGACAATACCTTTGTCTGAGATTTTAAATCGCTTCGCATCTTCAAGTTTGTTGATGCCAATTTGAGTATGTGGCGGAATACGAACATGTTTATCAACTATGCAGTTGACCAACTGACTTCCTTCACCGACTTCTACGTCATCAAAAATGATGGAATCGACTACCGTTGCACTATCTTGAATGCGTACATTAGAGGAAATAATGGAGTGCTGTACCGAGCCTCCGGAATTGATGACACCGGTAGCAATGATGGAGTTAATAAAAATGCCTTCATTACCCGTGGCCGACGATACAGTACGAGCTGGTGGAAACTGCGGCTCGTAAGTACGAATCGCCCAATTGGACTGATAAAGGTTCATTGGTGGCACAGGTTCTAGTAGATCCATATTCGCTTCATAGAAGGAATCAATGGTACCCACGTCGCGCCAATAGCAATCTTTATCGACGCGCCCTTTACTGCCACAGAATTGATAAGCGTAAACGGATTCGGTATCAATCAGCTTAGGTATGATGTCTTTTCCGAAGTCATGGCTTGATGAATCGAGTTTTGAGTCTTCTTCAAGCGCTTCTTTCAAAACATCCATATCAAAGATATATATTCCCATAGAAACAAGGCTTCTGGTCGCGCTTCCAGGAAGAGTAGGTGGGGTTTCAGGTTTCTCTATAAACGAAGTAACGAGCCCGTTTGCTGCGGTGCCCATTACACCGAATGCTGAAGCATCCTCTACGGGAACATCCATACAGGCAACGGTGAGCTTAGCACCTTTCTCTTTATGCTCTTCAAGCATTGCGGCGTAGTCCATTCGATAGATATGATCGCCGGATAACACAACCACATACTTTGCATCATTTCGCGATAGCAACCACATGTTGTGATAAATCGCATCGGCGGTTCCTTCATACCATGCACCACCTTTGCGCATTTGTGGTGGAACAGCAGTAATGTACTCGCCTAGCTCTGGATTGAATATCGACCAGCCGTCTCGTAAGTGTTTTTGAAGTGAATGAGATTTATATTGGGTTAAAACAAGGATCTTGCGTAAACCCGAATGTAAACAATTGGTTAGTGTGAAATCTATAATTCTATATTTTCCGCCAAAAGGTACGGCTGGCTTGGTTCTGTCATCGGTGAGTGGGCTGAGTCTAGACCCCATCCCTCCTGCTAAAATTACGGCGAGTGCGTCTTCCATAGTATTCCCTTTCCCTTTTCTCACATGCATCAAAACGGTGCTAACCTGAAGGAGGTGGTATGCAACGCAGAGGTTTTGAAAAGCATGTGCTAATGTGCTTATTAGTGAAAAGTCTACTACAAGAATCGAGCCATAGAATATCTCCTTAAAAATCAAGGAGGTTAAAATTTCACTGTAAGACAACTGCACCATATTAGTGAAGCGCTAAATAGCCCGTGCATCAAATTGGCGCAAAATTGTAGAAAGGAGAAGTCAAAAAGTATGGATTTACAATGTAAAGTGGCGACAAAACAAGAAGATAAATAGGGTTTTCTAGCTTAATAACTATGGCTAAACAAGGCTTAGGGTTAGCCTCTTAACTCTAAAGGTCTAAAACAGGCGCGTTGATGTAAGGCAGGAGAGCTTTGTATCAACAATTCAAGAGTAGAAGGCCTGAGACAACTCTTTTCACAGTTGTTGAGAGTGAGTGGATAGGTAAGTAGACCACTCACTTAATGAATATGCTCACTTCACTGATAGCGATACGTTATCACTGTACTAAGAGAGACCGATGATATTTCCTTCATCATCAAGATCTAAATTCATAAATGCGGGTTTATCAGGTAAGCCTGGCATCGTCATCACGGTACCAGATAATGCGTAAACGAATCCTGCGCCCGCACACAAGCGCAGCTCGCGGATTGGGACGGTAAAACCAGTTGGTGCGCCTTTGACTGCGGAGTCTGTGGTTATAGATAGTGGTGTCTTCGCGATGCAAACCGCTAAGTTGTTAAAGCCTAATTGCTCAAAATGTTTGAGCTGTTCAGTCGCGATAGGAGTCATTTCTATATTGGTTGCTCCATAGCCCGCTTCACATACTGCCATGAGCTTTTCGAGTAATGATTGCTCTTTGTTGTATAACGGACAAAACTCTACAGGCGTGGTACACGCATCAATAACATGTTGAGCTAGTTCCGTTGCGCCTTGTCCGCCTTGCGAAAAAGCGGTGCTGATGGCTACTTTAACTTCGGGATTAAATTGGTGAATCAGCTCTTCAAGAGCTTTAAGCTCTTTCACACAATCTTGTGGAAACTGGTTAATGGCAACGACAGCAGGTAAACCGTATTTATGAACGTTATTTATGTGCCATTTTAAATTTTCAAACCCAGCCTCCAATGCTGCTTGGTCCGGATTAAAAATGGAATCTGGAATAGCCATACCTGGTCGTAAATCGTAGTGTCCGGAATTCGCTTTGAGGCCGCGTAATGTTGCTACGATCACTACACAGTCCGGGGCTTTGTTGGCGGCAGCAGCTTTAATGTTACACGCTTTCTCGAATCCCATATCCGAACCAAAACCGGCTTCAGTTACCGTGTAACCTGACAGTTTTAGCGCAATATCGTCCGCGATAATGGATGAATTTCCATGGGCGATGTTTGCAAATGGACCTGCATGGATCAACGTAGGAACACCTTCTAGAGTTTGCATCAGTGTTGGTGCAATCGCCTCTTTTAGTGTTACTGCCATTGCTCCTGCAACTTGTAGATCTTCCGTAGTGACGGGGTTTCCGTTCAAATCGTACGCTACGACAATTTTCCCGATACGTTGACGTAAATCTTTTAAATCTTTGGCTAGTGCAATGATAGCCATTAACTCGGAAGCGGCTGAAATATCGAACCCTTCGTCACGCTCGAAACCATTGATGGTTTTTCCTGCATCATTGAGGCCAATTTTGACTTTACGTAGTGCACGATCATTATGGTCCATCACTCGTTTCCAAGTAATACTGGCCGTGTCGATTTTAAGTGCTCTTAACCCGGTGCGTGATTCAAAGGCATCATAACCCTCGCGTTGTTCATGGAACAAGCGAGCGTCAAGAGCGGCTGAAGCAAGGTTGTGCGCCGCTGTCACTGCGTGAATGTCACCAGTAAGGTGTAAGTTTAACTCTTCCATTGGAGCTACTTGAGAGTAACCGCCGCCCGCAGCGCCACCTTTAATACCGAAGACAGGTCCCATCGAAGGCTGCCTTATACATGCAATAACAGATTGATTAAGCTTTGCTAAACCTTGCGCCAGGCCTATCGTCGTAACGGTTTTTCCTTCGCCAAGAGGAGTCGGCGTGATCGCAGTGACGAGTACAAGTTTACCGTCATCATTTGCTTTGAGTCGTTCCAAACATTTTGGGTGGACTTTGGCTTTGTGCTTCCCGTGAGTGTCATACTCTTCGGGCAATAGTCCTACTTTTTCCGCGATAACATCAATAGAAGAAAGTGGTGTGTTTCGGCAAATTTCGATATCTGACTGCATGGAGAATCCCCAAAGTGGCACACAGGTAGCGTTGAAAAACTACCTGAGTTATAACGAGTATTATTGTGAGGCAAAGGTCTGCTTGGTGATGGTACTGTTTCGGTTAGGCTTGTAAAGAGTTTACTGCTTCGTATTGTGCGACATACTAACGAAATCTACTCGTTATAGTGCTAGATAAAAACAAAAAGGCCACCAAATGGTGACCTTGATATATTTTTAGCTTTAAAGCTGTCGTTTTAACGATCCCAATAAGTCTCTTCTAAGCTATCTTCTCGTTCAGGAAGCGCTCGCGATAGGCGAGGAGAGTGCTGCGTCAACACTTCATAGCTTACTCGGTTTGCGTATTTACAAATCTGAGAAAGAGAGGAGTAGGTTAAGCATCGTACTTCGTGCTTTTCTGAGTTAGGCACTTCTTTTTGGTGGAAAGAGTTTGCTGCCATGTCATGCAGTAAGGCTGAAAGGGCTGCATCACCCGCACCGTTAGTGTTCTTAATCTCTAATGGTCCACCAAGGTAAGGGCCGATGTGAGAGTAGACCTTCATTGGGTTTTGACAGTCTTCTTTACGCATCGCACGACTAAACTCGTACTGGTTAAAGGCTTCGAGGGAGCTTTCAAGGATGTCGTGTGTGGTTTCTCGTTTTACTTTCTCATCGGTGTAACCAGCCATATACAGACCATTTGGTCCTGCTGTACAAAGTACGAGATCAACCCATTCAAGTGCTTTATCAGCAGCTGCTAGCGGCTCTGTTTCACCTGTTAGCGCCGCACCTTCTTCTTCATTCATAGCGACAACAGAAATGTTTTCGCGAATGTATTCTTGCCACCACTGTGCGTTACCTTCGATAACGTACTTCGTCCCTAACGTAAGTACAACAGGGACATCGTGCTTCTTAGCAAAGTCGATCGCTCTTTGTACCGCTTTAGGCATTGGATCTTCTTCTTTACCACGCATTAGGTAAGAAGAAACAACCAGGGCTGATGCTTTCTCAAAGATCTCTTCAGGAATGCTTTCCGGAAGTAGTTGATTCATATGACCTTCGTTGATAGCAAATGTACGCTCACCGTCTTGAGAAATTAGGGTGTAGCAGCGACCAATAGGGCCATCTACCGTTTGTAAATGGTTAAGGTTCATTCGTGAAGACGTACGGCAAAGGTAGCGGTAAGCAAAAGAACCGACTTGAATGTTCTTAGACATCACACCGAGCAAAACGGATTTGCTATCGGCTAAAACTGAGTAGTTGTGAAGAGTATTGCCAATCGTGTCACCTGGGTATTGGTGTGTGATCAGGCCTTGCTCAACCAGTTCTTCGTAAAGTGCATCTGCTTTGCTTTCTTCAAGAACGAGCGAATGTCCTTTACTCAGGTTGTATTTCTCTAAAAACGCGTCATCTACACGTGCTTCGATATCTACAATGGTTTGACCGACACCAACAATAGTTGGGCGATATAGCTTAGGTGCCTGTCGGATTTGGTTTACTAATGGATCTCGAGCGTGAGTTGGGAAGTAGTGTTTAGATTTACGCTGACCAGGAAACTTCATGCTTGTTCTTGAGTGAGAAAAAAAAGAGGCGGGATTGTATCACAAAAAAATGAAAATCGTGGCGATTTATTACAAAGAAGTCTGCTCGCTGAAAAAATCAGCGAGCTGAGTAAATAGCAACCAAAGCAGCTGCAATTTATGACGCTTGTCGTATTGCAATGGGTTGTTTTTTAAACTTGTTGCTCAGCAGCGCCCGGAAAGAGCCTGCTCCGCGCTAACTAAATTTACCCGCGTTACTTTTTCACTTCAGTTGGCTCAACGTAAGCCTTGGTACCCCAAAGTGGGACTGTCGAAAGGCTATGCTTAAAACTACCATCGGTCTCT
Organism: Vibrio sp. Vb0349; assembly: GCF_033338975.1. Lineage (NCBI taxonomy): Bacteria > Pseudomonadati > Pseudomonadota > Gammaproteobacteria > Vibrionales > Vibrionaceae > Vibrio > Vibrio sp. Vb0349. The sequence continues at coordinate 222,043 of NZ_JAWOTS010000003.1, read as the reverse complement.
TTTGTTGTATAAGACAAGTAGAGTAAGGTTTGGTTATCGGCATCATAAATACGGCGAACCTTCATTGTTTTGAAGAAAATGCTTTTTGACTTCTTAAATACAATTTCACCGGACTTACTCTTATCTATTTTTGCAATCATTTCCGGTGTGATTTCGCCAGTCTGACGACATGATATTGAGCTATCACTTGGATCTGCTAAGCTGAAATCCGCTTCGATAGAGGCGATGTGACATGTGACACCTGTTACCACCTCGTCTTTCAACTCACCGACTTTGATGTCTTTCAAAGTAAACCAACCGAGCCCCACGTCAGCAACATCGTTATCTGAACAACCAACTAGAGTAGTAGCAAGCAATGCACTTAACAGCATCTTTTTCATTATTTTTGTCCTTAACTAGGAAAGATATTGATGAAATCTATCAGAGGTTTGCACCTAAAACAAAATTTAGCCACGGAAAGGTCTATGTGCGCTAGGTTTATTGCGGGCTTCATGCTAATGTACTGCTCTAAACGAAGGTATCAAGATGAATGAACAACAGTTAGCCAGTATCGAGCGTAAAAATACATGGCTGTATGATTTGGTCGAAGTTGAATTTCCGACACCAGAGAGTTTGAAAGGGCGCGATGTCTATTTCAAAACGCTAGAAAAAGCAACGTATCAAGTAGTCGACAAAGACACACTACTGGAAAGTGACTCTGAATTTAACCCCGACGATATTTTTCTGGTCGATTTTCATCGACTGACCATTATGTTCTCTATCTTGCAATCTCAGCGCTGGGAACAGCAGTATGATAAAGATATGATCATTGAATATCTGACACAGATTATCCTCACGCCAGATTTTGAATTATATGTTGGTTTTAAATCTGGAGTCCCAATTGGTGCTGCTATTGTTAGCCATCTCGAAGGAAATACACTCATCTCTGATGTTGCTGTTTCTGAATCAAAATACAAAAGCTCGTTTGTGGCTGATCTGGCTAAAAGACTAAGCACCGAGCAAAAACTGTTAGACTCAGTGGTTATCGAAAACTAACTTACACATCAATGTGCATAAAAAGTAAAGTAAGATGACGTTGGGTGATCTTGCTTAGAAAAACTGTAATTGCTCCCTTCTATTTCCATGAAATGCCAAGCTCGTCGTTTCAACAATCCCAAACTCAAATAAGATTAATCCAAACATTCTTAAAATCAGCTTGGGCTTGAGCCTTTAAGACGTCTGGAGATGGCTATGGCAATTACCAATATTAAGTGCGTGATATTTGACTGTGATGGTACGTTGGTCGACAGCGAAAGACTGTGTTGCCAAGCGCTCGTCAATGTATTTAACCAGCATGGGGCTGAGTTAACGATGGAAGAGTGCGTTTCTCACTTTAAAGGAGGAAAGCTCGCTGACATCCTTTTAGATACTAAAGAATTGAAAGATATCAAAGTCCCAATTGATGTTTTAGAGCCGCAATACCGAGAAGAAGTCCAGTCTCTTTTTGTGCGTCACTTACAGCCGATGGATGGCGCAAAACGATTAATTCAGTTTTTGGATTCGCATAATATCGAATATTGTGTGGCGTCTAATGGACCTAAAGATAAAATTGAATACGCTTTGGAGTTAACCGGTTTACTCGATGCTTTCCGAGGGAAAGTGTTCTCGGCATTCGATGCGAATAGTTGGAAGCCTGAGCCCGATTTAATCATGTACAGTGCTATGAGCATGGGCTTTTTACCAAGTGACTGTCTTTATATTGATGACACGCCTAAAGGAGTCGAGGCGGGACTAAACGCCGGTATCAAAACGGTGCAGTTATTTAATGGTGAAGCTATCAATCTTGTTGATGACGAGCGTGTAATTCGCATCCATCATTTAGATGAATTAAAAGAGCAGCTGTGTGGCTGCTCTGTTTGACCTACTAATGGCAAACCGGACTCAAGCTGTGGATGTGCTTAAGTTTAGACTGTAGGTAAGGCGTTTGATGTAGACATTGGATAGATGAGAAGTTTTTTGTATGAAATCCACAAGCAGCGCATGTGAATTTCTCGCCATCCGATGAAATGAGATATTCATCTCCTTGGCAGAGTGGGCAGTTCAGGTTCTCTATGTCTTTTGTGTCTTTGTAATTATTCATATTGTTTTCCAGCAGCAAATTGGAATTGGCAAGATCAAGCATAGCGGAACGCTTTGTTTAAGAACATTATTTCATCCGGTACAGCGAGAACTTGAGATTCACTTCAAATATCCACTTGGATGTCGTAGAAAATATCGAAGGTAATAGTTGAACACGGTTTAAAGAAAAGGGCTCCTTAAGGAGCCCTTGTTGATCATAAGTTCCACAACGTTATGCGGTGCGGTAGCGTTGTAATATCTCACCAAGAGAAACGGAGGCTTGCGTGAGATTAGCGACGCCAGCGGTAGATTGCTCCGCCACTTCTCTGATTGTGCTTGATTGACTACGAATTTCTGAAAGTTCCGATGCAATATCGTTAGCAACTGCGCTTTGTTCTTCAGCAGATGTGGAAATCTGAATGCTCATGTCCATTAATGAGCGTGCTGACTCGGCAATAGAGGTAACATCATGGCCGATTTCATCAATAAGCTGGCTGCTGGTTTGAGCTTGCTGAACGGTTCGGTTGGTGATTGAAGCAATGTTCTGGCTCTCAATTTGAAGCTTCTCAATCATGGCTTGGATCTCTACTGTTGCCTGTTGAGTTCTGCTTGCTAATGTACGTACTTCATCGGCAACCACTGCAAATCCACGACCTTGTTCACCAGCACGGGCTGCTTCGATTGCTGCGTTTAGTGCCAACAGATTAGTTTGTTCTGAAATGGCGTTAATCGTTGTGATCACGTCATTAATCTGCGTCGTATTCTCGTTTAAATTGGTTACTGACGTAGAGGCTTGTTCAATATAGCTAGATAACGTCTCTATCTCGCCAATCACGTTTTGTACACGGCTTCTGCTTAGTTCGATCTTCTGGGCATCTTGGTCTGACTGCGTCGTTGCTTGTTGAGAAATACTTGATACCTCCTTTGCAGAGGCTGTCATTTCTTCCATTGCCGTCGCGACTGAATCAAGCGTTTGATATTGATGAGATATCTGGGTTTCACTCAACTGCATATCTTTTTCGAATGCAGAAGATGTCTCGCTCAACATCGTTGCATTATTTTTAACACTATTAACCAGTTCACTTAAGGTATCCATAGACTTGTCTAGCGCACAGCCGATGGTACCGAATTCATCTCGACCTGGATGGAAACCAAGACGAGAGGTTAAGTCACCGTCACCAATTTTTTCGGTTGTTGTATATAAAACCCACAGAGCTCCTCCGATAAACGTTGCCACCCAGTAAGAGAATAGGGCAAAAGGAATAACCCATAAGAAGCTGAGTAATAGTGACGATAGAGCTGATGATTTTAACGATTCGTATTGTGTGGACACATTTTGAGTCAGCTTAATCACTTCCCCAGAATGCAACTTGGCATAAGCGGTCACAGACCCATCGACAAAAGAACTCTCGCTTACGCGGTTCGATTTCGATACGCCGTCAATTTCTGTAGCGCGGTTTGATTGAGCATCAACGATACCAGAAAGCTTCGCTTCGCTCGCCGAGATGGCTTGCTGCTCAAATTGTTGTATTTCATTGAAGTAGCGGCTTCCAGCCACTGAAGTGAGGGCTACTAAAAATAGTAGGAATATAACCCACATTTTGTCGTTGATAGACATCTTGATAAACAGCCTGTCTATCGTTCTAAACTCAACTTCTCTCATTTAAAGCTCCATTAGAGATAAAAGATATTGACCAAATCTATTGCTATATCGAAACAAAATATGCGAAGTTAATCAGCAAAATATGTAACGAATACTAAATTTAGTTTAAGAAATGAGATCTAAGGACGCCTATAACAGTATGTTATATCTTTAAATTGACATGAATGTTGATAAAAGAGTCATTTCTCTAAAGTGTTAAGCGGATATGAAATCTAATTGCAATCGTTTACTTTTGATTATGCTCATAGGTTTTTAAATCTTTACTTCTCGCTGTCATGAATGTGTCATATAAAGACTATAAAAAGGAGTTGCTGATGTGGATATGGCAAGAGTCAGGCCGTCAGCAAGTAAAAGCAAGAGAGCTTAAAATAAAGGAGGTCACAATGAGCGACCAATACCAAAACGATGAGAGCCTAGAGCTGCTAGATGCGCTTGAAATTGGCATTATCTTGTCGGAATACGTTGGCTCAGACAACGAAGCCGAATAGCGGAACACTCTCATCTCGTCGTAATTGACGTTATACTAGGTTCATGTCACACCAAGCCCTAGAGGCCAAAACTGGCGTCGAATGAACTTTCTAGCCCACCTGCATATCGCAGATCACAGTAACAGCCATTTATTGGGAAACTTGCTTGGAGACTTCGTAAAAGGAGATCCAAGCAAGCTGTATGATCGCGATATCTCAAATGGTATCAGATTACATAGATTTGTTGACCGTATTACTGACCATCATCCAATCGTCAACGAATGTAAGCCTCATTTCACTGGTGTTGCGCGACGTTTTGCACCTATCGCTTTGGATATGTTTTGGGATCATTGCCTCGCAAAACACTGGAACGACTTTCATTCCGTGCCTCTCGAACACTTTGTACAAACGGCATACGAGAGAGTAAACCGAGAGGTTCATGAACATTTGCCGCCACGTTTTTTGGTGCTCCACAGTAGGATGTGGCATGGCCGATGGCTTCAATCCTATCAAGATCTAGACAATATAGAATTTGCACTACATCGGATGTCGCAAAGAAGTCCTAGAATGGCAGACTTAATTACAACATTTAAAGTGATTGAAAGTGATTACACCGAATTAGAAGAGAAGTTCTCGTCACTTTATCGAGATGTTTTGCGCCAGTCGTATGATTTTCAGCAACAGCTTAATGACTCAACTCAATGAGATAGAAAAGTAGTATGGCTTTAGGGGCTCTGGTAAACTCTGCGCTCCAAAAATAATGAGGTTACACATGTCTGTTAATTTTGCTGATTTAGGCATCGAACAAAAGCTAATCGAGACGCTAGGCAATCTAAATATCGTGACGCCAACACCAGTGCAAGAAAAGTCAATTCCACACGTCCTTGCAGGAAAAAACTTACTTGCTGCTGCACAAACTGGTACGGGAAAAACGGCTGCGTTTGGTTTACCTATCATACAAACCGTTCAGCAAAAGAAACTTAACGGCACACCTCAAGCATTGATTTTGGTTCCAACACGCGAGCTTGCACAGCAGGTATTTGATAATTTGAATCACTACTCGGCAGAAACAGAACTTCGCATCGTGTGTGTTTATGGTGGTACAAGCATTGGCGTACAAAAGAGAAAGTTAGAAGAGGGCGCTGATATTTTGATTGCCACGCCAGGCCGCCTTTTGGATCACCTGTTTAATGGTAACGTAAACATCTCTAAAACCGATATGCTCGTGTTAGACGAAGCCGACCGTATGTTAGATATGGGATTTTGGCCTGACTTGCAGCGCATCTTCCGACGTTTGCCTGCTGAGAAACAGATCCTATTGTTCTCTGCGACATTTGAGAAGCGAATCAAAACTATTGCGTATAAACTCATGGAATCGCCAGTTGAAGTCGAAGTTTCACCAGCAAATACGACTGCTGAAACGGTAACACAAATGGTTTATCCAGTGGATAAAAAACGGAAACGTGAATTGCTAGCGTACTTAATTGGCTCGCGGAATTGGCAGCAAGTGCTTGTATTTACAAAAACGAAGCAAGGCAGTGATGAGTTAGCGAAAGAGCTCAAGTTAGATGGCATCAAAGCGGTTTCTATCAACGGTGATAAATCACAAGGTGCCCGCCAAAGAGCTTTGGATGAATTTAAACAAGGTAAGGTACGTGCTTTGATTGCAACCGATGTGGCAGCACGAGGGTTAGACATTCAAGAGCTAGAACAAGTCGTGAACTTTGATATGCCATTCAAAGCAGAAGATTATGTCCATCGAATTGGCCGCACTGGAAGAGCAGGAAAGTCAGGTTTGGCGGTTTCTCTGATGAGTAGAGATGAGGAGTACTTGTTGCAAGCTATCGAGAACCTGCTTGATCAACGCTTACCCCAAGAATGGCTGGCAGGTTTCGAACCAAGTCTTGTAGAAGAAGTTGAGCCTGAACAAAATGGGGGTGGGCGTCGTCGTAGTCGTTCATCTGAGAAGCGTAAGCTAAAAGCAAAATTGGCGATTCATAAGAATCGTGGTAAATCACGTAGCTCTCGCTAAACCGCGCAAACTTTTGTTCTTACATAGTCAGGCTGTTTTTGCCTCTTCATAGACGTCTAACGTCTGGGGGATAGCAAGTAGGTACCCTTGATACATATCGAAACCGAGCTTTTTCATTAAGCGAAGTTGATGTTCGGTTTCAATTCCTTCGATAACGGTTTTAGAGCATAACGCTTTTGCGAGTGATAATGCATCGTTAAGCGCTTTAAAATCACCGTTTTCATACCTTAGCAATAAAGAGCGATCCATCTTGATTATATCTGGGCAAACGCTTCTCACTCGCTCAGTTGTCGATGCATTGACGCCATAATCGTCAATCGCTAATTTAAATCCTTCAAGACTTAACTCCCGAGCAGCTTGAGACAAAGAGAGTTCATCCTCCACCTTCAATTCAAGTAACTCCATGACGATTTGTTCATTCATCAAATGCGATTCATAAATGGTTTGTTTTAGCAGTCGGTTATAAGTGATGTCTTTAACTAGTATCTCTGCCGCTACCGGTAATACATTGAGAAACAATTGTTTTGTGTGAAAGCGAGACTGAGAGAAATTTTTGATATGGATTAGGCGACTTAAGCGTTCAACGTTGAGCAAATCTTGAGTGGGAGTCGCTTTGGATTGGAAAAACTGATCTGGCCTAACCATGGTGCCATTGGCATTGCTAATTCTTACCAGTGCTTCAAGGCCAACGATGGAAATATCGTTCTTATATATGGGTTGAAAGACACTGCGGAGAGTGAAGTTCGCGTATTTCGCAATATACTGCCCGTCGGCTTGTTTCCGGATGCAACTAAGTAGTTGCGAGATGCTCATCATTGTTACCACAACCTAAATCAATGTCTCAACATCAGCGTTATCGCGCTAATTTTTCTATTTCATTGGCAATGAATCTAAGTGTGCTAATTAACTCAAGCAAGAACGATGGTAATGGATGGGTAGTTTTGTCGAGTGATATCAAACAAATTGATGAAATAATTGATAATCTCAGCACTTCAATTTGATGCTACCATTGCAGTACGGCATACAACTGCAAATATTTTCTGACTAACTGCTGTTTGTTCGAACGCCGTAAAGGATGCCCAAACTTAATGTAACAAGGGCTAATACCGAATCGAGTGTCCAACGATTGCGTGAGTTGCGACTCGCTGGTGTACAGTGTGATTCCTTGTTCTGTGTATTCGTTGATCTGATCGGGTAGTTCCCCCATCCACCAATGAAGCAATTCTCGGCTCGTTTTGCTGCGACTTATCCAATGATCGCAAACCAAAAAGAGTAGGTCATTAGGCTGTAAGGCATAGCCATATTCACTCTGCCATTCGGTAATTGATGAGAGTAAGTTTTCCCGGCAAGATTTTCCGGCACTGACCATATGGTGACTCAGAACCCAGACAGTGCCGATGTCGGATGAAATTCGATAGTGATGGGGAAGGTCTGGAGAATCCAACACTTCGATTGGCTTTATCACGCAGTTGTATCCAAAGTGACGAAAAGTATGTTCCATCCTTCTTGAAAACGCGAGACCAAGATGATGCTCACTCATGCCTTGGTTATGCACCGCAGGGTAATGCTTTTCACACAGCTTAAGACAGTCGTCTTGAAAATCATTAACACTTTGAATAACTAGGTCGAGTAGCAAAGAATATCCCTTAATAATTACAAAACGAACTGCAAAAGGTTAGCATAGTCTTTTGAGAATAGACTAATTTACTTCGGCAACTTCTTGATCTAAACACCAAATTTCTCACAAATGACCGTGTTTAATCTTTAATAGAGCAACACGAAAGAAGCAGAAGTTGAACAAAAATTTGAAAGGGAAAAAATGATAAAGCTAGAACGCGCACAAAAAGAGGCGTTGGCCACCGCCATTCAAGATTACATGCAAGACGAGCTAGATGTTGAAATTGGCCAGTTCGATAGTGAGTTTCTAATTGATTTTATTACAGAAAAACTAGGGGTAATTTATTATAACAAGGGTGTTGAAGATGCTAAGTTACTGGTTGAACGCAGAATGTTAGAAGTTTCCGAAGAGCTGTATGAGATAGAACAAGAAATTAAGCTGTAAGTTTCAGTTTTACAAACGATTTAAAGTTCCTTCAAAAAATTCGAACAACTTGATAGATACGGTACCATTGGCTGGATGTAAATGATGGTAAATAATCTGTTTCATATGACGTAAATAGGTTAATGTAGTGTTTCTTGCTCAGCATTAACTTAGGAATATATCTAGGAACTTGAGATGGATACACTGGTAAAGAATTACAACCTTACTGCACGCGTGATGCATTGGTTATCAGCGCTGTGCATTATTGGTCTATTTGCAGTGGGTTTGTGGATGGTCGACCTTAGCTATTACAGCGAATGGTATCGAACTGCGCCGCATTACCATCGCTCTGTCGGTATTTTACTCGCTATTTTAACTTTGGCACGCATCGTATGGAAACATGTGACGGCGTCACCAAAGGTAGAAGGCAAACGTTACGAAGTGCTTGCTGCTAAAGCAGCGCATGGTGTTATGTACCTACTATTGGTCACCATCTTTGTTTCAGGTTACCTCATTTCAACGTCTGATGGACGCGGTATCGAAGTGTTTAATTGGTTCACCGTGCCAGGAGCGGGAGAGTTATTCCCAGGCCAATCAGATATTGCAGGTGAGATTCACTTCTATGCAGCTTGGGCAGTCATCCTGATTGCAGGTTTACATGCTATTGCTGCACTAAAACACCACTTTATCGATAAAGACAACACATTAAGAAAAATGTTAGGAGCTTCAAAATGAAAAAGTCACTTTTCGCTACAGGATTAGCTATCGCTATGGCACTGCCATTTGGCGCGCAAGCTGCAGATTATGTCATCGATACCAAAGGTGCTCACGCTTCAATCAACTTTAAAGTTAGCCACTTGGGTTACAGTTTCATCAAAGGTCGTTTCAATACATTTTCTGGTGACTTTTCTTTTGATGAAAACAACATTGCTGACTCAAAAGTAAATGTTGTTGTTGATACAACCAGCCTAGATTCAAACCATGCTGAACGTGACAAACACATTCGTAGTGGTGACTTCATCGATGCTGGTAAATACAGTGAAGCAACCTTTACGAGCACAAAAGTGGTTGATAAAGGCAATGGCAAACTAGATGTAACTGGTGATCTAACGCTACACGGTGTTACTAAGCCTATTACTATAGAGGCTGAATTCGTTGGTGCTGGCAGTGACCCATGGGGCGGCGAGCGCGCTGGCTTTGTTGGCAACACTCGCCTAGAGCTTGCTGACTTTGACATCCCAGTAATGGGTGCTTCAAGCTACGTCGATATGGAACTTCATATCGAAGGTATTAAGAAGTAATTAGTTCCTTTTAGATACACTAAAAGCGCTCTTCACTTGAAGAGCGCTTTTTTATTATCTTAATCACATCACTAACATCGATAAACCAGTCAGTGATAGCGATTGAAAGCCAATAGACGTTGTAAATGTTTAGCGAATTACGCTGTTTCTAACTCGCTTTTTTCCACTAGGTTTAAACGCTCACCAAAAATCGGGCGTAGTGCTTTTAATACTTCAGTACGAGCAACCACCCCGACCATCTGCCCATTTTCAAGCACAGGAAGCACTTGTGGCTTACTTACTTTGATACTTTTAGCGCGTTCTTCGAGAGACAAAGACGTCAAGCGAGTGGCAATACCCATACTGCTCGCTGGGTACAACTGCTCTTTATCGATACATAGGAATTCCACAACATCAACGAGGCGATCACCAGCGTCAATTGCGACCACATCTCGGCTCATGATGTCGACGACTTTTTGGTCTTTCACCGGAATGTAGTCCTCACACCATAGTTCTACCATCACATCGTGAGCAGAGAAGAAGCCAACTAATCGATTTTGTACGTCTACAACAGGTGCGCTAGTTACGTTGTTATCAAGTAACACATCCAGAGCGGCTGCAATTGGCGTTTCTGCACGAACGGTGACTGGTTTTGGGTTCATAATGTCTTTAACAAAAGAGGCATTTTTCATGGTGAAATCCTTAACTGACGACAGTGTTGTAGTTGTAGTGATAGAAGAAATATTCGCTGCTTTTAGTTCTGGTCGGCGAAAAATACACCAGTTTGAAAGGCCAACTAATACCGCTCCGCCGACGATGTTGCCAAGCGTGACAGGAATCAAGTTAGCGGTGATAAAGTGGCTAATGTTTAGGTCTGTGTATTGTGACGCGGGCACACCGACAGATGCCCAAAAAGATTCAGGTGCAAAATTCGCGATAACAATACCAAGTGGAACCATAAACATGTTCGCAACACAGTGCTCAAAACCGCTGCTGACAAACATTGCCACAGGCAAAATTGTCATTGCTGCTTTTGTCATTGCATTTGCAGAACTAAATGTCAGCCAAATCGCTAGGCAGACCAACAGGTTACAGAGAATACCGAGTGCAAACGCTTGAATGAGAGTGTGGTGAAGTTTGTGTTGTGCGATGTTAAGCGCATTTAATCCCCATTGACCGCCATCCATCTGATAAAGACCAGCAGCAGTAACCAACGCAAGTAGGAACATCGCACCAATAAAGTTACCAACGTAAACTTTGCCCCAGATCGAAAGCATCTTACCGAACGAGATTTGCTTATTGGCCCAAGAAATACTGGATAGGACGGAGCTGGTAAATAATTCACCACCGCAGATCACTATGAGGATCAATCCCATGCTAAATGCGAGTCCACCAGCTAGGCGGCTCAAGCCCCAACCAGCGCCCGTACTGCCGGTGGTCACCGTGATGTAAAACAAGAATGCTAACCCGATGAACGCGCCGGCCATAATCGCGAGGCTTAATGTCATACTGCTGGTTTTGTTTGCCTTACTTAACGCAAATTTTTCCGCTTCAACCATCATCTCTTTTGGAGAAAAATACTGGTGATTTTGAGAACTGGTCACCGCCATATTGACTCCTTAATTTGTAATCGCATAAAAAATCCTTGGTTATTAACTCAAAAATGAAATTGTTGTTTTTATTAAGAGCCTCAATGACTTCAGTTTCAAAACCATTGAGGCTTGCGGTGTTCCCGAACCGCGTACTCAGAATAGGGAGAACGGTTAGTAAGGTAAAATTGATAATATTTAGAAACCTCATCAAATTAATTGATAACTTTACGGGGCCAGGTAAAATGAACTCTATTGCTTATTGGGGCATGCTTTAACAATTGTGGGGATTGGGAAATACCCACTAATAATGGAGGACACTTTGCGCTACTCACTTAAGCAATTAGCGGTTTTCGACGCAGTTGCAGATACCGGCAGTGTAAGCCAAGCCGCAGAAAAATTGGCTTTGACACAATCAGCGACAAGCATGTCGCTTGCGCAATTAGAGAAGATGCTTGGCAGGCCGTTGTTTGAGAGGCAAGGCAAGCAAATGGCGTTAACCCATTGGGGGATGTGGTTACGACCAAAAGCAAAACGCTTGCTACAAGATGCATTGCAGATTGAAATGGGCTTCTATGAGCAACATTTATTGAGTGGTGAGATTCGTATGGGAGCGAGTCAAACTCCAGCAGAGCACTTAGTTCCCGACCTTATCAGTATCATTGATAATGACTTTCCAGAAATGCGTATTTCCCTCGGTGTACAAAGTACAAAAGGGGTGATTGATGGGGTATTAGATTACAAGTATGACTTAGGGATTATTGAAGGGCGCTGTGATGATAACCGTTTACACCAAGAAGTATGGTGTCGTGATCATCTTACTGTTGTCGCAGCTTCTCATCATCCTTTTGCGCGTAATCAGTCTGTTAGCCTTGCGCAGTTAGAGCAAGCGAAGTGGGTACTAAGAGAGCATGGCTCTGGCACACGAAAAACATTTGATAGTTCTATTCACCACCTTATTGAAGATTTGGATGTGTGGCGCGAGTACGAACACGTTCCGGTGTTACGTAGTTTAGTTGCTAATGGTCAGTACCTTACTTGCTTACCGTATTTAGATGTAGAGCGATATATAGAAGCAGGTCATCTTGTGGCATTAAATGTACCTGAGTTAAAAATGGAAAGGACGCTTTCATTTATATGGCGTTCAGATATGGCAGAAAACCCATTAGTCGACTGCATTAAAAGAGAGGGACTACGAATGATGAAAGGGAAGCCTTCAGTTCTTTAAAGGTTGATTAAACATGCCTACGAGATGAGTTGGGTTTATTCCCTAAATCTGTTGATTTATCGGTTGCGTCAAACTTTTAATGTAAATTGTGAAAATAATAATATCTTATTGTGATCAGTATCACCGATAAGCTGAGCTGATGTATCTAACATGTGTCCTTGATTTCAATGTATGAAGGCAGTTATTGAACCATATAGGTACGATAATAGCCGAGTAGGTATGACTACCATGACGACACTTTTAGCTATTTCTATCACTACTGGAATTTTATCTGGCGTATGGGGTTGGATCGCCATCTCTTTAGGTTTGCTTTCTTGGGCTGGTTTTTTAGGTTGCACGAGCTACTTTGCAGCGCCAACGAGCGGATTGAAAGGACTAGGCATCAGCTTAATCACCAATATGACAGGCGTATTCTGGGCAATGGTAATTATTCACGGTTCCACTTACGTGGGGTTGGAAATTATTGGCTATGTGATTACCGCTATTGTGGCATTCTTCATGTGTATTCAAGCTAAACAGGCTTGGCTCGCGTACATCCCTGGTACTTTTATTGGTTCATGCGCAACATTTGCGGCTGACGGAAACTGGCAACTTGTCATTCCATCGTTGTTGCTAGGTGGTGTGTTTGGCTATCTAATGAAAGCGACAGGGCTATGGTTGCATACGAAATCAACCGCTACTTCATCTTCGCTTGCTGAGCAAGCACAGTAGTGAACCCCCGGTCTTATTGGTATCCACTGTGTATTGAGTTTTATCCCTCTCAATACCCTTAATCAAAATTAATGATGTTTGATACAAGCACACCAAATTGGTGTGCTTTTTTTGTATTACAAGACAATACGCTGAGTGTGAAATAGGCCTAACTCATGTATTGCCGTTGGCCATGGTAACAACGCGTTTAAGTGTCCAGCGCAGAAGTACAGGAATACACTCCATGCCTTTCTCTTCACAATGAGAAACAATGGCCAAAGCTAAGTCCGGTTTTGCATGTTTTTTCAAAACACGATTTACGACTTTTTTAGCAGGGATAGGGTGGTCATGAGGAACTTTGATGATGTCCTTAAAGAAAAGTTCAAAACCATTGTTGTACAGAAAGTGCTCGATGTCTCGGTCGGGTAACTCCGTAAGTCGATGCCTTTCCTGATCATGGTCGAGCTGTGCTCGCACTGCATGCGCGTACTTTTTCCCTGCTGGGTCGCCATCGGTAACGACATGCCAATCAATACCAAACTCTTTTGCTACTTTGATGAGTGATTTTAGACCTGATTGAGCAAACTCAACGATTTGAACCCCTTCGGCAGCCAAGTCATACCCGCATTGACGAGCCAGTTCATGAAAAAGCCAAACTTCGGTTTCGCCCTCAACAAGTAACCAGCACCGTGCAAATAATGCTCCTGAACGATGAAAACGAATATGGAAACCAATTCGGCGCAACTCGTCTCGACCAAACTTTGTTGAGTTTAAACTCTTAGCGATGGTTCTGTCTGATAGCCGAATTAAACGTCGAATTGAATACAGTGGAACAGAACCGAGTAACGTGCCACTGTTGGTGGTTAATATCTTTTGCATTGGCAACAATTGCAATAAGGACCACGCTCTCGCTAGATGAGTTGGATGCAGTCGACCTTCTGGATCTTCAATGATCAGTATTGGTCTCGCACAGCGCCTTAAATCGGTGGGGCCTTTAGCTTGAAGATAGGCATTGAGTAACCCCATTAAAAGCAAGCGGCTTTGTTTGTCATTGGTTTCTTTCAAGAACTGACTCAAGCCTTTATCAGAGGAAGGGCTTGTATAGAAAAGACCATCACGAGGTTTGCGTGGGTTGCCTTTACTGACACTTCTGAACGCGAAATAGTGTTCAACAAGCGTTTGCATTGAGTCGAGGCTACTACGAATCTCACCTTTATTCACATGGCCAGGCATAGCCAATAAGCGTCGACAGGTGTTGTTGATTCGTTTTTCAATCCGAGCATTTTTACCATCGCCGTTGACATGGTTTAAATCTGGGAAGCGTCGGGAGTCACGTAGTCGGATTACAGGATGAAGTGTCATTAACTCAATAGCGAGTTTCTCTGAGTGGTGAAGTTTTTTGGGTTTGCCGTTATGATCCAAAAACGCGTACTTTGTATTAATGCCGTGCTCATCGCGAGACGCACTAATACGATAGTAAATGACTTGCTCACCATCTTCGTTGGTGCACCATGTAGGCTTTATGCGTCTGTAGCGTCCCGCTTTTACTTCGTTTTTATCCTGTGCTTTAAAACAAACAATGATCTGTAAGTGTTGTGTTTGTGGATGAGAAATTGAGTAGTCAACGTGAAAATCTTTCAGTTTGAATTGATACAATGAGCCATTGGCAGGTAGTGCGATGGAAAGGGCATCGAGCAATGATGATTTGCCCCACGTGTTTTCACCGATGAGCGTGGTGAGTTCGTCAAAAGAGAGTGAAAGGCGTTTGATGCCTCTAAACCCGGAGATTTCGATGCGTTCTAGTCTCATCTCAATCCTCCTTGCAATTATTTGAATTATCGAGAGTTATTTTGCTACTCCTAAGCATATATGAATTCGGAATTTTTGAGTTAAGCTCAGTTCACAAAATTACGAGAGCCTCTTACTGAATAGAGACCGTTACAAGCGAGGCTTGCTTTCAAAGCCGGGGGACAGCATCGTGATCACTTAAACATGAAATCCTAAATCGCAGTTTCATAAAATTCATGATTCTGTCATGATTCACTTCTTATTATTATAAGGAATGAAAAAAGAGAAGATGAAGATGAATAACAATCATAAGCCAGTGAGAATCAAACTGGCACACATCAATGACACACATTCCTACTTTGAACCAACGTCATTACAGTTAAAGCTTAAGATAAACAATGAACTCACGCTAGAACCCTATGTCAGTGCTGGCGGCTTTTCTCGTATCGCAACCAGAGTCGAGCAGTTAAGAGATGATGCTCAGCGCCAAGGTCATGGGATGTTGTTCCTCCATGCCGGAGATTGCTTCCAAGGTACGCTGTATTTCTCACTATTTAAAGGCAAAGCCAATGCCGACTTATTGAACGCATTAAAGATTGATGCAATGGCGTTAGGTAACCATGAATTAGATATGGGGAATGAGCCAGTTGCATTGTTTTGCCAACGTACTCAGTTCCCATTGCTTGCTGGCAACTGGGATTTATCCAATGAATCACTTAAAAAACCTCACCGTATCAGTGATTGTAAGGATGTATATAGTTACCAACCGGATACACAGAGCGCTCAATACATTGTTAAAGAATTCCATGGTGAGCGGGTCGCGATTTTCGGATTATCCATAGATAAAATGAGCGACATCGCAAACCCTGATGCAGACACGCCTTTTCACTCAGCAATTGAAACCGCCAAGGCGACCGTAAAACAAATCCATTCATCAGGTATAAAAAATATTATTCTTCTGAGCCACTTAGGTTATGAAGGTGATTTAGAGTTAGCTGAGCAAGTCGCAGGTATTGGTATAATTGTTGGTGGACACAGCCACCGGTTGCAAGGTGATTTTTCATCAATAGGGTTAGGACAAGACGATCCCTACGGTATCAAAATTAATGATACCTATGTGGTGCAAGCGGGTTTCCATGCTTTGACAATGGGGCACTGCGTCATTGAGTTTGATGAACACGGTAAAGCAACGATGTTGAGTGGACAAAATGAACTGTTGCTTGGTCGACGTATTTTTTGGGACTCGACGCTAAACCAACAGCTCGACCAAGGTGTATTCGAAACCGCGTGCGACTTCATCCATGGTCAACCGAATGTCGTGGTTTGTAAGAAACACCCGGAAACTCAAGCGATCCTGAGCGATAAGTATATTCCTCAGGTCAGGCAGTTACAGTCACAAGTCATTGCTAGTGTTGACACCAAAAAGCGTCATGTGAGAATTCCCGATGAATTTGGTGAGAGTGAGTTGGCTTCCTCCGTTGCCCGCTCATTTCTGCACTGTTTAAACAAACGTGGATATGACGTTCAATTTGCAATTCATAATGCGGGTGGCGTGCGAACCTCTTTGAACCCTGGCAACATCACAGTGGCAGACATTGCCGGACGACTGTTGCCTTTTGCCGTTCCTATCGGCTTTTACGATGTAAAAGGCAGCGCTATTCGCCGTGCACTTGAAGGCGCGATAAATAATGCACTCAACAATGGCGTAGAAGGCACTGGATCTGGCAGTTATCCGTACACTTACAATTTAAACTTCGAGTACCACGCAGATGCCCCAAAAGGTGAAAGAGTTCAATCATTAGTGATTTTTGATGGCAAACAATGGGTAGGTGTTCAAGATGATGTTTGGTATCGAGGGACTTCTTCTGCCTATACGATGAAAGGGAAAGAGGGGTATGACGCATTGCAGGAGATGAAAGGAGAAGGGCGTGTGACCAGTTTGTCCATGGCTGATTGTTTTATTGAACTCCTGACCGATGAGCCAAACTGTTTGAATCAAAATCACAAACTTTACACAAAGCGACGTCGATAATAGATACTGGTATTGATTTTGCTGCTCTCCACTTACTACATGGGTTGATGAGGATGGCAGTATGTGGAATAAAGATTGGGCAGATACGGCAGTCGTGGTTGCCTGGATCGCAATTTGGTCAACACTGGTCTACTTTGTGCCTCTAAGCGGCTTTTGAATTGCTAAGAATGTGGATGTTACAAAAGGGAGCAGTAATGCTCCTTTTTTGTATCTATCTTCCCCGTTAGGGCTCTAACCAATGAAGAGTTTGTCTTGAGCCATTTGCTGCTTTTTGTCTGTTTACTGCAGTTCAGGTGGTTGAATCCATTTCTTTCTTTTTATAGTGCTTCCTGATTTTTGATAAGAATTTTATTTCGATAAGACAAGGCTTTTTTGTTGGAAAGCCTGACGCTCGGCGTTATTATGTCGGCGTTTGGGGAGTAGTTAGCGCAAGTTTACTTATCGTCATCTCGTTAAGCATCAGCTTATCCGGTAAGTAAAGGTGTTACGTGGTTCATTCACGTCAACACTTCAACGAGACCAACGCATTCATTGACTAGCAGCACATAATCGTTATGTGGCTGTTGGTTGTTATTGTCTGCGGAAGGTCACCAAACGAAGTCCTTCCGCCATGGGAGGAAATATGTCTCTTATCGAAAATACCACCCAATTGAGCCAATCGGTGCCTCTTCAAGAATCATTAGCGATGTATGGTGCTTTTGGTTTGTTTACCCTTGTTCTTGTGACGCTTGATATCTATCAAACACGTGGTGGCGTTATCACGATGAAAAAAGCCATCGTTTGGAGTGTTTTTTGGTTCTTGCTTGCCTTTGTTTTTGCAGGTTCTATTTATTTATTCTGGGACTTTTACGCGCCACATAGCGCTTATACGAACGACAAAGCAACGATTTCATTCTTAACTGGTTACTTACTAGAGAAGTCGCTAAGCGTGGATAACTTGTTTGTGTTTGCCATCATATTTGCACAATACAGTGTGCCGGAGCACTTGCGTCCGAGAGCATTGCTTTGGGGGGTGATAGGTGCGCTAGTTTTACGCGCTGTCATGATTGCGGTTGGTGCTCAGTTACTTGCACAGTATCACTGGGTATTGTACTTATTTGCTGCTTTCCTTATTTGGACGGGTGTTAAGTTAGCTCGCGACAAAGGCGAAGCAGAAGAGGTTAATCCATATCCTGAGCAGTTGATTCGAAAGGTATTGCCAGTTACAGATGACTACCAAGGAAATTACTTAATCTTAAAGCAAACTGGTAAGTGGGTGGCAACACCGATGCTGATCGTTGTCGGTGTCATTGCAGTAATGGACGTTATGTTTGCGTTGGATTCTATACCAGCTATATTCGCGGTAACGCGAGAGCCATTTTTAGTCTTAGCCGCGAACGTATTTGCATTATTGGGTTTGCGATCGCTGTACTTTGTTCTTCAAGCAATGTTAGACAAGTTTGTATACTTAAAACCAGCATTATCAGTAATCATGATGTTTATCGGGGTAAAAATGCTATTGGTTGGAACAGAATATGAGATTCCGACAACATGGTCTCTCACATTTTTAGTTGTTGTGATGACATCGGCAGTGGTGGCATCACTCCTAAAAAATAAAGCGAAGCGTCAAACTAGCGTTAATATTACTAATCAAAAAATATAAAGTAAGCACTAAAATCAAAAGAAATAACGAAAAATATTGTTAAATATATGTTGTTGCTTAAGGGGCGATTATGCAGGTAATGTTCAGTTATTCAATGTAATTACAGCAATTGTGATTATTTATGCCGTTATTATTCATTTGTATTTTTGAGTTTTGTAATGAGTTTGTTTTATTAGAAATTCTAATTTGAATGGGTAAAATTTGTCATTTCTTAAACAGTAAGAAACTGACTAATATACAACCAACTAAACAGACTACTGCTTTTAAAGAGAGGCAATCATGGCACAAGCAATGCAAATGACAAATGTAGCTTTACCAACCTCTATGGATAAGAAAACCTACGCGGTTAACTTCAAAGGACTGATTGCTCACTTACTGGACATTCTATTTGTAGATAACACTGCGCCACGCAGTTACTACGCAGAAGACTTGTCAGCACATATTCAAAAAGACATCGGTATGTACCGTTAATATTGAAATAGTGTAAGAAATACCGGCCTATGAGCCGGTATTTTTTTATTTGTAAAACATGCCTACTCAACCTACGCCCTAGAAAAGAAACACTCTAGAGGAGGTAGACATGATAGTAGATTAAGTGTTGTATAGAAAAACGGGGCACCATTGGTGCCCCGTTTTGACATGACTGAAGTGAGATATTACTTCTTGCGGCAGTATTCTGCGATCACGTACATCGACTGACCACCATTTGCCTTACCCGAAACTAGCTTTGGATCATCGCCAAGGCTAATACCACGAATCACTGTACCTTGTTTGATTACTTGGTTAGTGCCTTTTACTGGTAAGTCTTTAATTACTGTTACATCGTCACCTTTCTTAAGTTCAGTGCCGTTACAGTCAACCGTTTTATCGTCAGCAGACATCCCTTTCATTGCCCAGTTCATTTGCTCTTCTTCCATGTACATCATGTCAAGAGCATCTTGAGCCCAGCTTTCTGTGTTTAGGCGAGTGAGTTGGCGCCATGCAGTCACTTGTACAGCAGGAACCTGGCTCCACATGCTTTCGTTTAGACAACGCCAGTGGTTAATGTCTTTTGGCTCATCGATCTCACCCAGACACTTATCACAAACCATGATGGCAGTATCAACCGTCACATTACCGTGAGGTGGGACAGCGTATGCAGTTAGTTGAGATTCAGAAGAACACAGTTCACATTTTGACTCGCAGCGCGCAAGCAGAGTAGCTTCAATAGACATAAGGACTCACCTTAGTAATGTTATTTTGTGGCGGTATTATCCACTTTATCCTGAGAAATAAAAGGGTGTTAGCGAATTAAAGACTAGATTTTACAATACTCCAACCTGATTAAGATGAAGATGTAAAATATTCGCTAAATAAATAATACGGAAGTATAATAGACACTATTAATTGTTTTGGATTATGAATTGGTTGTGTCAATTTCTACAACGATTACAAGCCTAAAAGAGGGAAATGTAGAGAGAGGGTGGCTAGAACATAGCCCTCTAATTTACAGAGGGCCTGTCGTTAACGTTCGACAATCTGGACAATTTGCTCTTTTGAAATACTCATTTCTTTACCATCCATGTCTTCATACTCGTACATACCCGTTTCCTCGTTCAGGTCTGGTTTACCGTAAGAGGTAATAATTTTCCCTTCATTTGTCGACATCAGATATTGGCTACTTCCGCATGCAGCAAGAAGTAATACAGTGGCAATAACAGTCAATACGCGCATAGAGTTTTCCTTTTAAACAAGTGAGTTAGGCAAAGACATCGTTTTAACTATAGCAGAGGAAATATGAGTGGGTTTGAATACAATTGAAATGAAAAAGCCCAGTAGAAACTGGGCTTTGGTAGGAAGGGCGTTGCGATTACTTCAAAACAGAAGTGTTAGTGACACCTGTTAGTGCGTCATCCATTAAGAAGTCAGTGTTTTCCATCTGCATCTCTACATGATGATCAATATCAGACAGAGTGCCATTTGGCGAAGCAAAAGTACTGTGCGATGCAGTAGCATTAAACTGTACGAAGCTCGCAGTTGCATTCACATCAGTGTCCGTACTGTTCACAGTCTTCAACCCTAGCTTATTAGCGAGCGGTTCAGTACCCGCGAATGGTGCATTTGGAACGCTGTTTGGTACTGTGCTATCGCCATCCACTTCTGTCATAAAGAATGGTGTCGTTAGCGAACCAGATGCCACTAAATCTGAAGCGTTTGTGAACGGATCGACAGTGTCTAGTGTAGTCTGTGCTGCATAGATAAATTGTGAGAAACCTGCTTCTAGCGCTGCTACTTGAGCTTCCGTTGCCGCAGCCTCAAATGCTTCGTAACATGTTTTATCTTCTAGATCCGCACATGATGCATCAGCGTAACTCGCATAGTCTTTAGATGCTGCATAAGCGAGGTTATGTTTGATCTGAGGGCCGTAATTGTCTGAACCCAGTAACAAATTACCAATTTGTCCACCAGAGTTCTGTACTGATGCAGAACTAAAGGTGTACAGTGCATCCGCAGTAGGGCTGCCCAATGTATTGTTTGCTGCTGCGACGGCAGATGTAGCGACAATACCGCCAAGTGAATGACCTAGCATTTTGACTTTTGAACCCGTCAGTGGGTTGAAGCCTTGCAGAGGACCTCCAGCTAAAAGACCGCCTTGAGCAGATACTACCAAGCTAGCGCGCAAACCTAACACATCCAGAACACTCTGACGTAGGTTGTCACGCGCAACGGCTAAGTTGGAAAGATTTAGATAAGCCAGTACATTCGCATTTGCGGAACGTTGTTCATCTAAGCTGCGCGTACCATGAATAGGTAAGTCAATAGCGATAACTGCCACACCTGCTTTTACCATATTGAACGCGAACGCGTACGCATTCTCTTTCGCTGAGGTGATGCCGTGTTGATAAATCACAACGTCTGTCGCGACGCCAGATTTAGGTGTGAAGACCAGTACTTCGACATCTTCAACCGATTTCACTACGGGAACAGGCGAGTAGCGAGTAATAATACGCTCACTATCAAGCTGGGTACCATCGGTAAGAGTAAGCTTAGCTCCAACAAGTTTTAGCTGCTCTGTAGGATCTGTAGCAAGCTTTGTCACATCAACAGGATCATTTGCAAAAACGCCTGTTGATAGCTGCTGAACCATGTTTGCTTGCTCGTTCGGATCCGCTAATGCTGCGCTTAGCTTCGCTAGGCTTGGCATCGCAGATACCATTGGTTGCATGTTCCAGCTTGCGCCTTTTTCCAAGTAATGAGGCAGTCTTACCACACCTTGTGTCACGCTTACATCGGCACCTGATTGCATGTAAAGGCCTTTAATTGCCGTTTTAGCTGCGTCTAGATCGCTAATGTATTTACTAAAGTCATCGTCAGAGTCTAGCGCAGTGCTAAAGTCTTGGGTTTCACCGAGCGTTATTGTGTAGGCCGTTGATAAGTCAACTGAACCTTCGTTTGAGTCATTTTTGTAAACGGTATTTAGTGTGTTTGCGCCAGTAGAAAAACCAGTAGCGGTTACTCCTTTGACTGCCGCTAACGTATCACCTACTGACTGGGTGCTGAACCATGAAGAATAAACGATGTCTGCAGGGTTTACTTTGGCAATACCAAAAATTCCTTCAACCGCCTGAGTGACTGCTTGAACAGAAGCAAGGTCGCCAGTTTCATAAACGATCTCTTTCGATTTACCAGTTGCATAGCTTGCAGATGTACCAATTGGCTCACCATTTACGTCAGTAACATCTTGTGTGACCGCAAAAATGTACTCGCTTGACTCATCAAGTGCAGCCAAGAACTGGATGTATAGAGAGTTACCTTTTGCTTGAACTACGTAGTCTTGGTTCTGAACAAGCTCTTCTTCGATTGGGTTAGATTTGCGGTCCCACTCGGTTAAGCGTTGATTAATCTTGATGACTTTAACACCAGACGACAGCATGCCCGTTGCAAAACCGTCGCCGTTGAAGTTAAGAACGATTGGCATAGACGTTGACCATCCATCCATCGTGTTCATTGAGGCTCTAGGGTTGGTTAAAGCATCATCGCCATCAGTTGGCAGACCAAGCGTACCATCGCTTGTGTCCATTAATAAGTAAGACGGTGCCGGTACATCTGCGTTCGCTCCTTGAAGCGTAAAACTGATGGATGTTTCGCGATCAAGCAATGCTTGGACTTCATCTTCAAATTGAACTTTGTCGGAAGTACCAGAACTGGAGGTATCATCACCACAACCAGCAAGAAGGATTGCAGAACAAAGCATTGATAATTTAAACGTGTGTTTCATTGGTTTACTCCGTAATCCCATTATTTGAAGGTGTAGTTCATCTGTACCGCGCTGATGTAAGCAGTACCTTCTGAGTCAAACTTAATCTCTTCACCCAGAGCATTTGTCTCAGTGAAAGAGCCTGATTTACTCTTAACAAGTGCAAAGCCTGCATCGAAAGTTAAATTCTCATTCATTGCGTAAGTTAGGCCCGCGCTGTACCAAAAACGGTCACTGTCAGGGATACTCAATGTCGCTTCACCTGCTTGTTCGTCGTACGCAAAGCCTGCACGGAATGTCCAGTCTGTATTAAGTATGTAAGTTGCACCAATGGAGTAGCGATTGTTGTCTTCATATTTCTCAGGTTTAAAGAAACATACTCCGTCATTACATTCGTTACTGGTCGCTTTTAGTTCTTTAAATGTGCTCCAGTCGGTTTGTTGCCAGCCGTAATGTACAGCCCATTGTTCATTCAGTTGATGGAAAGCCGATAATTCGATAATTGAAGGGAGAGAGATTTTTAAACGGCCATCAACTTTTGGTGATGAAGCTCGACCAGAGTCGTAACTACTAAACTCACCGTCATCAAAATCTAGATCAACCTTAGAGCGGTAGCCAAAGCCAAAACGGTTGTTTTCATTTAGCTCAAATAAAGCGCCGACATTCCAACCCCAAGCGAAAGTTTCACCTTCCATGCCGACAAGGTTATCGGACTTATTACCACCTAAAATACCGGCGAGTGCGCCTTTGTGGCGAGTCAGCTCTGCTTCAGCGTATACTAGGTTGATACCACCACCGACACTGAAAGACTCGTTGATACGGTAAGCGACATTAGGGTTGATGTTTACTGAAAGTAGGGAAGTGTCACCCGCCATATCACCTGCGGAAATATCATTTGGATAGTCAGTGGCAACACCGTATGTTGTGAACATACCGATGCCCCAAGCCCAGTTATCATTGATAGGGCTGATGTAATAACCTGCTGGCACGATCTGTAAAGGGGCGACATCTTTCGCGTGTTCATTGTTTACAGTGTCGTACACATCGACTTCAGGGTCGATGATAGATAACGCGCCCGAAAATTGAGCTTCTTTGAAAAGTGTCATTGCTGCAGGGTTACGAGCAAGGACGCTGGCATTATCTGCGACAGCCCCTTCACCTGAAAATGCTCGACCAAGACCAGATGCCGAATGTTCAGCTACCTGGAAGCCCGCTGAGTGGGCATTACACGCAAACAATATTGAAATTGTAAGCAGAGAGCAGTGCTTCTTGTTCATCCTTGACCCTCCTAGGGTGTCATAATGCTGGACCGAAGTCCTTGTAATTGTTGTGTGGTACTTACACCAATTGTTAATACGCGAAATACAACGGTGATGTAAATGTAATGTTAATTGTATGTTTAATAACTTGTCAAAGTTTGAGCGTATTTTGCGTTTTAAATATGATGCATAGGTCAAACGATGGCTTGTAAGGGCATGTATTATCGTTATATTTTTGAAGAGAATGGTACGACCAGAATTGTTTTGCGAGCTTTATAGATAAATAACGATCAAATCAAGAGATAGCTCGCTTTGCTGTTTCTTCACTTCACAGGCATAATTCGCGCTCGCTATGTAGTTATTCAATAGACGCAATAGGAACCGCATTGGAATTACTGAATGTTGAATTTTTAGGTCGTTCGCTAAGGCTCGAAGGATCGATGGCTGGGTGGCAGCAGTTATATTGGGATAATACGTTGGTGTCTCAAATCGATGCCAGTGACAATACCGCAGAGACTTGTCTACACCAGTTTAGGCTCTCTGCGGGTGAGGAAATCCTGAACTGTCATTTAGAGTGTTCTTTAATATGGCAACCGTTTGAATTGAGTTACAAGGTCACAATTAACGGTGAGCTCATCAATGAAGGTTGTCGAAATGAAAAAGACATCGAGCGCCAAGTGCCAGAAGTTACGCCACCATCCGAAAAGCGTTTAAGTGTAATAGGCCTCGTATCTCTTGGGATGAAAGCACTTAAAAGTGCGAAAGTTATTAAAGTGGCGTTAGCGTCTGCAAGTCTCGCTGCATATTCTTGGCTATTTTCCATCGAGTTCGCGCTAGCGTTGATCGCTTGTTTGGTTTTTCATGAATATGGTCACATTAGAGCGATGAAGTATTTTGGAATGAAGACCAAAGGAATCTATTTGATTCCATTCCTAGGTGGTTTGGCGCTAAGTGACGAAAAGATAAACACGCGCTGGCAGGATGTGGTTATCTCAATCATGGGACCATTTTTCGGTTTAGTACTTAGTATTGTTTTTACTTTGCTTTATTGGATGACTGGTGAGGTGATCTTCGCTGGGCTTGCCGTGTTTAACGCCTTGCTAAACCTATTTAATCTGCTGCCTATTTTACCATTAGATGGTGGCCATGTGCTCAAAAGTATTACCTTCTCAATGAATACTTGGGTCGGGTTAGTTGGCAGTATTGCGACCGCTTTATTAGGCATTTTTATCAGTTACTATTTCGGTCTGACGTTGCTAGGGTTTTTATTGTTAATGGGAATGTTGGAAGTGGTGATGGAATGGAGAGCTCGACATCAAAGCCATTTATTGCCATTAACCCGTTATGGGCAGCTATTCTCACTGGCTTGGTACTTGGTCTCTGTCGGAGGTTTTGTTTCTATCATCTGGTATTTTGCCACTCTCGGAGATAGTTTGTTAAGTTTGCCGCTACAGATATTGGGCACTTGATTAGAATCATTAAAAGCTCCCTAGGGAGCTTTTTTATTTGGCAAGCTTAAGTAGTAGACGATAGTAGCAATGAATTAGCCACACCTTGGTGCTTTCGCGTTATACGCAGGCAGCTTATTTATGGTTGCTTGTAAATCTTTAATGCGCGTACTGTGCGATGGGTGGGTTGAGAAGAATTCAGGTGGTTGAGAACCACCTGATGCAGCACTCATATTTTTCCATAAATCGACACTTTGACGTGGGTCGAAACCTGCTTTTGCCATGAATTCCAGCCCGACAATATCAGCCTCAGATTCCTGAGTACGACCGTATGGCAAAATAACACCGTATTGGACACCGACACCAAGTGCCGCCATCGTCATTTGTTGATACTGTTTGTACTCGGAAGCGCCAATGGCAACGTTTGCTAGAGACAACCCGGCATTTGCTAACTGACTTTGTGAGAGACGTTCATTACTGTGGTCAGCGAGGACGTGAGCGACTTCGTGACCAATGACTGTTGCCAACTGATCTTGGTTTTTCGCGACATCTAAAAGCCCGGTATACACGCCGATCTTCCCACCTGGTAGAGCAAACGCATTGACTTGTTCACTATCAAAAACAACGACTTCCCAGTCTTTAAATCCAGATTGAGCGGGAATGGTGTCAGTGATGTGTTTGGCAACGCATTGAACGTAGGCATTCGTTTTGCGGTCTTTGCTGATTGGGATATCTTTCTTCATTTGTTCGAAAGATTTAGCGCCAAGCGATGACATTTCCTGATCTGAAAACATCAGGATCTGGTTGCGACCCGTCGGTGATGCGCTACACGCTGTTAAACCCGCGATAGTTAAAAGAGCAGAGGCTTTCATCCATACCTTCATAATAGGCTCCATTTAATTTTTTGTTTTGAAGCAATAGTATATACCCAAATAGTAACATGATGCATGGATCAAGTTATTCATCTGATTGATAAAGAAGGTGAGATGTTACGTCTTGAAGTTATGCCCAGGTAGCGTCTATGCTAGCTTCCCAGTACATCGTTACAACCTAACAAACCAGTTTGTGAAACTAAGAGTAAAACAATGAGTATATGGAAAAAGCCCGTAAGCATAGAGATTCTGAATGCCACGTCAAAAAATACCCTGATCGAGCACCTACAAATTAAATATACAGATTTCACTGACGACTCCCTGACAGCAACCATGCCCGTATGCAGCTTTACTCATCAACCTTTAGGAATGCTTCACGGTGGTGCATCAGTCGTGCTCGCAGAAACATTAGGCTCATTGGCTGCAAACTTCTCTGTCGATGAGGGCAGCTACTGCGTCGGTTTAGATATTAACGCGAACCATGTGCGAGCCATGCGAAGTGGTCATGTGATTGGTACGGCAAAACCGCTTCATCTGGGTATTTCAACGCAAGTGTGGCAAATCGATATCACTGATGAGCGAGGCCGTTTAGTGTGTACCAGTCGCTTGACCATCGCTGTGAAACAACACAAAACAAAGTCGGTATAAACTAAGATGGTGATTGAGTTTTCATTAGGAAAAATCATTGCAACCCAGCGTGAAATAGTGATTAAGCTCTCCGGTAGTGCAATGGTAACCTTGCAAGCGCAAACCGATGCAATTCAGTTGCTGGGTAGAGGAGCGAACGTTGTTTTATCTCATGGAGCAGAGTGCAAATGGTCTATCAAGCTCGACAACGAGGTACAACTGGCTGAACTTTCGCGAGAAATTGGTATCGATATTCAATAATTTATAGTGTGATGTTTGCACTTTTTGGTAAAAATGAGGAAACTTAGCTTATCGACAACAAGATAAGAATTTCCTCTTTATGAGTAGCCCTCGTTTACGTGTTCAGTTCGAAACACTGTTTGAAAAATTTTCCGGTCACGATACGGACGTTCAGCTCGAAGACATCACCGAAGCGTTGTTTTGTACACGTCGTAATGCTCGTATTGTTCTAAATAAACTTGAAGAAGAGGGCTGGATTGAGTGGCATCCGGCAGCGGGTCGAGGAAAACTTTCGAAACTCGTTTTTAAACGTAATCGAAGCGACGTCAGCGAAAACCTCGCCAGGCGTTATCTCGATGAAGGGAAAATCGGTCAGGCTCTAGATGCGCTTGATAACGATGCGGCACGATTGACGCAGGTTATCCAAGGTTATTTAGGGCTTCAGCATCGACAGGGCGAGCAGGTCGTGCGTTTGCCTTATTATCGACCATTGTCGATGTTAAACCCGCAGAAACCGATGCGGCGTTCTGAACAGCACATCGCCAGACAAATTTTTAGCGGACTCACTCGCCTTGATGAAAATGAACAACTTCAACCAGATTTAGCCCACACGTGGGAAGCAATTTCTGATACACATTGGCGTTTTTATCTTCGTCGTGGAGTACGCTTTCATAACGGTGAACCGTTAACAACCAGTTGTGTTCTTGAGAGTGTGCTTGCGTTAAATAGCTTGAACTTGTTTTCTCACATAAAGCGGGTGTCTTCGCCACAAGAGTGGACCGTTGATATTGAGCTCATCCGTCCTGATCGCTACCTGCCTCTGGCTCTGAGTGAGTCGCAAGCAAAAATTTTGCTACCGAGTGCTTTGCGTTCTGAAAGCTTCGATAGACAACCGATAGGGACAGGGCCGTTCCAAGTTAAAATGAATGATGATAAGCGTCTTATTTTGACGGCTTTTGATGGCTACTTTGGTTTTCGCCCTTTACTTGACCAAGTGGAGGTGTGGGTAATCGATGAAGCCTATTCTTCAATGGTTTATCCAAGCCTGTCAAAGCCGAAGATGGATAAACAAGGTTCATCCGATGAAGTCGAGCTGGACCCTGGCTGTACATTCCTATTACTAAACAAAAACACTGGGATTGCAAAAGATCCACGTTGGGCAGAGTTCCTCTCGCAAACCCTCAACAGTCACCAGATTTACGCGCATGTTCCACAAGATAAAGTGATGGAACTGGGAGTATTGCAAGCCTTTGGCCTTAAGCCCGGTTGGATTGATCTCAGGCCAGCGGAAGCGGGCAGCGTACCACAGGCTAATAAGGTAATTTCCGTAGCGTATCAGAAAAAGCATCCGATGTTTCCAGTAGTTGCCAAGGCCATCAAGACACTCTTAAAACCGCACGGTATAGAGGTTGAGTTTATTCGTTATGATTCTCAACCGCCCGCGCCGGAGGAAGTGGATATCTGGGTGAAAGCTATGGGCATTGCAACGAACCGAAATGACGCGTTGGCGGGCTGGCTCCTGGATTACAGTGATATTGAGAAGTTCAGTTCAGGTTACGATTTTAGTGAATGGGCTAAACTTGTCGATCAATGGCGTGCTGGGATGCACACAGACTTTCCTGCGCGTGAGCTAGGACGACAGTTAGTAAAAAGCTGTCAGGTGATTCCTATGTTTCACTGCTGGCTAGGCGTGAATAAAGACCACAGCGGTGCGTTACAAAATGCAAAGTGTAATGCCTTAGGTTGGTTTGATTTTAATAATGTATGGGTCAAACCGGATATAGAAAGTAACCATGGCGAAACCGAATAAAAAACAACCGACGAAAACCGTCGATATCTTTTGCTCTAAATGTAAAACTCAACTATTTAAGTACCGTAAAGGCGGGAAAGGCGCACTGGTTAAATGCTTCAAAGAGCGCATTGTTGACGATTTCACACAAACCCCATGTATTTGCCCCGCTTGCGGACAAGAGTTTGCAAGAGATACCCTAGTAAGAGGAACCCCCGCTTACAAAATGATTGGCGGCAAAGTGACGATGAAATAATAAAGGGCTAGAAAATGAGTATGAAACATGACTATTGCATGGTTTTAAGTACAACCAGTAATGAAAAAAATCGAGATCAGATCATTAAAGGTTTGCTAGATGCCCAATTAGCCGCGTGTATTCAAACAATGCCTATTGAAAGCCACTACGTTTGGAAAGGGGAGGTTTGTACTGACAACGAATGGTTGCTAGTCATCAAGACTCGTCGAGAACTTTATGAATTGGTGGAAGAGAAAATAGAAAACCTGCACGAATACGAGGTCGCTCAAATCGTACAGGTTCCAATTGTTGATGGGTTTAACCCTTATTTAGAATGGTTGAGAGAATCGACGTTGAGCCGACATTAAGAATAACGACAACACTGCACCAACGGTATCGCACAACATATCTTTCTGGGCGTCCCATATGTCACCTTGCGAGCCCAGAAAGGCAATTCCCTCATCGCCACCAGCCAACTCCGCATACCACCATTCGATAATCTCATAGCCAGCAGCAAGTGACATGATAGCAAACAAAGCAAACCAGCAAGAGAACGCTTTGTTGAACCGTTTTTTGTTTATCAAGTATTCAGCGATCGGATATGCGTAAAGGCCAATTGAAAAGTGCGCAACGCGATCAAAATTATTTCGCTCTGAACCAATCATGTCGTTAAACCAGTCAAACGGCACTTCGGAGAACGTATATTTCGCACCGATAGTGTGCAAACAGAGCCAGATGAACATTAAAAAGTAAGCCGTATTACTGAACTGATAGCGAATCGAAATCGCCCAAATAGCAACAAGAATACCAATCGCCGGGATAATCTCCGCAAACCAAACTGCACGTGAGTTAGGTTCCAACGCAGAAAATAAAAACACGATGGCATAAAAAATCGTTAATCCTAAGAGTGTCGAGGTGCTTTTCATAGAGTTATTTGATCCTTCAATTTATCTTACAGTGGGACTCCATAGATTGTGTTAATGATTACACTTAATTGAACGGTGTGCAATTGATATTTTAATGGGTTTTTTGATCACTGAAAATGTTGATTTATTGGCAAACTGCTCAACATTAAAACGTTTGCGCGTGCACTTTTCATTAAAGTTTGATTTACAACATGCCCATCCATAGAATCCATGATTCAGTCTAATAAAAAAGAAGTAAAGCCATGAAACTGGAAACTGTCGATTATCTTGCTGACGATGCTGCTCAACAGTTCGTTACCTCTTTACGCGAAACGGGGTTCGGTGTGTTGAAAAACCACCCGATTCCACAAGAGCTTGTAGAGTCAATTTACAAAAACTGGCATGAGTTTTTCTGTTCAGAACAAAAGAATGATTTTCACTTTAACGTAGACACCCAAGATGGCTACTTCCCACCTTCTGTGTCTGAAGTGGCAAAAGGGCACAAAGTGAAAGACATCAAAGAGTACTTTCATGTTTACCCTTGGGGTCAGATCCCAGAGCAGCTTAAAGCTGAAATCTTAGAGTACTACGAGCGTGCCAATGCATTTGCTCAAGAGCTATTAGGCTGGGTTGAAGCGTACGCACCTAAGGACGTTCAAGAGAAGTTCTCTATCGCGTTGTCAGAAATGATCAATAACAGTGACAAAACATTACTACGCGTGCTTCACTACCCACCGATGACAGGCGAAGAAGAGCCAGGCGCTATTCGTGCTGCTGCGCATGAAGACATTAACCTGTTAACGGTTTTGCCTGCTGCTAATGAACCTGGACTGCAAGTAAAGAGTAAAGAGGGTGATTGGATCGATGTACCATGTGACTTCGGGAACTTAATCATCAACATTGGTGATATGCTTCAAGAAGCGTCAGGTGGTTATTTCCCTTCAACGACTCACCGTGTAATCAACCCTACGGGTGGCCGTCAAGAAAAGTCACGTATCTCATTACCGTTGTTCCTGCATCCAAAGCCGGAAGTGGTGTTATCTGAGCGCTATACTGCACATAGCTACCTTATGGAACGTTTACGTGAGCTAGGGGTTATTTAACCTTTACGTGATCTCCTTACAAAGGCCGATGGTGAATGACTATCGGCCTTTTTGCATTTATGCTACAAAGTGGAAACTATGTTTTTTGTGCCGTGAATGGGGCCCTAAACTCGTGTCAGAGAGGATGAATGGAAGGACAACGTACTGTCAGTAGTATTGAGCCTCATGCAATAGAAAATCCGCTGCTTTGGCCAATGCTAGAAATTCTGAGAAAACAGCCCTCTAATTGGAAAGTGCACACCTTGGCAAGCTGGTTGGGTGAACAAGGTTATATTTCAAAGCTGGACGACTCTCCCGATAAGGATTTATTCAAAAGAAATTTCCTGATCATGAATGCATTATATCAACTGCAAGACACTCTGTATCCGGATAGCTGGCTTCAAGTCGAAGCCATGGATATTCAGCTCATGTCTTCGATGGAAGCTTTGAGGCATAAGATCGATATTCATGATCCTTTGCGTGATTATTACTTAGATTGGCGCAATTACGAAGCGGACGAAGATGAAGTGCGTCGATTGTTGAATGAATTTTGGACAACTTATCAAAAGTTCATCGGTGGTTCGTCAGTAGCCAGCGTAGATAAGACAAAGGCACTGTCACTATTTGAACTTAACACTGACGCTACGCCTGCGGAAATTAGAAAACAATGGCGAAAACTCGCGCTTCGTTGGCATCCTGATCGAGAAAATGGCGATGCAGAAAGATTTAGAGTTCTTTGTGAAGCGTGGAATGTACTGAGAAACGAATGATTCGCTAAGAATAAAGATAAAGGAAGGCAGCTAACTATAGCTGCCTTTTGATTGAACTGTCTCTGTCAGCGTATCAAAACTAGCATGATGACTTAAACTGAGATTTTCGCATGCGGTTGAGGGCAGCCATAACGTCTAGTGTGCGTGGTTTGGCTAAGTCGCCTTGCTTAGGAAGAACGGCATGCCACTCACCAGACAGCATTTCTTCAATCTCCTTCGCCGGATGATTACACCAACCTGGAAGTTGAGCAATTTGGAACCATAACCAGCCAATTGTGTTGACTTCATCGGCTGACTCTATCTGTTCCAAAGCGCTGAGATCAGTAAACTCTTTACCAAATCGAAGTGACTCTTTGCCTTTCGCATTCACACGGAACTTGCCGTCAGTGAGAATATTCATCAACGCAACGCGGTTCAGTGCTCGAGGTGGGAAGGTCTGTAAACGTTCTTCTGACTCGTTATGGCGTTGAGTAGGGTGCTGAGCGATAACTTCTTTCGCTTTTTCAGTTACATCAACGGCTTGGTAGTCGTGCATTTGAATGACGGTATCGGCAACGTCTAAGTAGTCGCCCGACCCACCCATAACGATAATGGTAGAGATATCAAGATCATCTCGTAATTGACCAATGCGGTCGACGAGAGGAGTAATTGGCTCATCACCTTTTGCCACCAATGCCTGCATACGCTCATCTCTAATCATGAAGTTGGTAGCAGAAGTATCTTCATCAATCAATAATGTGCTTGCACCCGCTTCAATAGACTCTTGAAGCCAAGCGGCTTGCGACGTTGAGCCTGATGCGTCTTGAGTAGAAAAGTCCGCCGTATCTTTACCCATCGGTAAATGGTTGATGTAGTTCGAGAGGTTCAAGTGGTGTACGCATCGGCCATCTTCGGCACGAATCTTCATAGCCTTGTTATCGGCAACAATGTATTCGCGACCATCTCCTGGAATATGATCGTAAATTGAACGCTCTATTGCATTTAATAAGGTAGATTTACCGTGGAAGCCGCCACCTACGATCAGTGTGATACCTTTTGGAATTCCTAATCCTGTGACATGGCCCTTGTTTGGCGCATGTAAAGTGACTTGTAGAGATTCAGGGGCTTTAAACTCAACGGCTTCTTTCATAGGAAGGTCGCAATTACCTGCAATTCGAGGAAGAATACTGCCGTTTGCGACAAACGCGACTAAGTTATTGGCCTCCAACTGTTCTCGCAGGGCATCTTGGTCTTCAACAACTTGGCAGTGCTTAATTAAAGCGGCTTTGTCGAGTTCACGCTCTAAAGTTGCTCGACGGATAAACTTAGGCAGGTGGAAAGTCAGTATGTTGTTGGCTTTTTTCCCCAATACTGAACGACCTTCGGCTGGTAAGTTAACTCGAAAACGCAGTTCAATACCTTCTTCAGTAAACAACACCGCGGTGCTATCCAGTACTGTTTGGCCTGTCAGTGAAATTGATACTGAGTTTTCTTGTTTAGCAAACTGCTCAAAACTACGCGCAATAAAATCACGTGCAGCTCTTTGAAATGCAGGAGACTCGTCTCTTAGCCACTCAAGACCAGTCAAAGACCATGAGCGAGTCGCACGAAAACGTGACGCCGATGCATAAGGGTCACCCTGTACATGATCGATAAACAAAGTGAAATCAGTGAAGTCGTATTGACCTTTGATTTGCTGATAAGCTCGGTAGTTCTGCTTTTCAATTTTCTTAAGCGTGGCAGTCAACTGATCCATGAAGATATTAGCCTTTTAATAGAAGCGGGCGGCGATTATAGAAACCACCGCCCTCATAGTAAAGAGAATGCTTAGGAAGAGTAGGCGTATTGCCCGCCAGAAAGGCGCTGATTAAACAAACTTTGCTCAAATTCATTACAAGGCATAGGTTTACCATAAAGAAAACCTTGTCCGATATCACAGCCCTCACCAATGAGAAACTGTTCTTGTTGGGGAGATTCAATGCCTTCGATCACGACTTGGAGTTCCAGTTTTTTCGCAATGTGTATGATAGAACAAATTATCGCGCGGTCATCGTCCGACTTTTCCATTTGCTGGACGAAGCTTTTATCAATTTTGATGGCATCAAATGGATATTTCTTTAAATAGCTGAACGAGGCATATCCTGTACCAAAATCGTCAAGTGACAGTGTCACGCCTAGTTTGTGCAGTTTATTTAATGTAGTGCGTGCTACGACCTCATCGGCAATTAAAGCGCTCTCGGTCACCTCGAGCTCGAGAAAGTGCGCTGGCAAGTGAAAAGACTCGAGTAAGTGTTGCACTTGTTCCGCAAAATTTACGTTTTGTAATTGAATGGGAGAAACGTTGACGGCCATTTTGAAGTTATCGATTAACTCAGACCATTGTTTTGCTTTGTCTATCGCGGTACGCAGAACAAAAGAGCCAACTTCAAAGATAAGCCCGTTTTGTTCAGCCATATGTATTAATGCTTCGTTGGATACGTCGCCAAGTATTGGATGCCTCCAGCGTAGTAACGCTTCTGCGCCAATCCACTTGTGGGTTTGAGGGTGTACTTTGGGTTGAAAGTAGAGCATTAGGTCGTCGTTTCTTACCGCTTGCAATAAGTAGCTTTCCAGTTGATTGTGGTTGTTGAGTTCATTTGAATGGCTTTCACAAAAATAACTATACGCTTCGCCAGATTCTTTACACAAAAGCATGGCATAACATGCGTTCTGGAGTAGTTGTTTAGCATTGCTGGTTCGGTGAGCTTGTACAACACCAATGTAAGAGTTTAGGTGAACCTCTGTGTCTTTTACATAATAACTTCCCATACCAATATCGGTAATATCATTCAGTAGCTGATGCAATTTTATATCGATGTCTGTGCCCCAAACGAGCAATACGAGATCATTGGAGCTAGGCCTCCCCGTAACAAAATGTCTGGACTCCCGCTTACCAAGACGATACCGAAATTCTTTCAATATTTCGTCGAAAGCTTCAAAGCCATAACGGGTTTGGATACTGCGTGCATTGCTAAAACCAATGTTTATTACGATTAATGATTGCTGACTGTGATCTAACGTTCTGAGTGTGTCACTGACTATATTTTCGAGTGCTGCTCGGTTTAGGAATCCAGTTCCTTGATCGTGTGTTTTTTGGTAGCTAACCTGCTTTTCAGCGGCTCTGCGACGATCAATCTCTTGCGTTAGGGAATAACTTAACTGCGCCAAATCTGTAGTGCGATTCTCAACTCTATTTTTGAGTTCGTTGTTAAGACGCTGAAGTTTGTGTTGCTGATGCACGATGGAAAGCTGCGCTTCGATTGAATCTTTAAAAGTCCCAAGCAATTGCCGGTAAGTGTCGCAGTATTCATTCTCCTTAGAATCAAGCATGCAAATAGTTCCAAACGTCTCTCCATTTGGCCAGAATAGCGGTAAGCCGCAATAAGAGATCATACCTAGTTTGATATCAGGGTTATTTTGCCACTCTTCATCTTCAAGCGCGTTTGGGACAATAAGTTCACTTTTGTGTTTTATGACATGCTCACAATACAAACCGTTGCCAAGCAACTCAGTATCGCCAGTACGATAAGGATTACCTATAGTTTCGCTGGATGTATTTACTTCTATGCGATCTGGATGGATACGCATAATTAATGTGGTGGGTACGTGCGTTATTTGAGCCAGTAAGTTGACGATTTCCTGCCAACTTCTTCGCATAGACTCAGGGATTTCGTAGTCTAATGTTTGCAATCTCCCCATATAGGTCATCCTTTACGTGGTTTCACTTCCTGTGAATTAAAAATGCAGACTGCTCTATTTTGTTCTCGCTTTTTAATTAAGTATAGGGTGGCTAGGGCTCGAAACAAAAAAAAGTCCTGAAAAGTGTTCAGGACTAGGAATAGTTGTCACATATCTCATCCTTGAAACAGATAACAAGCATCAAGGCTTAAGCGACATTAACGATTCAATAGAAATGTCTTGCGAATAGTCGACATATTCAAAGTTAAAGCCATTGATCTTCATAAACTCATCTTTAAAACCTTGGTAATCACCAATCTCTTTAAAGTTATCAGCATTCATTTGTTCTAAAAGAGCGTGGACTTCTTGTTGAACTTGCGGTTCAAGTTCCAAGTCATCTATTCGAATCAAGCGTTCACCGTCAACTGGCACTTTCTCTTGATCGTATAACTTCGTAGTAAACAGTCGCTGCATTTGTTCAATACAGCGTTCGTGAGTACCTTTTTCCTTCATCACTCGATAAAGCGCTAACAGGTAAGGACTTAGAGCAGGTATGAATACACTGGCTTTCGTCACCAACGCCTTACACACGGTTGCGTAAGCACCGCCGTCAAAGTTGGCGAGTTTGAGGTTTAATGAATGACTGGTTTGGTGTAAATCGATTTTCGCTCGACCTAACGTACCATCGAGATAAATTGGGTGCGTAATGTCAGGGCCCATGTAAGAAAAGGCGATGGTTTTGCAGCCGTTTGCGATAGAGTCGTTATTAATGAGTGTGTCAATCCAGCTTTCCCAGTCTTCGCCGCCCATTACTTTAATGGTGGCATTGGCTTCCTCTTCTGTTGCAGGCGTTAAGGTGGTTTCTGTCCACTTATCGTTCTCCAGCATGATAGAAGCGCCAGTGACAGGTTCACCAATAGGTTTAATGACACTGCGCCAAAACTCATCAGATTCAGGTTTAGGTCGAACACCGGTTGCCAAGCTATAGATGACTAAGTCAACTTCACCCTCAAAGTACGTTTCAATGGCTTCAATCACTTGATTGCGCACCGAACCAGAGAATGCATCACCAACAATATTTATTGCGGTACGCCCGGCTTGATTTGCTTCTTGCTTAAAAAAGACGTTGTTATACCAACCCGCACTCCCAACCCCTTTCTCTGAAGGGCCACGCTCAAATGAGACGCCAATGGTATCGGCGTTAGCGCCACCGAACGTTAAGGCGATTCGTGCCGCTAGGCCGAAACCAGAGGAGGCTCCAATAATCAAAACCCGTTTTGGGCCTTTTTTGATCTGTGGGGCGCGTTTTACGTATTCAATTTGCTCTTTAATAGATGCATGACACCCTTTGGGGTGCGCAGAGCGAGCAACAACACCTTGAATTAACGGTTCTATTCGCATGTTGTTATCTATCCTCGATGAGTGGAATTGAAAATAGATTAACGTAAAGTTACGTAAAACTTATTGAGCTAGACCATTAAAATTAGAGATGTTTAATTAATTCTTGAGCAACGAAATCAGCGATCCAAGGTTGTGCATCTGGTTTTGGGTGAAGGCCATCATCCATCATCCACTCTGGTTTGGTGACAACATGCTCTAAGAAGAATGGCATCAAGGCAACTTGTTGATGCTGTGCAAGCTTAGGGTAGATATCGTAAAACATATCGCTATAGCGCTTACCATAATTAGGTGGAACCCGAATTTGCATCATGACAACGTCCGCACCAGAATCTTTTATCATGGTAATCATTTTTGAAAGATTCGACGTAATAAGTTTAGGAGGGAAACCTCTCAGTCCATCGTTGGCACCTAACTCAATAAGTACCATGTCAGGGCTATGCTGAGTTAGCAACTGAGGTAACCGTGCTAAGCCATTGCCGGTTGTATCGCCAGAAATGCTGGCATTAATAACTGTTACATCTTGACCATGTTCTGACAACGCATCAGGGAGTAAGCTAGGCCAACTCTCTTCGATCGGCATCTGATAGCCTGCACTCAAGCTATCACCCAAGACAAGTAGCTTTTCGCTCGCATGTGCAGTAGCGGAAAAACAAAAAAATAGAACTAAGGAAAGTATACGAATCATGCAAACACCTGTACTTAATGCACCTATTGTTCAAGCCAATTTGGTTTCTAAACAAGTCTCTACTAATCAAGAACAATTAACAATCCTCAAAGACGTAAATGTTGACATCCGAAAAGGAGAAAAAATCGCCATCGTCGGAACTTCCGGTGCAGGTAAGTCAACATTGATGACGTTGCTAGCTGGTCTTGATACGCCGACATCAGGCGAAATTACTTTATTAGGTCATGAATTATCAAAACTGGACGATGAAGCACGCGCGAAAATTCGGGCTGACTCTTTAGGTTTTGTTTTCCAAAGTTTCCTGTTAATCCCGAGTTTGAGTGCATTACGTAATGTCACACTTCCTTGTCTTTTACGTGGTGAAGCCGAAGATGAAGCAAGAGCAGCGGAATTATTAGCTGCTGTTGGATTGGAAAAACGTGTCGACCATTTACCAAGCCAGTTATCTGGTGGTGAACAACAGCGAGTTGCGCTAGCGCGTGCATTTATGACACAGCCTGAGCTGTTGTTCGCAGACGAGCCTACCGGCAATCTTGACCATCAAACCGCAGACAAAGTGATTGAGCTGCTATTCGATCTTAATGAACAGCACGGGACAACTCTGATTTTAGTAACACACGATGGTCATCTAGCAAGCCGATGTGACCGTATCTATCGTATGGAGGCGGGTGAGCTTAAGGAGGAGATATAATGTCTGCAGTATCATCAAGTGAAGCAACATCCACAGAGCAAAACAGTACAACACAGCACTCGTCGAATAAAAGTTTGATACGCTGGAGTTTCGGCGAAATAAGGCAGGGGAATCTTTGGCCTATTAGCGTTGCTCTTATTCTCGTGATTGCGAGTATCTTTGCGCTTTCTGCATTAGCAGAACGAATGGAGCAGGTGATCGTCAAGCAGGGGAAGGACGCATTAACGGCAGATGCGGTGTTTGTGTCTGCTAATCCCATTCCGGACACGTTGTTAGCCTCGACTGAAAGCCTTGACCGTTCGACGATGACACGCTTTGCCACTATGGCATTTAGCGATAATGGTATGCAGCTTATTTCTGTAAGGGCGGTGGATGATAATTACCCTTTAATGGGAGAGCTCGTTCTTGAAAATAATCCAGCCGGTCGCGTTAAAGAGAACCAACTCTGGCTTGATGAGCGGATTATGACTCAACTAAGCGTAAAGTCAGGTGACAGCGTCACGATAGGCGATGCCGAGTTTACTGTATCAGGCGCAGTATTGATGGAACCAGGCTTGAGCTTTAATCCATTTCAACAAATGCCTTCTGCATACATTCATCAAAGTGACGTAGATAAAACAGGAGCAATTCAAGTTGGGAGCCGAGTTCAATACCGTCTGTTTTTACAAGCCGATGATAAAACACTAAATAGCTTACAAGATGATACGCAGCTTTCTCCGAGCGATCGCTGGCGCACGCAAGATACTGCCAGTCGTAGTAATGAGGTTTTTGAACGCACGACGCAGTATCTGTCGTTGACCGTAGCGATTGTCATCATTATGGCAGCGACAACATTGGTTCTTACTTGTCAAAATTACGTGAACAGCCGGACACAAACTATCGCGATGTTGAAAAGTCTTGGTGCGAGTCGCCGATGGATTGAAAAGTGGTTATTTATTCAAGTCACAATCCTTCTCATTAGTGCCAGTGTCGTCGGTCTATTGTTAGGGAGCGGGCTGGAATATTTATTACGCATTCCACTCAAAGACTTATTACCCGATCCACTCCCTGGTTACGGTGTCACACCATTTTTGGTGGCATTTATCTCAGCAGTCTTGATTACGGTGCCTGCTCTCGGTATACCATTGTTAGGCTTGATTAAAACTCCCGCGTTAGAAGTGCTACAGCAGGGTAAAGCGCAACGTTCTTGGAAGCGAATGTTACTTGTTCTAGTTCCCGTTGTTCCATTGCTTTTACTGTATGCAGATAACACCTTAGTTTGGATCGTGCTCACTGGTATAGCGGTACTGTTTGTGGTACTCGCAGCAGTTAGCGTCATACTCACAAAGCTGTTTGCACGTGTGTCAACCCATCCTGCAATGAAGCTTGCGTTGAGTCGTATCAACCGGACGCCAGTAACCAGCGGTCTACAGTTTGGTGCTTTGGCATTATCTTTGATGTTGCTGTCTATCATTTGGCTTGTGCGCAGCGATATTCTCGCTGATTGGGAGAGAACCTTACCTGCAGACGCGCCAAATGTGTTCGCTTTGAACATTGGTGATTATGAGCTCGATAACTACCTAGAAACCCTAGATAAAAACGGAGTTACGCGGTCACAAGCTTATCCAATAATTCGTGGACGACTAACAGAGATCAACGGTCAAAACGTCAAAGAGGTTGAGTACGAAGGAGAAGGTTCTGACGCGATACGTCGAGAGCTAAACCTGACATGGGGAGATA
This sequence comes from Vibrio sp. Vb0349, assembly GCF_033338975.1. Lineage (NCBI taxonomy): Bacteria > Pseudomonadati > Pseudomonadota > Gammaproteobacteria > Vibrionales > Vibrionaceae > Vibrio > Vibrio sp. Vb0349. The sequence continues at coordinate 181,838 of NZ_JAWOTS010000003.1, read as the reverse complement.
GCCTACCAGAATATAATGATGTGCTTTCGGGTGAATGGACAAACAAAGGGAGTGTATCTGTAGAAGCGGATGTAGCAAATGACTTAGGCATCAAACTCGGTGATACGCTGCGCTTTGTAATAAACAGTCAGAATTACGATGCAGTAGTAGATACCATCCGTTATGTCGAATGGCGTGACATGAAGCCTAACTTTTATTTTATTTTCTCATCTGACGTGATGGCTAATTTACCTGGTTCTTACCTCATCAGTTATAGGATTGAAGAAGGAAATGAAGCGTTGTTGACGTCAATGTCACGTGCTCACCCAACGGTCTCTGTTTTAGATATCCGAACTATGGGCGAGAAAATTCAGGCTTTGATTCAGCAAATCGTATCAGCAATCACCATCCTTGCTCTTTTAGGCGTTGTTGCTGGTCTGCTGCTCATCTTTACTCTACTGAGGTTAAGCTTGTCCCAACGTCAACAAGAGATTCGTTTGTATCGCACATTAGGTTCAAGTAAGAAACGGATCAACACAACCCTGTGGGCCGAGTACGGAATTATGGCGTTGATTGCTAGTGGTGTTGCGGTATTCGCTGCGGAAATTTGTGTGGCCGCAGTCATGACATATGGGTTCGATCTCAATGCACAAATTCACCCCGAATTGTGGATAGCTTTACCGCTTGCAACATTTGTTACGTTGGCACTTGTAGTGATGAGTTTGTTGAAAAGATTGTTAACGCCAGTAAACACTTAATCGCAGCGAGTGTTATCAAGTTTGGAACACTCCATGACACTTTTATTTTAGTTATCCACAAAAACAGTGGATAACTTTTGGGATAACTAAATGGTGTAAAAAGTGGGGTGTTTCTGCAGGCTTTGCGCCATGGGTCTTACAGTGAAATTCTTATTCACATAGACACAAAAAAGTGTCTTCTTAACCATGTCGTCAAGTACTTTTTCGCAAATTTTTTCTACTTTAATGCACTTTACAGGCGCTGTTGGATATTTCGCAAACCCATGAACTTTTTGTGATTTTAATCAAGTCTAAACACGAGTAGAATCCACCGTTAGTAAAGAATTGTCCTTATAAAATTTTTAGTGAAGCAATGAAGTCTGAGTTTCCAAGTTATAAAGATAAGCATATCGCTGTTGTTGGTGGCGGTGTAGCAGGTGCAACAGCAGCAATTCATTTTGCGGAGCTGGGTTTTAAAGTTTCCGTAATAGAGAAGGGCGTATCACTAGTAAATGGTCCACCCATTTGTCATTTACATGCTGGTGGTAATTTATATCGAGAGATTTCCGAGCAACAATGCTTAGACTTGTTAGCACAATCTATTGATACTGTTCGCCTGTATCCGCTTTCACTGAATATTCGTCCGACAATCATCGCGGTTCCTCATTCCGATGGTGGAGACCCATCCACACTAATTCCGCGATTAGAGGTTGTGAAAAGTGCTTATCAGACGCTCGTTGATATAGATGAGAGTAATAAAGTGCTCGGCGAACCAAGCGAATACTACAAACTTTATTCAAAAGCGGAGCTAGAAGCTCTCGCGCAACGTACTCAACCAAGTCATCCTACAGACTTCGATGAGTGGTGCATTCCTTTTGCTCAACATGCTGATCTTGAAGCGCTAAAGTATCCTGTTGTCGCAGTTCAAGAATATGGTTGGAGTGTTTTTCGCCTCGCCGCAATTGCCAACTTAACACTAGATACGCTTCCTAATGCTTCGGTCTTCACACAAGCAACGTTTAAGCAAGCCGATTGGATGGGGGAACACTGGCAACTTGGCTATGAACGTGAAGGTATCGATTACCTGATGACATGCGACTACTTGGTTAACGCGTGTGGCTTTGAAACAGGCTCAATTGACAACACAGTTGGTGCCAAGCGAGACAGGTTGGTGGAGTTTAAAGCCGCTTACGTTACGAGGTGGGCAGACTGTCAACAACAATGGCCAGAAGTTATTTTTCATGGCCCGCGTGGAACCGATAAAGGAATGGCTCAATTGACGCCTTATGGCGATGGTTACTTTCAACTTCATGGTATGACAAAAGGAATCACGCTGTTTGAAGATGGTTTAGTGGAGAGCACGAACTCATCTGCTCAACCTGAACTGCCTATGCCTTTACTCTCGAAGATCCGTAACGGCTGGAGAGAAGAAGTGTTAGAAGAGCGAACGAACAACGCCATCAAACACATGGCACAGTTCATACCCGACTATCACTCTGCTGTAAAAGGAGGAAAAGCATTATTTGGCGCTCAGCAAATTCCCGGCACAGATCCAGTACTCAGAGCGGCAGATGTGACTTTTGAAGATAACCACTACGCGAGAATAGAGGTGGTAAAAGCGTCATCGACACTACTCGCAGCACAAAAAATGCTTCAATTCTGGTTTGACATCGATCCTAACCAAAATGTGGAAACACAGCATCCGGTCGCTGTAAAGTGGTCTGAAAAAGAGGTCGAGCAGTACGCGATTAAACTCACTCAAGAGCGAGGCTATCCTCAAGCTTTAGCAGTGCGTTATGGTATGCCTGCATAATCGGCTGTGTTTGGGCTCAGTGGTTGTATTAATACCCAAAAAACTGAGCCCATTGGCACCATACTTCTTGCAAGCCTAGTCTGTCTCCTTTAACAAAATTGACTTTTTGTCCGGGTTTCGCCTGTGCCAGTCTAGGTAAATCAATACGGGCTACGCAGCCAAATTTAGGATACCCGCCAATAGTCTGGTGATCGTTGAGCAGCACAATAGGGTTACCATCGCTAGGTACTTGAATTGAACCTAATGCAATTCCCTCTGATAGGACGCCTTCGTAAGGTGGACGAATGTTATTGCCCTCAAGACGGTAGCCCATGCGATTCGAATTTGGGGAGATGATGAATGCTTTGTTATAAAATGCTTGGCGAGCGTCTTCATCAAAGTCCTCGTTCTGATAGCCTTCAATCACTCTCAGCTTAATGGGTAAGTTGTAATCTGGCTTAAAGCGAAACGTCATTTGCCTTGGTTTACGTTTCGGTAAGTTATGAGGGACAAAGGGAAGAATATCACCAGCTTTCAAAGCGCCACCATTTGAATCATAACCACCTAGAGATTCTCGCAAGACGGTCGATGCGCTTCCTAAGTGCTGAGCAACATTGAATCCACCTTTAACCGCTAGGTAGGAGCGAAGTCCATTCCTTGCGACTCCGAACTGAAGCTTCTGTCCTTTTTTCAACGTAAAGTCAGACCAATTTGAAATAGGTTCACCATCTATTTTTGCATTTAAATCACCGCCACATATAGCAAGGTGGCAGTTATGCAATGCAATAAAACAAGCGTTACCCAGAGTAATTTCAATCGCAACGCAATTGACTACGTTACCAAGCAAATGGTTGGCCCAACTGTAAGCATAGTCGTCGACCGGGCCACCTTGAGTCACACCGATATGCGCTAAGCCAAAACGACCAAAGTCTTGAACTAAAGAGAGCGGTCCTGGCTTTTCCACCAGTAATCCACCGTAACTCATAGTACGCCTCCTAAATCGATAAACTCTTGTTTTGAAATAGCATTAAAGGTGACCTTGTCACCCACTTCAAACGGTATAAAAGGAGGAGAGTCGGAGAAGAGCGCAAGCGGGCTTTTACCAATAATGTTCCATCCGCCAGGACTATCTGATGGATAGACGGCCGTTTTAGAGTCTGCGATTCCTACACTTCCGGCCGGCACGTGAGTTCTTGGTGTGGCAAGCCTTGCCATGTGCAATTGAGTATCAACGTCCGAGAGAAATGCAAAGCCTGGAGCAAAGCCAATTGCAGAAACCGCGTACTCGGTTTTCGTATGCAGGGTAATAAGATCGTCTAATGACAGACCTCGCTTTTTAAAACGAGATAGATCTAACGCGGTTTCTTCAGAGTAATATACAGGGATAGTAATGTGATTCGGCTGGGAAAGCTTAAGTGATTGAGTATCAAACTGGCTCACGATTTGTTGCAGCTCATTGGCTAAGTTCTTTTCGTTGATTCGAAAAGGTAAGTAATCAATGAGAATAGTTTGATAGGAGGGGACAACGTTCATAACAATTGAAGCGAAAGTTTCTCTTATGCTGCGAGCAAGCTCTCCGACTGCATTTTCAGAAATACTCTCATCAAACTTAATGAAAATACTGCACTCGGAGATCAAAGAGATATTAAATTTCTCTTTATGCATTAATTTCCTCCAGCGTATAGGCTCTGGCGGATCTTTTGGATCAGCGCGATCGACTCTTCATTGTCACCATGAACACAAATTGTGTCGGCTTCCAATAATATGTAACCGCCTGAAGCGGTTTTGACACGCCCAGAGTCAGCTAAGGTCCGGACTTGCTCAAGTATCGCGTGCTCGCTTTTTAACACGGCATTGGGCTGTGTTCTAGGAGTCAGTAAGCCGTCATCTTGGTATAAACGGTCTGCAAATGCTTCAAATAGCAAGGGAACATCATAATCGTCTGCGATTTCTAAGTATTTTTCGTTTTCCTGTGAAGCTAGGATCATTAACGGTACTTTGAACAGTGCTGCCGCCTTTACTACCGCTCTAAATATCGCATCACTTTTCATCATGTCGTTGTATAGAGCGCCATGAGGCTTTATGTAACTGATGTCTGTGTATTGCGCCCGGCATAATGCTTGTAAAGCACCAACCTGATATATAACCATGTTCGTAATTTCATCACCCGTCATGCTTATGCTTCGTCTGCCAAAGCCTTGTAGGTCGGCGTAACCTGGGTGTGCGCCAATATCAACATCGTTGTCATTCGCTAGAGTGATGGTGTCGTGCATGACATTAGGGTCGGAGGCATGAAAACCACACGCGATGTTCGCCATATCAACATGGGGCATCACGTCTTCATCTGCGCCCATACTCCAAGAGCCAAAGCTCTCGCCCATATCACAGTTCAATGTAAGTTGCTGTTTATTCAATGTCATACGTTTTATTTCTACACAAGCAATGGGTTTACGATGCAGGAAAATGCATCTAGGTTCAGTGACTCACTTCATTCTTCTATCATGAAAACGAAGCTTTTTGAGCAGATAGCTGACGAAAAAGATCACGTTAGTCCATAAAGATGTTGCCGTTATTTGAGTTGATCCGAATTTTGAGGTATTTCGTTTCTTTTCCATCCAATTTTTGAGAATTTAAGGTTATTTTGCATTAGCATCGTGTTAATCTTGTCGCCCTTCATGGGTGATAGATTGCATAATGGTTCTTCTGTCATTTTTGTGGTTGTCTGCGACAGGAATATATATGTCATTACGAGCGAAGCTTATTTGGCCTCTTCTGGTCTTTTTAACGGCTATCTTTGTTATCTCAAAAGGTTACACCTCGTATACTGTATACCAATCGTCTAAGCATGAACTGGTCGAGCAGACAAGAAAGTTGATTAACAACGTTTCTTTCTCAATTAAAGATGCGCTGACGACAAAGGACAAGCAAAAAGCTCAAACTATTCTCGCCAACTTTTTAAACCAGCCAAATGTAACGCGGGTCAAACTTTATGACCAAGATGATCAACCATTCGCTGTTATGGAGATAAGTGGGGCACTAGCACCCGTTCCCAGTCAAACCGAAAGAAGTAGGTTGCACGCTCTAGGCTATGCCTTATCAACCAAATTTCTTTATGTTCTAGAGCCGATTATCCATGATGGCTATGTCATTGGTAGTATTAGAGTCACGCTTTCTCATCGTCCAATTGTAGAAGCCATACAATCTTTACTTCAAGATGGCGCTTTACTTCTTCTGTTTCTGATCGCTGGTGGCACTGTTTTTTACATAAGTATCGAGAGGCTTGTTCTCAAGCCCGTTATGGAGCTTAGCCGCGTAATAGAGAATGTGACACACGGACGAAGCACGGAAAATCAAGCACGCTATTACGCCAACGATGAAATTGGAGAGCTCGCGAGATCTTTCAATCAAATGATGAACAGGTTAACAGTACGTGAGAAGCAGCGGCAACATTCACTAGACACACTAGAACAAAAGCGCGCATTTTCAGAAGAGGTTATCGAATCTGTTCAGCATGCATTAGTTATTACAGACAATTCCGGACGTGTTATTCATTGTAATACGGCGACCCAGCAAATATTTCAAAAAAAATTAGATGAACTTAAATATGCCAATATTCGTGATCTAATTAAAACCAAAACACCGAATGAGCTGAGTCAGATCCTGAGTCGAGGCCTAGAGTGCGATGATATTCACCTCAAAAATGCAGATAACGAACAGCAGTTGAGCCTAACCAGTCGTCGCCTCTCGACACATGAATACTTACTGTTTTCGATTCAAGATATCACCGAAATTGAAGAAGCCATAAACCGGCAACGTGTTGCGGGACGTGTTTTTGAAAGCAGCCAAGATGGTCTCATTGTTCTTAATCATCGCGGTGTCATTACGATGGCAAACCCTGCCGTCACTAAGTTAGTCGGCTTAGAGGTGGATCAGCTTATTGGGAAGTCATTCATCCAAACGCTAAAGTGGCGCAAGTTACAGGAAATGATGCCTAGTATCATCGAGTCGATAGAAAATTATGGCGTTTGGCAAGGTGAAGTTATCGAGAAGAACCATATTGGTCAGTTTGTACCGATGTTTGCTCGAGTCAATCGTATCGTTAAGTGTGAAGACTATGGTTTCTATGATCTGGTTATTGTTCTTACCGACCTTTCAGGCGCAAAAGAGATGGAACGATTGGAGCATTTAGCTCATCACGATGCTTTAACGGGGTTAGCCAATCGATCTAAGTTCCATTTAGAGTTGGAACAACTAGTACAACGCTCTGGATACTTGCGTGACGAATTTGCAGTTTTGTACCTCGATCTGGATGGATTTAAAGAAGTTAACGATACCTACGGTCATGATGCAGGTGATGAAGTTTTGAAAAAAGTTTCCGAGCGTCTAACATCTGCGACGAGACATAGTGATTTAATCGCAAGACTTTCTGGTGATGAATTTGTCATGTTGGTAAATCCCGCCAATCAAAAAGTGGTCACCCGAATAGCAGAACAGTTGCTCGAGAGCATATGTGCTCCAATTGAGTACAAAGGTCACTTACTCAAAGTTGGCGTTAGTATCGGCGTAAAATTAGTCGGCGTAAATGAGCGCGATGCTACTCGAGTTTTAAAAAGTGCGGATACGGCAATGTATCAAGCAAAGAAAGCCGGGAAAGGCCAAGCAATATTAATGGGATGCGAATTACAAGAGACAGTTTAAATCGTAACGTCAAAGCTTTAAACTAACTCAATTCGCGTCAGAAGGAATAATAAAATGAAAGTACTCGTTACGGGTGGTATGGGCTATATCGGTAGTCATACGTGTATTCAAATGATCGAAGCTGGCATGACGCCAGTGATTCTAGACAACCTGTACAACAGTAAATCTACGGTATTAGATCGAATTGAAAAGGTATGTGGTGTAAAGCCAACCTTCATTAAAGCCGATATCAGAGATAAATTGGCGATGGTAGAAGCACTAAAGTCGCACAATATTGAAGCTGTTATCCATTTTGCAGGTTTAAAGGCCGTCGGTGAGTCTGTAGCAAAACCTTTAGAGTATTACGACAACAACGTTAATGGCACTTTAGTATTGGTTGATGCAATGCGTGAAGCCGGAGTTAAATCGTTGGTATTTAGTTCATCAGCGACTGTATACGGTGATCCTGCTTCTGTACCCATCACAGAGGACTTTCCAACTAGCGCAACTAACCCATATGGGCGCAGCAAATTAATGGTAGAAGAGTGTTTAACCGACTTCCAAAATGCGAACCCTGACTGGAGCATTACACTTCTTCGTTACTTTAACCCGGTAGGTTCACATCCAACAGGCGAGCTAGGTGAAGATCCTCAAGGTATTCCCAACAACTTAATGCCGTTTGTTTCTCAAGTTGCGGTAGGGCGCAGAGAGTTCCTTTCTGTGTTTGGTAGTGATTATCCGACCAAAGATGGCACAGGCGTACGTGATTATATTCATGTAATGGACTTATCCGATGGTCACGTTGCTGCATTAGAAAAAGTAGGTAGCAAAGCTGGCCTTCATATCTATAACCTCGGTACTGGTAACGGCTACAGTGTACTGGACATGGTGAAAGCATTTGAAGCCGCAAGTGGTAAAGATGTCCCATACCAACTTGTTGAGCGTCGTCCAGGTGATATTGCAGAGTGTTGGGCGGATCCATCAAAAGCGATGAATGAGTTAGGTTGGAAAGCAACTCGCACTCTAGAAGAAATGACTGGCGATACATGGCGCTGGCAGTCTACTAACCCTCAAGGTTATCCAGACGCCTAATCTTTAATTTACATAATAGTAACAAAAAGGCGCGTGATTGCGTCTTTTTTGATCCAAATCGGAAAAAATCGTAAATTACTGGTTAAAAGGTAGCAAGTATATATAGAGCTGTTAAACTATGCCCGACTCTTAATTTGGGTTATAAATTTTCTCATAGCTATTGGGGTAGTTCATGGAACTCGGTCTGATCATCACTTTCATCATTGCAGCAGCAGTAATGGTGAAAAAAGAGATGGCAAAACAGTAAACTTTCATTTTTCATACTTTTCTTTACATTTTTGAAATGAAAGCCATAAAAAAAGCCAGCATTACGCTGGCTTTTGTGTTTTTAAGGTTTAGAACTCGTATTTAACACTAATGTTGTAATTACGCTCAGCTTGCGTTTTGTCTCGACTTAACTCAGTCTTACCGCGAACATCGTTCCAAAGATGGTATTCTTCATTCGTTAGATTCATAACACCAGCACGAATGGTTATATCTTTCATTGGTTTGTAGTACGCCGTTAAGTCAACGACTGTCGCAGACGGCAAAGCAACTTGGTCTTTGATTCCGCCTTTATCACCATCAGAGTTGATATCACTGTTCGATTTCTTAGCCGTGTAGTTTACTTTTAGGCTTGTCCCCCAAAGTGCATTTGGTGAATCGTAATTTACAGCAGCCACGGCATTCCATGGGTTTACACTGTTCAAAGGATTACCATCACCATCTTCACCTTCTGTGTATGCTGCAACAAAGCGAGTTGTTACGCCTGATGGAAGACCGGCAATAGCATGCCAATCAAGACGGTTAGAGAGCTCAACCCCTTTAATGTTTGCTTCACTAATATTGATATTTGTGAATTCAGTTAAACCACCATTGTTTGATGACGTTTGCTCAATAAAGTCACTGTAATCACTGTAGTAGAACGCTACTTCAGTTGCAGACGCTGCAGTGTTATGACGGTAACCAAGTTCATAAGACAAACTCTTTTCAGATCCCAAATTTGGGTTAGGGCGGTTGGTATAGCCATGAGCCGGATTATCGTAGGTGTAGTAAAGCTCGTCGAACGATGGCGCTCGGAACCCTTGGCTCACTTGCGCGAAGATCGTGCCAGGTTGCGATACAGAGTAAGTTGCTCCTAAACGACCAGTTAATGCAGAGTCGCTAAACTTCTCGAATGACTCTTCAGAAGTATTTGAAGGATTAGTAGAGAAGTAATCGTAACGCACACCTGGAGTCAGAATTAGCTTGTCATTAAGAAGCGAAATTTCATCTTGCAAGAATAAACCAAAGCTTTCTTCTTTTGCATCCGGTGTGTAAACGTAAACAGTATCTGGCGTGCCAGGATCGGAATTAAACTCGCGATTGGTATTACTGATGTCACTATGTTTGTACGATATTCCGTAAACAATATAGTGGTTTTGAATCTCTTTATCTAACTGAGTTTCGAATTCAAATTTGTCTTCAGTATATTCGTAATCTTTTTTCTGTTGGTTGTCACCACTAGGCGGTACATAAGGTGGGTAACCAGGGCTGGCTTCGATAAAGCGATTAGACACGCCGTTTTCTTCTTTACCAATCCATGTAAGCTTGGACGTGATCGTATCCGAGATAGCTGCATCTGCAAACCAAATGTGCTTGAGCCCAATGCGATTTTGCTTGGTTGTGTCTTCAGCGTTGAAGTTTTTGTAACTTTTATGTGCGATCTCTGAGTCAGTCTCGTTGTAAATAACTTCTCCCAAGAACTCCAAGCGATGAGCGTCATTCAATTGAGATTGAAGTTTTACCAATAGATCGTTTTTGTAATAATCTTGGTTGTCCACAGAATAGTTATCGTAAGGCGCCTTAGAGAAATTTTGTAGCTCTGCACCATCACGGCGTGTAAAGGCTATAAGTGCTTCTGTATTACCGAAACGCTTTGCTAAAGCTACATGCTCACTAAAAGAGTTATCTTCCGATGAATAAGAGAGTTTAGCTTGACCACCAAAGTCTTTACCATCTTTGAGGAAATCCTTCGGATCTTTTGTTTCGAATGCGACAACACCGCCAATTGCATCACTACCATGTAGGCTAGAAGCTGCTCCTTTAACAATTTCGACACTCTTTAGCATATCGGGGTCGACAGTAACGGCACTAGAATTGATAAACGAATATGGTCCACCGCTGAATACACCTGGTTGAGATGCACCGTCTACTAAGATTTTAACTCGTTTACCTTCCATCCCGCGAATGTTAATACTTTGGACGCCTTGGCGTTGAGTGCCATTAACAGTAACACCTGGCGTATACTCGAATAGATCATTCAAGTCCTTTACCATGTTTTCTTCGATGTCTTTCTCTGATACAACAGCAACAGAAGCAGCAACAGTGTTTATGGTTTGGTTGGTACGGGTGGCCGACACAACGACTTCTTCAAACTTAGAAGCTTCTTCCGCATAAGCAGTATGGGAAAGGGCAACTAAAATGGAGGCTGACAAAATTGATTTTTTATACATTGGCTTCAATACCTTAGATCCATAATAGGTAACAACACGCGGATATTAATGGATCTAAATGGTAATTACTATCATTACCATTGTCATTTATTGATTTGTATTGAATCTTCTTCTTAGGCTATGAGCATTCCTAGTCTTTAGTTATCAATATGTTATATTATTTGTCGTTAGTTCTTGATAAGTTCATCCAAATACAACGAATGTGATGAATATCACATTAAGAGAGGCCGTGTGCAGAGTCCAATTACGTTAGAAGCACTCCATATTCTAGATGCTATTGATCGAAGAGGGAGTTTTGCTGCTGCTGCGAATGAGTTAGACAGAGCCCCGTCATCGCTGAGCTATCAAATCCAGAAACTCGAGCAAGACTTAGACATTATTATCTTCGATCGCTCTGGTCACAAAGCCCATTTTACTGAAGCAGGTAAGCTTATTCTTGAAAGAGGAAGAGCCATTTTACAAGCCAGTGAAAAGTTAGTGAACGATGCAACGTTATTGGCGAATGGCTGGGAACTGGATATTACCATTGCCTTCGATGGCATTATTCCTATATCCAACTTTTTCCCGATGGTTGATGCGCTGGCCGAGGTCAGCTCAACTCGAGTCAGGCTGCAAGAGGAGATTCTGGCTGGTAGCTGGGAGTCGTTGAATACGGGGAGAGCTGATTTACTGATTTGCCCATCACTGGATACGCTTCCTCAAGAAGTTAAGTCAGAAAAAATTGGTAAAATGAGTATGTATTGGGTAGCTTCCGCTGATCACTATGTTCACAAGCGTAGTGGTAAGTTTGATGAAGCAGCGCGAGAAAAGTATCGGATTATTGCTATTGCAGATACCGCACGTGAGCAACCCGCGCTCTCAATTAATATCATTCAAAAACAGCCTCGCTTGACCGTCACCAACTTTACGGCAAAAGTAGAAGCGCTCACTGCAGGTTTAGGCATTGGTACATTACCAAGCCAAATTGCGCAACCTCTTATTGATAGTGGTGTATTGAAAGGAATCGAAGGCACTGAAGAACAGCCGATGGATATTATTTTGGCATGGCGCCGGAACACTATGGGTGAAGCAAAATCCTGGTGTATTCAGTACCTAAAAAAGAATTGGAAACTAAAGTAACAACGTAACTTTTACTTCTTAAATTCCCATTGATTATCGAATGTAAGAAGTAAAAGTCATCGCTAATGCTGAGCTTTTCAATTTAAAGGGAGCACCATATCTGCCGTACCGTCTGCAAACTGGACATCGATCTCAAACCCCAAGTTCTGAGCCAACATCAACATTCCTCTATTTGTTGGCATGGTCATTCCAGACATTTGCTTTGTGCCTTTAACTTTGCAATAGCTGATTATTTTCTGCATCAGCACTTTGCCTAAACCTTTTCCTTTCAAATCTGAACGAACCAAAATAGCAAACTCAGCGTCACTATTGTCTGGTGTAATCAATGCGCGGGCTACCCCTATGATAGACGGTCCGTCAGTATTAAACGCTACCGCAACAAACGCCATTTCGCGGTCGTAGTCGATTTGAGTAAAGTTTGCCAAAGCCTCATGGTTGAACTCTCCAACTTCAGAAAAGAAACGTTTATAGAGATCTTCTTTCGATACGCTATTAATGAATTGAGCATGCAGCGGTTCATCCTCAGGCAAGATAGGGCGAAGCAGGATAGGTTGGCCATCTCGAAGCGTTACAGTTTCGACAAACTCTGCCGGGAAAGGGCGAATCGCTAGCCGTTTTTGGGCGTCTCCTTCGTATTTACACAGTGTGACATCTGCATCAAGGATAGTTAAATCGCTTCCGGATACCAGCACTGGATGGATATCCAGCCTTTGTATTTCTGGTAACTCAACTGCCATTTGGGAGATACGAACCAAGAACTTCGACAACTCAGTAATATCGAGCGCATCTTTGTGTTTCTGCAGGCGAATCTTTCCAGACTTTAGGGCAACAACGACAAGGTAGCGCGCAAGCGTCATGTTCAAAGGAGGAAGTGCAGCGACGGCATCTTGGGCGATATTCCACTCAGAGCCGCCTTGACCAAGCAAGATCACTGGTCCAAAGACTTTATCTACTGCAATACTAATCCGTAGCTCTTCAGCGCTGCCGAGCTTTGCCATCCCTTGTACCAACAGCCCATGTACATTGGCGGAAGGGTAGCTGAGCTTTACGGTATCTAAAATGGATAGCGCTGCGTTGGAAACTTCTCGACTGTTTCTTAAATTTAGAGCGACACCGTGAACATCCGATTTATGAGGAATGTCTGGAGAACGCAATTTAACCGCAACAGGATATCCAATATTTTCTGCCATATGAACGGCTTCAATGTCGTCAGATGCAATCCACGTAGGCAAAACGTTAAACCCGAACAGCTTAAATAATGGGCTGGTTTGATGCGTATCCAAGGTGACTGTGTTTTTATCCAGTAGTCGTTCGTTTACCCATTCTTTTGCTGAACTCACACTTCCAGAATGTAATGGCTCTGCCGTCGTTGGCGTTTCCATTAGTTGTTTCTGGTTTCGTCTGTATTCGACCAAGTGCATGTATGCTACAACCGCACTTTCAGGTGTTCTATAGGTTGGAATGCCTGCTTGAGTAAAGGCCAGTCGCGCTTCTCTCGACGTTTGTTCTCCTGACCAGTTGGTCAAGATATTAAAATGCTTATGCCGAGGGTGAGATTTGATGGCATTAATAACGACTTGAGCAGTTTCAAGAGGATCAGAAACAGCAGAAGGACTATGCATAATCAATATCGCATCTGCACAGTCGTTATTCATCAGTGCGTTAATGGTATCAATATAGCGTTTTTGGGTTGCGTCACCAGACAGATCAATTGGATTTCGAGCACGCCAGTTGGATGGAAGTACTGCTTGTAATTGCTCAATGGAAGCGTCATCAAGCGTTGCGAGTTGGCCACCACGTTCAATCAAAGTATCAACGGACATAACAGCAGGGCCGCCGCCATTGGTGATGATCGCTAAACGCTCTCCACGAAGTGGCACAGAATGCGTGAGTGTTTCTACCGCGGCAAAAAGCTCATGCGTATTGCTGACTCGTAACATACCAGTTCTGCGAATAGCAGAATCGTAAATTACGTCAAGTGTATCTCCGTCTTGCTGCTCAAAAGTATTCATCTCTTTAGAGCGGCCCGCTTTTAGCACCAATATACGTCGGTTACGTGAAGCGGCGCGCGCAGCAGACATAAATCGGCGAGCGTCTTGGATATTATCAACATAAAGCAGAATAGCTTCAGTGTTTCCATCCATACTCAAATAGTCGAGCAAATCTGCAAAATCGATATCTTGTCCGCGCCCAATCGAAATGAACGAAGAAAAACCAATGTTCTTATCATTTGCCCAGTCTAAAACCGTGGTACAAACCGCCGCGGATTGTGAGATGAAAGCAATTTTTCCGGGTTTAGCTGCAACAGGGGAAAACGTGCAGTTAAAATTGTGCCAAGGAAGGATGATACCTAAGCTGTTTGGGCCTAAGACTCGAATGTTCAATGATGAGATATCTAAAGGGTTAGGGTCATCAGAGATAACAATCGCAAACGGTGTGCCTCTCTCATCTAGCTCTTTAAGCAATTGCTCGTTACGTGAAACGTTCGTACACAAAATTGCAATATCTGGCGTATAGGGCAGGGAAGCTACATCAGAGTAAGCGATCACGCCAGATACGGCTTTATATCGCGGCGTTACTGGCATAATCGCGCCACCAAATCCACTTTGTAGAAGGTTGCGCATCACAACATGTCCTGCTCGCAATGCTTTTTGAGATGCCCCAATAACGGCCACAGAGTTGGGTTTAAAGAGTTTATGTAGTTTATTCATGCTGACTCCTGGCCGTTTGTAAGTCACGTTGGCTTCTCGGTTTCATATCAATCATAAACGAATAATTTACTGATAAAACATCTTCAGACCAGACATTGCAGAAAATGTGTACGATGCTTATGGAGTTTGTGTTATTCATCACATCAAAATCACAGATTATTGTATTTGATGCTTGATAAACGGCCCTGCTATCGGCATGATTTATCGTAATATTTATCCAGAGCATTTGTTACTTCATGAAAAAAATCGCAATCATCGGCTTGTCAGTTCTGCTTTCTGCTTGTGCATCTGAAACTTACATCACGGATGTGACCTCAGAAAGTTACCGAGAGGACTACAAATCAGATCGTATCTCTAAACCAATTATGGCGTCTGAAAACGCTGTAGTAGAAAAAGACGTACAACCAACTGTTGTGAAAATGACGGCAAAGCCTGAAGAAAAGAAAGTAGTCAAGCTAACGCCAAAAGAGCAGGCGAAGCCAGTTAAGATCGTACCACCAAGTAAAAAGCAAGCTGGCATTCAACGATTCGGCTATACCATTCAAGTCGCAGCTGTGGGTAGCCAAGCTAAAGTCGATCAGTTTGCAAATAAGCTGCCACAGAACGGTCAGCCAATTTGGGAAAACTACAAAGTTGTAAACGGTACTAAGTGGTTCTCAGTTTTATACGGAGACTACGCAACAAGCGCAGAAGCCAAGCAAGCGATTTCGACTTTGCCAGCTCAATTTCAGCAGTTAAGACCATTTGTTAAAAGCATTGATGCAATCAAAAACTCAGCTTACCCAACGCTTAACAAATTAAATTAACACATCAAATAAGGGAGCGAATAGCTCCCTTATTTATTTGCTCAAATCCTATTCGAACAACATTCCTCACATTAAAATTACTGTACGTCACACTTCAAAGGTTTATCATAATAAATAGTATCTTTTGTAGGTCACGGAAAGATGGATTCATGATTAAAAATATTCTTTTACTATGCGGCGGTGGCTCTTCTGAGCACGAGATTTCATTATTGTCTGCAAACTTTGTCGAACAACAACTAAATCTTATTGAAGACGTTCACGTTACACGCGTAGAAATAAAAAACGAAGGTTGGATGACCAACCAAGGTGAGTTGGTTTACTTGGATCTCAATACCAAGCAGTTGTGCTCAAGTGAATCTAATCAAACCATTGATTTCATCGTGCCTTGTATACATGGTTTTCCTGGCGAAACAGGCGACATTCAATCTCTGTTTGAAATCGCAGGTATTCCTTATCTTGGCTGCGGGCCAGAAGCGAGTAGCAATAGTTTCAATAAAATCACATCTAAGCTTTGGTACGACGCTATTGGCATACCCAATACGCCATACTTATTCTTAACGCGAAACGATGAAGAAGCTCACGTTCAAGCTCATAAAGCCTTTGAAAAGTGGGGAAAAGTTTTTGTTAAAGCCGCTCGCCAAGGTTCTTCCGTTGGCTGTTACAGTGTCACAGAAAAAGACAAGCTTTCTAATGCAGTAAATGATGCTTTTGGGTTTTCTGACCAAGTGTTGGTTGAGAAAGCAGTAAAACCTCGAGAACTTGAAGTTGCTGCATATGAGATGAATGGCCAACTACATATCACTAAGCCAGGCGAGGTCATCGCGCCTGATGGTGCTTTTTACTCGTACGATGAAAAGTACAGCAGTTCAAGTCACTCGCTCACAGAAGTTGAGGCGAAGAATCTAACTCAAATACAATTAGATTCCATCCAACACGCGTCAGAGACGGTATTTAAACAAATGAATCTTCGTCATTTATCTCGTATCGACTTTTTCCTAACGGAAGATGATGAGATTTACTTAAACGAAGTAAACACATTTCCAGGAATGACTCCGATCTCAATGTTCCCTAAAATGCTTCAAAACAACGGGCACAAATTTCATGAGTTCTTGGAAGATTGTATAAACAGTGCAAAGTGATTAACGTTATCGAGACGCGTTTTATGATACAAGTTGTTTTCTAGAGCAAGGATTATTCAAGCCGTATTTGAATATTGCTCAGTAGCAATTATGATTATATCAACGCATTAAACAGATGACTCAGTGGTATGGCGATTTCAAATTATAGAGGTTTTAACCTGCAGTCAGTCGGATCAGATGGCAGTGTTTGGAAGGTTAAAATCAAGAACCACGTTTTACAGGGCAGTTTGACGGCGGTAAAGAAAAGCATTGATTGGTGGTGTGACACCGCATCGATTATTGATCCCAAAGAGTTTGCTTCACTCGGACAAAGAGTGCAGCAAACTGGTGTTGCAAAATCAGAGGTCTTTAACGGCTATACTATTCAAAACGATACAGGCCAACCTAACTCTTGGTACTGTATGTTTAATGGTAAACTGATTAAGGGCAGTAAAGCCGCTATTCAACGCCATATCGAAGCTTATTTGGTTGCAAAGCAAAAAGCGATGCAAGCTCAACAACAAAAGAAACAATAGAATGACTCTGGTGTATTCAACAGAAACCGGTCGAATTAAACCGGAAGAAGAAAAAGTATCTCGCCCTAAAGGCGATGGTGTTGTTCGGATTCAGCGCCAAACGAAAGGCCGTAAAGGTAAAGGCGTATGCATTGTTACAGGTTTAGACTTGGATGATGCACCTTTAAAGTTATTAGCGGCAGAACTCAAAAAAGTCTGTGGCTGTGGTGGCTCTGTAAAAGATGGCAATATCGAGATTCAAGGTGATGCTAGAGACAAGATCAAGGCACATCTTGAAAAGAAAGGCATGACAGTCAAATTAGCCGGTGGCTAATTTAATATTTCCAGTAAACAAAAATGGCGTCTAAAGAAATAGACGCCATTTTTTATAAGTTGCTAATTGAAGAGCAAGCAATCGTAGATTGATAGATCGATATTAGCTATTTTATGGTAAATAACCATTATGTTTAATACTTACAGTAAGGCCCTTAAATTTAAAATCTGCAGGGGAATAGGAGTATACTCAGACAACATTTAGCGTATGGCAATAGACAATTTAACATAATATACATAATACGAACTTGAGAGTTAGAAGATTAGCATTGGTGAAGTCAGCTTAGTTACGCCGTATTTGGCTTTTGCTTCCTTGCAAGCTTCATCAGCTGTCTTGTATGGGCCATGAACTTCGATTCCACCACAGCGACCACTTGAACTGTATCTTTGGTTACGTCCGACACCATGCACGTTGGTTTTGCATCTTGCTCATTCAATATGAGTCAACATAGACACGCATTTGCTTAACCCAAACGTATAAGTACTAGATTACCTTTATAGGAACAAGGAATCTAACAGATGTAAACTCTCTACTTTTCAATCTATACCTAGATCTTTCTTCATATGCTCACTCAACTCGTTAGTGGTTCTTACATTAATCTTATGTTTGCAATGATGGATTCTCAACTCTTCACCAAATAATTTTACTAGTGATTTGGTATACAAAGCACTAATATTATTTATTATTCTATACAATGTATCTTTCTGATAAACAGATCTTTTCGAATTTTGTATTGCAGTCTTCATATTTTAATATCCTTACACGTTTAACTTTATAATTTAAAAAATCAATTTCAACTTTTATTATTACTTTTTTAGATATGTAATGAGTCATTATCAATGATGCACAATCAACAATTAAATCACCCGAATCCAACTTAGTAATTTCACGAGACAAATTCTTTATTTTTAAATCTTTATTTTCTATATTTAATCCGATTGAGTTAATTTCTTCAGGATATCGGTTTAACTTAATATCCAATATGGTTTTATTAAGATAGTAGTCTGCCATTATTTCATGGCGGTTTTTAAATATCATTGTCCCCCTCCGATGATGCAAGTTATACTTTCCCACCAGTTAAAAGACAACGTGACTCAGAGTTGCAAAAAGGTAACAATCATGGAATTGATGAACAATGAGCTGATCTGCTTTGCAGCCATTTGTAAACACCTCTCTCTTACAGAGGCATCAAAAGAACTTGGAAAGTCTAAAGCTCAAGTCAGCAGGCAGCTAGCAGCATTAGAAAAACAACTTGGCGTAACACTCGTCCACAGAACAACAAGGAAACTCGTTTTAACTGATCATGGCGAAAGCATTAGAGAGCTTGCTATCAAGACGTTAGAGAGTTTGCACGAGTTAAATTACAGAGCTAGCTCGTTGAGTGAATGCATTGATGGAAAGTTTAAAATCACAATGCCCAACTCTATAGCCTCTTCTATTTTTGGTTCTGTTCTTAAAGACTTAAAAGAACGATATCCAAAAGTTGATTTTGAAATATCGTCAAGTAACAATGTAGAAAATTTATTAGAAAGCAACGTAGATTTAGCGATTAGGCTTAATAATGTTATTGATGACACCCTTATTGCACATAAAATTGGTGATTATAGTGATGTTTTGATATCTAGGGTAAGTAATGCCAACCACAAAACACTATTAATCTACAAACATCATTCGAATAAGGAATCAATTAAAAATCAATATACTGATGTTATCGAAGTTGATAACACCTCTATTTTAATAAACTTTGTTTCTGAGGGAGTTGGGGTTGGTGTCATTCCAAACTATCTTATTAAAAGTAACTATATAGACAAAAACATCCGAATATCGCAAACTTTTGATATAGAACGTTCCATGTATATTGCCTACCCTTATCAAAACCCTTTGCCAAGAAAGCTAGCTGAGATATCTACTTTTATTAGGTCTGAGTTATCACAAGTATTGAAGAGTGAGTCATTTTAGGGCGGTTGTTCAGATTTAGAATTTTGCGTTGTCTACTCAACTAGGCCTAACGCTAATATTTGTAACATATTGTTTCGGCAGTATTTATTAACACCCCCATCTTTATGCTTGCTATCACAATGTGAGATGCTCTGCCGTCTTGTTATCAAGGTTTTGCGTGGAATAAATCACGTGGGGTAAACGATAGATAGACTTACATTAAAATTTTCATCAAAAGCAACTTTATATAAAATTGATTTCATACCAATCTATGTGTATCTTCTACCCATATCCCCACAATAACCAAGGAGAATGCCATGGATAAGCTACTCGCGTCTGCATTAGAAATTAAGCAGCGAACTATGGTGACTGGCTTTTTTGCTAGAAATGGATTCAAAATAGCTATGACCGATTTTGATGATGTCACTTTTGAGCGAGAAGGCGTGCAAGTTAACGTACATTTTGATCTGCAGTCAAACGCGGAGTCTGCATCTGTTTTATCTCATGAGGCATCAATCATTCCTGGCTAAAAACTTTTATTATCACCGATACACCAAGCCGAACATAAAAGTTCGGCTTTTTAGTGACAAAAAATGATGAGTGCGAACAAGAGTTGTCGATCACTCTTCTAAATAGACGATTAATAAATCAGCTTCAACTTCGTTCACAACCTTTGGTATCGATGAAAAAAAGCGACTCAATAAGTTGTGATGATGACCACAGACAACTAAATCTATCCCCTCTTTTTTGACGATTCCCGATAGTTTTATATGAAGATCGCCGATTACTACCATGGTCTCGTGTACTGGGTATAAGCATTTATCAGCGAGCTCTTGCAGCCTTCTTTCCAATTCTTGCTCTTCCTTCGCTTCCATGACTATGCGATCAACATCTACGTAAACAAATGAGAGTTTGCTGCTTGAGTTATCTGCTTGCATTATTGCTTTTTCGATAACGGCTTGGCTAGATTGAGATAAGTCGACAGCAACCAAAACGTGCTTGTAACCCATCATTCCTCCCTTGGTTAGTTTTTGTTCTCATATTAAGTCTAGTCCACATAGAGCGAACACAACATCAAAACTACTGCTACATGATAGTTAAAGGAGTTTAGTGTAAAACAGGCAAATAGTTTTCATTGCAACCTTGTTGCTTCCTCTCATCCAAAGATCAACGATGTTTTTCCAATTTCTTCTCTAATTATCGGACTATTTAACAGGAAGGATGCTAAGAAACATTACGTTGTAACGCTCGTCACTGCTCTTTATTTCTACTACTCTTGAGGTTTCATATTACCCACTTCAACGTCGCCTAGTTTAGTAAAACTACTTTAGGTTAAGCGTGTTCAATATGTAACGCTCCGCTCAAATCCAGGAGACGTATTTCGGCTAAAAAATCAGCTAAATAAGATGAACTTCCGATTCATCTATTACATATGTCTGCGAGTGCTTACTGTTCTTATATCGCGTATTTAATAAGTCTAGTTTAATTACCGTTATAAGTTACGGTGTATCTTTTTTCTTTTTTCAGCATAATCCTCTACCTTGGAACGAAGCCCTCTCGCACTTTGTAATTAAATTACAAGATCAATCGCAACCAATATGGTTGGCAGATTAAATGCCCGAGGTAAATAATTGATATTATTGAGTTTAATTTATGATCTCTTTAAAAAAAGCCTAATTGCCTGTGCTACGAAAACTAAGGTTAACACGATTAGGTAAAATTTTACTAACTCGCTATTTAATCTTAAAGGCAATTGAACAAGATTAAAATCATATAGGTTTAGTAAATTGTAGTTACAGCGTAATTAGGGTGGTGTTTGGGAATGTAAAGGAATAGAAAATAGAAAGGCAAAAAAACAGGGCGTATGCCCTGTCCATGAATTGATTAGTTTTGTTGTTGTTGTTTTTCTGCGTACTCAGAACGAATCCGTTCGGCAACAATTTTGATAGCTTCTGCAGTACTTGTGCCCTTCGCCATCAATTCTTGAATTCTCTCTACAGCTTGTTGTTGCTCTTGGTGGGATAGAGGGGGTAAATCGTCAAACATAAAAAGCTCCTCATTTTGAGGAGCTGACTATAACGATTCAACTAATAGGTAGCAAGGAAATTAATGGATGCACCCATAGCGTTCTCGTTTGTGTACTGAGCTGCGATATCCAATTCGAACAACTTAAGTGGGGACAACCCGATGCCAGCAGTAATGGTTCCTTCGTCATTACTTCGAGCTAAGTTCTTCATATACCCTGCTCGTAATGCCATTTGACGCAAAATATCAAATTCAATACCAGCTCGAATCATTTGCGTATTATCATCAAAGGATGAAAAACGTTTTTCTTCGTTAAGATCGTAGTCAACACTCATCGTAAAGTAATCGGCAACAATCCCTGCCCCAACGGTGTATACAGGACGCATGCTATATTCGTATGATTTTATCGTATCGCTGCCATATTGGAATGATTTTGTTTTAACGTCTCTTCCGATCAAATTTTTCGCTGAAATACCGAGACGATATGGGCCAAAGAACCAAAGTGCGCCTGCGTCTAAGTTAAACATCGTTTCCGCGGTCTCATTTTCACGTAAGTCTTTAGTATCAAAATTCTGAAAACTCGTGGCGTATGAGTATGTGTATATACGCTGAAGTTTAGGAGTAACACCAAAAGAAAGGTGTTGATTCATGAAATTAGTGTATTTAGCAAGTGAAATACCTGCTTCAGCCACGCCAATAGAAACACCTTGTACATAGCTATCATCTAATGGATTAGTACCTGAGGTATCAACATTTGGTTGTACGAATGATTCAGTGTATAGCTTACCGTATGCAGTTGCAGATAAGAATTTGTTGGGAATACCAATGGCAACGACACCACCAAGATCAAAGTCTGTCTTTTTCCCATCGATAGCATCCATCGATTTTTTGATTTCATCGACGTCTGTCAATTTGCTGATGCGTTCGATCTCATCAACTAGATCATATTGATCATCGTAGCTGCCACCAAAACTTGGCACGATCATGCCTGCATCGTCATTTCGGCGATAAATCGCAGTAAGAGCGGGGTTGAAAAAAGGCGCAGTTAGATAAGTTGCTGATACGGTACCAACGCCACCCATTGCATCACTACGAGCCTCTATCGCATAAGTAGCAGCAGAAGCAGCATTAGCGAAAAGAAGAGTAGCAACAGAAGTGGCAAGAATTTTATATTTGTTTTTCATACTACACTTATGATTTTAGTTCGTCCTGAACCTTTATCGGCACAAGTAGTATTTCTTTAACTATTCTTCTTGGGAAAGATCATAGGTTCGGCTAATAGTTTGAGCCTGCTCAACAATTATATCGCCCTGCCAACGGCGACTATTGATACTTACCGCCAATACGTATCTATCGTTTGGGACACCCGCTAGCTCCAATGAATTTGGATAGTTAGACTCGTAAGTCTTTTTCCACATTTGCTCGTACTGGCCATCAATGTAGTCATACAAACCGACTTCAAGTTGCGGTAATGGACAATGGGGATTACGAAGTGCGCTCTTTTCTACTTTCCAATTCTCTTTAGATGTCCAACGAACATATTGAGAAGAGTTTGAATCTCCAAGTATTACCCAAGTTCGATACTCTTGTTTATCAGTAGAAACAACGGTTAAGTGATATAAACCAGCTTCAAGCTTACCTGTTAAGTTATAGCGTTTCGAGTAACTACGCTCGTTGGCAAGTTCTGTCCCGTTCGGCTGTTGTTCATAGCTGAATGAACTGTCCGCGGATATAGAATCATCCACCCATCGATTAAATGAAATATTTTCGATGTCAGTTGTAGCTCTTAGCTTGATCACCAATCTAAATGTATCTCGCCCAGGGCTTTGAATAGTCTGACGAATAACGTTCACACCACTTATCCAATCAGGCAGCGTTACACCAGTGAGAGCCTTGCCACAGTTTTTAGATAGTGACTGACCAAGAAGATCATTAAGGTGAGGAGTCAAATCTTTACTTGGTTCAGTTTGCCAGAGTTCAACAAGAGAGTTGAACATACCCGCAAGATCATCTTCAAGTAAGTGTTGATGTGCCTGTGTTAAAGGCGTGTTAGTTTGAAACCAGTCCATCGCATGGACTGGTTTCACTAACGCTAATGAGAGAACTACAGGGAGTAGTATTTTCATTACGACTTATGCTTTCATCTTGTAGCCAACACCACGAAGTGTTTCAATTTCCAGTCCTGGCAGTTTTTGACGAAGCTGCAGTACATGTGTATCAACCGTACGTGTTGTCGGGAAGTGATTGTAACCCCAAACGTGGTCAAGTAGCTCATCACGAGTAAACACGCGACCTAAGTTTGACGCCAAAAATAGCAGCAAATCAAACTCTGTTCGAGTAAGCGTAATTAGCTCGTCTTTATAAGTCACTTCACGAGTCGAGCGGTCAATCTCTAAGTCTTTCGTAATCACTTTATCAGCGTTGCTTTGTTCTGCTGAATCCGGTGCTCGTAGCTGTGCACGGATTCTCGCAAAAAGCTCCGCTTCAGCAAAAGGCTTTGTTAAGTAGTCGTTCGCGCCGGAATCAAGGCCTGCAACTTTATCTTTTACGGTAACAAGTGCTGTTAACAAGATAACTGGTACGTCTTTAATCTGTTTCCATTCTGGGAGACATTGTACAGAGTCACCATCTGGGAGTTGGCGATCGAGAATTACCAAGTCAGCTTTTTTCCATTGTGGCTCTACGTCTGCAATACGCTCCACATGTAAACACTCATATCCTGCTTGTTCCAGGCTTACTAACAGGCCGTCAGCCAAGTTTTTATCGTCCTCAACGAGAAGCAGTGTCTGTTTCACAAGGTATCTCCAATATAAAAGTTGTAGGTGGTCCCATTAAGGACATTTTTCCGCCCATGCGGCCTACCATAGATTCAACGATTGTTAATCCAAGTCCTAACCCGCTCTTACTTACGAACGGTTTCTTCAAATTTGCCCAATCTTTAGCCGTTAGGCCTCCTGCATCTCGGACTTGGAATACTATTTTTTCTTCACTAGTTGAGACATCCAATTCAACCGGTGCGACACCGTACTTAAGCGCATTACGAAGCAAGTTATCGATACAAGTTCCTAACCAGTACACATTAACTTTAGCAGCCACATCTTCATTGATGTTAAAAAGCACGGCACTATCAAATTCTTCTTCGATCTTAAATTCTAACCAATCTGCAACGGATGGTACCCAGTCTGTTGCAAGCATTTGGTTATCAGATTGCAAATAATCTTTACTCGCTTCTGCCAATTGACGCAGGCGGCGCGTATCTTCACACAATCTACGGAATTCGTCATACACACTTTCAGGCAAATGCTCGAACTCTCGACGAAAGCCCTCAACCGTTAGTGACAGAGATGCAATCGGTGTTCTGAGCTCATGCGTTAAAATTTGCAACACGAGCATTCTACTACGTAGTTCTTCTCGCTTGCTATTCCAACGGTACACCGCCCAACCAATCACCAAAAGAATATTGGCGATTACCAGTATGATCATACTGATCCGCAAAACTTGCGAGTGATCTTCTACATCCCAACAAATATTACCTCGTTTAACAAAGCAACTTTTGCTTTGAGACGCTAGAGCGTATGACAGACCCGCATTCGCTACGTTCTCTTGCCAGATATCTTTCTCGAAAACAAAGTAACGGTCACCACGTCTTAACCAAAGTTCGTTACCTTCAATAAACATGCTCGCGCCTGCAATCAAAGCATTAATGGCGTCGTCATCCATGTTTTTCAAGCTTTCTAGCAACTCATCCCCTTCCTCGTTATCACGCTCTTTTATATGCATGTACTGAGATAGTTTGGGTTTGAGTTCTGGATACTTATCCACATAACGTGCCGCATACGTCCCACCACCAGGGTGAATGAGACCACTACGCGAGAACCAACGAGGTGTCAGCTGCGTCCCTTTACAAATCGCCCTTGTAAATACTAAAGGCTCAGTAATTAAAGGACTTAATGGTAATTTGCCACGACAAGTATTCGCCAAGCTGTAAAGCTGTTGGATATCTTTTAACGGATAGTCAGACGTTTGCGGCAGAAGCGAATCTGGCGCAAGTAACTTGGTAGGATAATTTGATTGCAGAATACGAATATCGTACGACTTAAGAGCTACTTCATAGTTAAATAGCTCTGTAAACGTATCTATTCTTTCTGGTAGTGAATCGGAAAATGCAGGTGCCGAAAAAAGCGGCAATACAGTTGCAAAACCGAGCAAAAACTTTTTAATCAAACTGTTACCGTCACTTGTTACATTAGCCAAAACTATACATCAATCTACAAGCAATTGACATCTGCTAACAGAAGGATTTGCATTACTATAACATTGAAACGGAACAAAAAAGGGCCAGCGATTGCTGACCCTGTATAGTTTTAAATCAAGAATGGTTAAAGTGCTTTAAAAATAGACTCAACACTTTCTTTCGCATCACCAAATAGCATTGATGTATTTTCTTTGAAGAACAGTGGGTTCTGTACTCCTGCGTAACCAGTATTCATTGAGCGCTTGAATACCACTACGTTTTTCGCGTTCCATACCTCCAATACGGGCATACCAGCGATTGGGCTGTTCGGATCTTCCAGTGCGGCTGGGTTGACCGTATCGTTAGCACCGATAACCAATACGGTATCGGTTTCTGCAAAGTCATCATTGATTTCATCCATTTCAAGAACGATATCATACGGTACTTTTGCTTCAGCGAGTAACACATTCATATGCCCCGGTAGACGACCCGCTACTGGGTGAATCCCAAAGCGAACTTCAATACCTTGTGAACGAAGTACATCAGTAATTTCATGAACAGGGTATTGTGCCTGAGCTACTGCCATGCCATATCCTGGAGTGATGATTACTGATTTTGAGTTCTTCAACATCTCTGCAACTTCTTCAGCCGTTGTTTCACGATATTCGCCCTGCTCTTCGTCACCTGAAATCACTATCTCTTGACCAAAACCACCGGCAATAACACTGATAAACGAACGGTTCATTGCTTTACACATGATGTAAGAAAGAATCGCACCTGATGAACCTACCAAAGCACCTGTTACAATCAATAGATCATTTGCTAGCATGAAACCTGCTGCCGCTGCTGCCCAACCTGAGTATGAGTTCAACATAGAGACAACAACTGGCATATCAGCACCACCGATTGAAGCGACTAAATGGTAGCCGAATGCGAACGCGATCAAAGTCATCACAATAAGAGCGAACATGCTGCCATCTGCTTTTACGAAGTAGATCATAAGAAGCGTAGAGATAACAACCGCTGCGAGGTTCATTTTGTGCTTATGGGGCAGGTTAAGTGGCGACGAAGAAATCACACCACGCAGCTTACCAAATGCGACAATTGAACCGGTGAAAGTTACGGCACCGATGAACACACCCAAGAATACTTCTACAAGGTGGATAACATGCTCAGCATGTGTTGCTGCTTCTGGCGCATCTAGGTAGCTGTTGTAGCCAACTAAAACCGCAGCTAAACCTACAAAGCTGTGTAGAATCGCAACCAGTTCTGGCATCTCGGTCATTTCTACTTTCTTCGCATAGAAAATACCGATCGCACCACCTATCGCCATCGCGATAATGATCCAACCAAAACCTTGAGCATCTGGGCTAAAGATCGTCGCTATCAGCGCGATCGTCATACCAGCGATACCGTAGTAGTTACCATTACGAGCAGACTCTTGCTTTGAAAGCCCCGCCAAACTCATGATGAAAAATAATGCAGCAACAATGTAAGCTGCTTGTACTAATCCTGCAGACATTGTGACTCCTATTTATCTTTGCGGAACATTTCAAGCATACGCTTGGTGACGGTGAAACCACCGAAGATATTGATACTCGCGATCAATACGGCAATAAAAGATAGGAATGAAACGACGCCATTACCTTGTCCAATTTGCAGTAATGCACCAACGACAATAATGCCAGAGATAGCATTCGTTACTGACATTAGTGGTGTATGAAGTGCATGAGTAACATTCCATACTACGTAGTATCCGACAACACACGCTAGAACAAATACAGTAAAGTGAGAAAGAAACGCTGCCGGAGCAACCGATGCTACCCATGCAAAGGCTCCAACAGCCGCTGCCACACCAATAACTTTCTTCGTTGGAGACGTAGGTTCTTCTACTTTAGGCTCTGGCTTCACAGGCTGTTCTTGTTTCACTTGCGGCTGAGCTGAAACCTGAATTGGTGGCGCTGGCCAAGTAACTTCACCTTCTTTCACCACGGTAACGCCACGGATAACAACATCTTCAAAATCAATATTGATGTTGCCATCTTTCTCTTTACACAACAGTTTTAGAAGATTGACAAGGTTTGTCGCGTAAAGCTGAGAAGATTGTGTTGGCAAACGACCAACCATGTCAGTGTAACCAACAATTTTTACGCCGTTATCCGTCATGATAACTTGGTCTTTCACTGTATATTCACAGTTACCGCCATTAGCAGCTGCCAAATCGACAATAACACTGCCCGCTTTCATGCTGTCGACCATTTCTTTGGTGATCAACTTCGGCGCAGGTTTACCAGGGATGAGCGCGGTCGTAATAATGATATCAACATCTTTAGCTTGCTCTGCGTATAACTCTGCCGCTTTTTTGTTGAAGTCATCAGACATTTCTTTTGCGTAGCCATCCCCGGAGCCTGACTCCTCTTGAAAGTCAACGGTCAGGAACTCAGCGCCCATCGATTCAACTTGCTCTTTTACTTCTGGGCGGACGTCAAACGCACGGACAATGGCACCTAAGCTACCTGCAGCACCGATAGCCGCCAAGCCAGCGACGCCAGCACCCGCAACCAATACTTTCGCTGGAGGCACTTTACCGGCAGCCGTAATTTGACCTGTAAAGAAACGACCAAACTCATGAGCTGCCTCAACCACTGCACGATAACCAGCGATATTAGCCATCGAAGATAGCGCGTCTAAGGCTTGTGCACGTGAGATACGAGGAACGGAATCCATGGCAAGAACGTTAATGTTCTTACTTGAAAGTTGTTCCATCAACTCAGCATTTTGAGCCGGCCAAATAAAGCTAACCAGTGTTGCTCCATCTTGCAGTAACGCAATTTCGTCAATGCCTTGCTCATCATCCACAATTGGCGCATTAACTTTTAAAATAAGGCCAGATACCCAAACTTCTTCACTAGAAACGATTTTCGCACCAGCTGCTTCATAAGCGGCATCATCGAAACTCGCTAGCACCCCCGCTTGGGATTCAATCGCGACATCGAATCCCAATTTTATTAACTGCTCAACCGACTTCGGCGATGCAGCCACTCGCGATTCACCCGCGAGTATCTCTTTAGGTACACCGATTTGCAAAACGCATACTCCTTGTATACATATCAATAAATTAGTCCCAAAACAGAGCGTCGCTCTACTCTAATTCTTTTTTATTTCTATCTGTTTACCACGCAAGACAATTGCAAACGAAAGATGATGTTTGGGGACACCCATTTGCACAATAACACCTTGACTAACAGCCCTGTTATTATTCTGTTTGTATCGAACGCGTCTCATTACTTCAAGTCTTTTGTAATTTAAATACTAAATTTCATTACATATAACGCTAAGTAATGAATGATTGTCGCTCTGTGCTCGAAAAATAACAACGCAACACCGTACTAGACTGAGGTCTAACCAGGTAACGATTAAATACTGACTTAACAGAGATTTAAGCGTTAAAAAGAAAGAGCCACTAGCATATACACTAATGGCTCTTTTTAAGATGACTGGAATCAAATTGCAGTAAATTGCTAGTTGAAGATTTTATCGCCCATTTGATCAATAAACATTTGAGATTTCTTCAACATTAGGTCATTGGCATCTTGCTCTGAGCCAAGTAAATCGGAGCGAATAAACCGATGTGTTTTCACTTCATCATTGTCATGCTTTTCTATTCGACCAGCGATGCGATATTGTCCGCCCTCTGAAAGGCTCTCTGGGTAAATAAAGAAACCTTTATACTCAACTGGCTCGATAGTTTTAGCTTCAGCGGTTTTCTCACTACCACCAAACAAACGCGAAAAAAATCCCACGATTCCTCCTTGGGTCAGCTCACTAGTCAACTGAGCGACTCTTACTTAATATTAACGTTAAGGATCGGTTTTTCATACCAATCCAACTCTTTGTCATCATCATAACTAGTATGGGAAAAAATTACAGGCACATCATACTCTCGGTTTTTACGCCTGTCTTCTTTCACCATTTCTGCGGCGTTTTTCACCGCTATATCCGCGCTTTGCTTAAACTGGCTTAATTTTTGTTCAGGAAGTGAAGACAAAAAATCAATATCATGACGGATATAGACAGGCTTGAGCTGGATAAGCGCAAGGCAAGCAATATCGGCTAACTGTTCGTTGTCATACTGTTCTAAAAATTCGGGCAAACTGAGAACCTGGCCTACTAATGTTTCCATGTAATTGTGCACATCTGAGCTTATCTGCATCTGTAAATCTCCTTTTTCCTATGAAATGAGTATAGCAACGACTTGTTTATAACAACTTATTGATTGCTCTTAATTTAATCAATCTCTCTCTTTTTGCCGTAATGTCTTCCAAAATACTTGGGAAAAGGAACAAATAGACGTATTCTTGCTAGTTCTCAAAGTTCGAAATTCAATAACGGATAAATATCCATATTGATAAAACGATTTACCTAACCAATTATATAGTCAACTATTTTCAGGCAGTTTGTAATAGATGTCCTCATCGTCAATGACTTCATCAGGCTTCAGATTCTTATTCCCTTTTTTGCTACTGGGCATAGTGAGTTCGGGCATGGACAGCATTATTCAGATGACTCAGGCAAACTGGGGCATTGCCGCAAACTTGCCGTACATACTATTAGGTTGTGCGCTACTCCTTTGTTATTCATTTAAGCAAGGCAGAGAGTCCATGGTGTGCATGGCAATGTTGCTAGCCTACTTCGTGATACAGCATCGCCTACAAGTCCCGCTTCAAAGTGGTACCGCTTTACTTGAGCTAACCATTTTAGCCACGTTACTTCCTGTCTCGTTTCTTACGGTATTTTTGTTTAGTAAAGAAGGTTTTGACTCCAGAGCCATGTTGACTTACATCTTGATGTTAGCAATGTTCGTTCTTTGGTCTTATCTAACGCTAGCATATTACGTTGAAGGAGGGTTTGAACAATGGACAAGCGGTATTTTATTTATTGTACCGACGGTCTCTAAACTGCCTTTCATTCTTGTTTTATATTGCGTGGGTATTGTCTGTTTTCTTGGAATTCTTGTTTTAAAGAAGAATGAAATTATCCATGCGATGACCTACTCTGCCATGGTATTGGCGTCTGCGACGTTCATTTTCTTTGATGTGCAGTACATATCAAGCACCATGTTTACGCTAACAGGGCTGCTTATCATTATTTATGCCGCTTCCGCTAGCCATCAACTGGCTTTCACCGATAGCCTAACGCTGATTCCGAGCAGACGTGCACTTGATCTCGATCTAAAACACATGGGTAAGAAGTTCACGATCGCAATGCTTGATGTTGACCATTTTAAAAAGTTTAACGACACCTACGGTCACGATACTGGTGATGACGTTCTAAAAATGGTCGCTTCGCGCCTCACTAAAACCCCAGGCGGCGCAAAAGTTTATCGATTTGGCGGAGAAGAATTTACCATCGTTTTTAAAGGCAAATACACTGACGAATGTAAGAACTTTTTGGAAGAAGCTCGCAAATCGATTGCAGAATACGAGATGATATTACGCGATGAAGAATCTCGCCCTGAGAACCATAAACAAGGACAAAAACGTCGTGGTAGCAACAGTTCCAAAAGAAAGTCGGTTTTTGTTACCGCAAGTTTCGGAGTTGCTGATAGCCGGAATGGGCAAGCTCCTCTGGACGTCATTAAATCAGCGGACGAAGCACTTTACAAAGCGAAAAAGGCCGGACGTAACTGCATAAAGCTTCGTTAGACTCTCACCAATCGTGAAAGTTAACAAGCTTGTCTGGGTTTACAACAAAACCGAACTTCCCCATCAGCATAATAACTGCACTCATCGTTGCCACTATCCCGATGTTATCTATCTAATCAAAGGTATAAGGTATACGCCCGATTGCGACATTCCGTTCGCACTGTTTGCCTATCTTACTTTGAGTGAGCTTTAAAATAACCACCAAAAAGTGACAACGCAACAAAAAGAGTGGCGTTCATAAGATTTTGTTTTTAAAGAGAATTAACTAAAGTATGTGTGTTTCTTCCCAAAGACTTCGAGGTATATAGCGCTTTATCAACGGTTGCATACAAGTCTGATTGCACTTCTTTCCCTGTCGGTTGAAAAACAAAAACACGCTGTGACACTGTCACTCTATTTGACACACTAGAATACTCATGTGGGTAATCGAGAAAATACATAGCCTCTTGTATACGCTCGGCTTCTCTTTCTGCTGTTTGAGTGTCGGTACACCCTAGCAACACGACAAACTCTTCTCCACCATATCGACCTACATATTCCCCAGAGCGACAAAAAGTAGCCTTGAGTTGATTCGCAATCGCTTGCAAGCAACGATCGCCTTCAATATGACCGTAATTATCATTAAACGGTTTAAAAAAATCGACGTCCAATAGAATCAAAGCCATTGGCATGTTGTGACGGCCATGCCATGCAACCATCGATTCCAACTTATGGTCGATATAACGGCGGTTATAGAGTTTGGTTAGGCCATCTTCATTCGCTTGTTGAGTCAAAAGTTGATTAACTTGCTCTAATTGAGCTGTCGCTTGTTTAAGCTCTCGTCTCATATGAGCAATACGCTGCATTGCGATAAGTTTAGAGTTCAGTACCAGTTTATCTACCGGCTTAATTAAATAGTCATCACCGCCCGCGTCTATGGCTTTAGCAATCATTTCTGGCTCTTCGTGACTACTCAAGAAAATAATTGGGATCCAATCCGGAAACGTTTCTCTTATATGAAGAGAGACTTCAAAACCGTTCATATCTGGCATTGATATATCGAGTAACACCAGTTCCGGATCAAAACTCTCGTAGGTATTTAACGCCTCTAGTCCACTACCTACGGCTTTTACAATATGTCCAAGTTGCTTTAGACGAATAGCCAACTGCATCCTGTCTAGCTGAACATCGTCAACCAGAAGGATTCGCATCGATGTCCCTGTCGGTTGCATAACGCGTTCCATTTTTAATTATGTCTTTATTAAACATATACCATACTCATAGAGTTGTTGCATTCGACTCATAATTAAGTGCTATATTTTTGTTTGAATATCACGGAATCCATTGCATAAAGCAGTTAGACTGGACGTTACCCTATCTAATCATAGCCTGTGAGCAGAAGTTCAACAAACTCATTCACTTTGGTCATCTTGCGGACTAATGGGTATAGCTATTTGATGCATTTGGTATTAATATTCCCGCCTTTTTGTAATGAGAGACACACCATGTCAGAAGCAACTAACAGCGAAAGCAAAAAAATCGATCTAGCCAGCATTTCTCCAGAGCTACGTAAAGTTATCGAATTTGACGAAGTTCCAGAGCAAATGTTCGAAATGGTTACCTCTATCCATGAAGTGTCTGAAGAAGCGGTACGTGAATCATGGGACGAAATGCCAGCAAGTGCACAGAACATTCTAGACAACTTTGAACAGTTTCATGCTCTAGTTTCTGTAGGCCAAGCATTCGCTGGTATTAATGTGATGGAAGAGTTTCCGACTCTTAATCTGCCAGAAAACATGACAGATGAAGATAAAGAAGAATACCGTGCTCAACTACTTGATAATGTGCTTCACAACTGTGTGAAAGACATGGTTAAGCAACTTAAGAAAGCACGTCGTGACCCACTTCTTAAGCGTGAATTCAAAGAAGTATTCGCGAAGTAATTCCGACATTCTTCTAGTAACAAAGGCCGCACTTTGCGGCCTTTTTTGATCATGAAGCGTAAATCAGTCTAAACGGTTAATGAGGCGCTAGTGCCATATCTTTTTGTGTCACACTGACACCTTTAATTTGTGCAAAAACACGGCTACCAATTTTTAGGTTGAGATCGTCAAGGGCCCACGGTGTGATCGTTGCCCACAAATAACATTTCTCGTCTAGCTTGAGTGATACATTAATACTCTGTTTGTCATCGGCTGCGTTAAACACTTCGATGGAATCGACAATAGCAGGCAGAATATTTCGAATCGACGTCGCCTTGGGCTGCTCGAGCGTGATAGAAACGTCGTTGGCACGCACTTGCAAGCGTATTGGCGTGTCTGGTGTTCCGTCAATCTTTTGCACCCACAGGAATACATTAGGTGCAAGGCTGATACAAGTCAGTGCATAACGTTCATGATGTTCAGCAATCCGGCCTTCAAATAAGCTGCTTTGATCTGAGAAAGATTGCCATGGACGCATAGCATGAGAAGCCCACACTTCTTCAAGCTTACCTGAACTCGAAATTTTACCTTGGTCAATAATTGCAAGGTGCTGAGCAAGCCTTAAAATTTCCTGGAGACTGTGTGTGACATAGATAATAGGGATATTTACCTTCTCCGACAACTCCTCAAGAAAAGGCATTACCTCACGCTTTCTTGGCATATCGAGTGAGGCAAGTGGCTCATCCATCAAAAGCAAATTGGGTTTAGATAGCAATGCGCGCGCAATCGCAACACGTTGCTTTTCACCACCAGAAAGTGATACCGGAAAGCGCTTTAGTAACGGTTTGATAGACAAGAGTTCGGTGACTGCATCAAAATACTCGTCATCTTTTTCTTTAACGCCATATAACAAATTGCCTTGAACCGAATAGTGAGGAAACAAACGTGAATCCTGAAACACATAACCAATACCACGCTTGTGCGTTGGTAGGTTGATTCCCTGTTCACTGTCAAACAAAACATGCTCACCAACCGCAACATACCCTTGCCTTGGAGTTACCAATCCGCTGATGATGTTAATCAACGTCGTTTTACCAGCACCAGATCGTCCAAACAAGGCACTAATTCCGTTACAGGGTAACT
This sequence comes from Vibrio sp. Vb0349, assembly GCF_033338975.1. NCBI lineage: Bacteria > Pseudomonadati > Pseudomonadota > Gammaproteobacteria > Vibrionales > Vibrionaceae > Vibrio > Vibrio sp. Vb0349. The sequence continues at coordinate 147,538 of NZ_JAWOTS010000003.1, read as the reverse complement.
TAAGTTTGATGTCGAAGTCAGTCTCACCAAGCATTTGTTTAAATTGGACTTTAATCGTCATTGCTTCGCACCCAATCTGCTTGCCGCTTTACGATTTAGCCATTCAGAGATCATTAATGTAGACAAGGCTAACGCGATAGAAATGATACACAGACGAGCCGCCTGCATTTCTGCACCTGGCGTTTCAATAAAGTTGTACATTGCCAGCGGAATCGTTTGGGTCTCACCCGGAATGTTAGAGACGAAACTGATCGTCGCCCCGAATTCGCCAAGACTACGAGCAAATGACAGCATCGTGCCCGTAATAATTCCGGGAATGGTCAGTGGTAACGTGATGGTGAGAAACACTTTTAAAGGAGAAGCGCCTAACGTAGAGGCTGCGTGCTCCAATTTAGGGTCGACGCTATCTAAGCTTAAGCGTACTGAACGAACCATCAAAGGCAAAGCCACGACAAGACAAGCGACTACTGCCCCTTTCCAATTAAAGCTAAAGACTACCCCTAAGTTTTCATAGAGCCACTTTCCAAGGAACCCTTGTCGTCCTAAAGAAATCAACAACAAATAGCCGATTACCACTGGCGGCAATACCAGTGGTAAATGAACTAAGCTATCGAGAATCGATTTACCAAAGAACGTTTTTCGAGAAAGTAGCCAAGCAAGAAAAACGCCGAGAGGAATCAGCCAAAGTACTGCGTACGCGCCTACTTTGAGGCTTAACATTAAGGCTTGGTATTCCAGTTCTGTCACGCTTCGTTCCTATAATTGAAGGCCGGTTTATTGCTGAAAGCCATATTGAGCAAAAACGCGTGCGGCTTCGTCCGATTTTAGGTACTGGAAGAACTGCTCCGACTCAGTAGAATCATTCACAATTGCAGCCGGGTAAACAATAGCCGCATGCGTATCACTCGCAAATTCGCCGACAATTTTGACTTTATCAGTTAACTGAGCATCGGTTTTGTAGACCACACCTAAAGGCGCTTCTCCACGTTCAACCAACGCCAAAGCTAAGCGCACATTCTTTGCTGGTGCGACGTGAGTTTGAACCGCTTTCCATACACCCAGTGTAGTCAATGACTCTTTCGCGTACATACCAGCAGGTACTGACGTCGGATTGCCTAAAGCAAGACGATTTCCATGCAATGCCTTCTCCCATGCCTTTGCATCAGAAAAGTTAAATGAGGTTAATTCTGAAGACTGAGGAGCAATCAACACTAAGCTATTGCGCACTAGATTTGTGACATTGTCACGATAAATGACGTCTTTATCGACCAAATAATCCATCCATTTCGTGTTCGCAGAAATGAATACATCCGCTGGTGCGCCATTGATAATTTGTCGAGCGATAGAAGAAGAACCACCATAAACGGGAGTAATAGAAACGTCATACTTTTCTTCAAAGTTTTGCGCGATCTCGTTAATCGCATTCGTCATAGAAGAGGCTGCATACACTTTTAGGTTCGTTGATGCGTTTGCTGAAAATGAAATGCTTAATACTACCGTAAGGCAAGCATACTGTTTCCATGCTTTCATAGAGATACTCCAATACAAGGCAAGCGAAAGAACAGGTTATTTAAATATAAAGTTCAATCAGTTAATGGGCTATTTAAACAAAAAATCAAGGCGCACATGTTGTTCTATCGCATCTGCGATGCGATTAATGCCTTGCTCCTTTAACTCTTCAAAGTCTTGTTGTTTGATTTGGGTGCCGTTTACCCATTCTGATACCAGGCTTAAGACAGCTGCCTCGTCAAAGAACCCGTGAAGGTAGGTTCCCATGATTTGGCCACACTCGCTGATCGCCCCCTCCGCTTCACCGGAACTGAATGTAAGAGGTTGCAGGCCCCGTACTTCACTTCGCCCTACGTGGATTTCATAACCCTTTACATTGGCTGTTTTGCCGTTAAGAGAAAGCTGTGCTTGTGTGTTTGTAAGCTGTTTGCTGTTAGTTAGCGTCGTAGTGATATCAAGCAAGCCAAGTCCTTCGCTTTGACCTGGTTGGCCTTCGACGCCGTTTGGATCATCAATCAAGTTTCCAAGCATCTGGTAGCCGCCACAGATACCAATCACTTTTCCACCAAGACGAATATGACGCAAGATATCTTTATCCCACCCTTGGCTTCTTAGATACTCTAAGTCGTCTCTCACTGATTTGGTCCCAGGCAAAATAACAAGGTCGGCTTTATCTATTTTTTCGCCTTTACCTACATAACGTAGATTGATATCTGGATTCAATCGCAGCACATCAAAATCAGTATGATTACTAATCCGGGTTAAAACAGGCACAACAACATTCAGTTTTACCTCAGAGTGCAACTCTTGCTGCGCAGTGATCGCGTCTTCTGCTTCTAAATTCAAACCATGAAGAAAAGGAAGTACACCAAGTACAGGTTTACCTGTTTTTTCTTCTAGCCAATCGAGGCCCGATTGCAATAAACGAATATCACCTCGAAAACGGTTGATAACAAATCCTTTTACTCGCGCTTGTTCAGATTCAGAAAGTAACGCAAGTGTTCCGTACAAATGTGCAAACACTCCACCACGATCAATATCAGCAACAATGATCACTGGTACATCAGCGGCCTCAGCAAAACCCATGTTTGCAATATCGCCTTCTCGTAAATTGATTTCAGCAGGACTCCCCGCGCCCTCGATAATGATCGAATCAAATTCTTGAGTCAGACGAGAGAAGGAATCTAACACCGTGTCCATCGCCACTTTCTTGTAATCATGAAAGCCAGCCGCATCCATATTGGAAATCGCCTTACCCTGCAAAATGATCTGAGCACCTGTATCACTGTTAGGTTTAATTAAAACCGGATTCATATGTACGGTTGGCTCAATATTACACGCCTGTGCCTGAACGGCCTGTGCTCGACCTATTTCACCGCCATCTTTGGTTACCGCACTATTTAGTGCCATGTTTTGTGGCTTAAATGGGGCAACATTTATCCCTTTTCGTGCTAATACACGGCATAAACCTGCCACAAGGACACTTTTTCCGGCATCCGAAGTGGTGCCTTGAACCATTAAAGATGGGATCGCTGATTTCATGAACATTTGTAAGGAATAGAGGAAGATGAACAATCATAACGTCATCGTCCCCACTTACTCAAGCAAATGAATAGAATATGAATGTTGAAATCATCATTGGTTCAAACAAGCCCTGCTTTAATGACCCCATCAAAACAAACCGATGAGGATGTAACATGAAAAAGAATACAATTATCGCAACAATCGCCGCCTTAGCTATTGCTCCTTCTATCGCGTTCGCGAAAGATAACGCTCAAAACCAATCAAACTTGCAGTTTAACGGTCCTGTCACTGTGGAAAAATTGGATGCCTTGCTAAACGACTCCAATATGTTTACTGAAAAAGATGTGGTCGTTGAAGGTAACTTATTGCGTCAAGTTCGCGCGGATAAGTTTGTCTTTAGCGATGGTTCCGGTGAAGTGATGGTCGAACTCGATGACGATATTCAGCTAAATACTCCGATTGATCACACGACTAAAGTCCGTCTGTTTGGCGAATTTGAAGGCGGAAATAAGCCAGAGATTGAAGTCGAACAACTCGTGGTCATGTAAAACAAAACCCCGATTGCTGTGCATATCAACATGATGTAGTGACGATTACAGCTAAATAGTGACGGCAAGCACTTAAAATGATAGCTTTATCAATCTTGGTCTGCTTTTTGCAGACCATTTTTTTGTTCATTTTAATCATCTTGCCCGGAGACACCATGCTAGGTAAAGCTCTAAAGGTTGCAGCCTTTGGTTTGTGTGCTATTTTGCCACTTTCCGCACATGCAAATAATTTCAACTACAACACGATGGAATTTCGCATGGGTACTAGCCCTGGTACATTTGGTGGCGAGTTCAATACCTACTTTACAGAGAATACCCATTTCATTGCTCGCGCAGACAGTGAGTTTAGCGGAGACTGGGACATTGCTGGTGGTATAGGCTTTAATGGGCCAGCAGGCCAATTTGCAGATATTTATGGCCAAATGTTGGTACACAACATTAAGGAGAACGGCAGTGATAAAGTGGGCGACGAGTGGCGCACGGAAGTGAATATTGGCACTCGTATTTGGTTTATGCAAAATGTTGAGCTACATGGCCGTATCGGCCAAATCATAGATAATGACGATTCGAACACCATTTACAATCTGGGCGCACGATTCCACTCAACTCAGCAACTATCGCTTGGTGCAGATTTCAAAAATAATGGTGTCTATGGCCAGCAAATTGTAATGTCTGCTCGTTTTGCATTTTAGTGGACATGACTACTAGGGCATCACAAGCAAGCATATGATTCAATAAAAATAGCCTCCGATTTTGGAGGCCATTTTTTGTTAATCACGAATTATTAGCTTGTAGCAGAAACCAGCTTTAATACATCAGTTTTTAGCGGTTTTTTTAGGTTTATCTTGCACATATTTTTTCGATACATCTACAACGGCGATATCTCTAAAAAAGCTTCGACCAAGCAAAATTGGAAACGTCATATGTCCGCGATCCGCTAACGTAAACTCTGTCTTTTCTTTGTGATCCCCAACGGTAATGTAGGCTATTACCACCGCTCGTTTATCCACCTCTTCTGACGAAGACTGCTTAACTTTAGCCCAGCGCTCAACGGGTACTTTAAACTCTTTGGTGTCTTTGTCACCTAAATCTATCTTAAATTTAACCCAGTCTTTACCATCACGCTCAAACGGAACAATGTCAGTCGCACTAATTGATGATGTTGTCGCACCTGTATCGACTCTAGCCTTGAAAGTCTGGTCAATTTCAGGAACATAAACCCATTCTTCAGAACCAAGAATTAACATGCCATCGGGTGTTTTTGTGACCTTGACTGGCTTCTTAGGTTTTGGTTCCGGCTTTTTCTCAGGTTTCGCTTCTGGTTTGGGCTCCACCTCTGGCTTTGGATCTACATCAGGTTTCACTTCTGGCTCGACTTTAACGGGCTCTTCGACCTTTGGCGACTCTGGCTCAACAGGTTCCTGCGTCGTTTGAGTTGACGTACAAGCAATTAAACTGCCGCTCATCATAAGCGGCAGAATCAGTTTCCAGTTTTTCATCCACACTCCAATTAAGCTTGAGATACTTTCTTAATTGCGTCCGCTACGTATGGAATATGAGTTTCGGTAAGTCCGGCAATGTTAATTCGACCATCGCCAACACCATAAATGCCATAATCTTCACGCAGTTGCGCCATTTGGTTTCCACTAAAGCCTAGCACAGTAAACATGCCTTTGTGACCCTCAATGAAATCAAATTGATCTGTATTATGGTTGTTTCTCAACTCGTTACACAAACTTTGACGAAGGCTAACCAAACGATGTTGCATTTCACTCAATTCTTGCTTCCAAACGGAAGTGAGCTTGTCATCTTGCAGAATGGTCTTGACTAAAGCTGCACCATGGTCGGGTGGCATCGTGTAAGTCGAGCGAGCTAGAGTGAGGAGTTTACCTTTTGCATTGGTTACATCATGCATGTTCTTACCAACCACAATCGCTGCACCAGTTCGTTCACGGTACAAACCAAAGTTCTTCGAACATGAAGTAGTAATCAACATCTCTTCAACGTTATCTGCCATAAAACGAAGACCTTTTGCGTCTTCTTCTAGGCCATCACCGAAGCCTTGGTAGGCAATGTCCACAAATGGGATGAAACCGTTCTTCTGCGACAATTCTGTAATGGCTTGCCAAGCAGATAAGTCAATATCCGCACCAGTTGGATTGTGGCAACAACCATGAAGAAGTACCACATCTGAAGGCCCAGCTTTCGCAAGATCATCCATCATTTTTGCGGTGTCTACTTGTTTCGTTTCCGAAGAGAAATAGTGGTAGAACTTAACTTTAAGGCCTGCTGCTTCCATTACTGGCTTGTGGTTTACGTAGCTTGGGTTGGAAATCCAAACCGTCGTATCTGGCTGTGCGATCTTCATCAGATCACCGAGCATACGCAGCGCACCACTTGCACCTGGCGTTTGAATTGCTGCAACACGATCCATTGCAGACGTTCCCGTCAGCAGCAAATCGATCATGCTTTTATTAAATTCTTCGCAACCCGCAAGACCAACATAAGACTTGGTTTTTTGAGTTTCAACAACGACATCCTGCGCCATTTGAATGGCTTTCATAATCGGCGTTTCGCCTGCGCTGTTTTTGTATACGCCAATGCCAAGGTCAACCTTGTTTGGACGTTCATCGTTACGGTATGCAACGGATAGAGATAAAATAGGATCTAATACGGGAGTTGGGAGATTAGAAAACATGAAAGTCATAACCCTTTGAAATTCAAGTACCGAACCTCACGTTAACACCATCGCAAAAAATGACGAAATGATTTTTCACTTATTTCATCAATTAGAGAACAAAATTCTGGATTGCGGTGAGTTTTGTGCGCTCTATCGTTCAGAAAAAGAACGATTCACTCCTCGTCGTACCAATCCACTCTACCGTTTTTTCTAAACTCTCTTGGTGTCATGGTCGACCACGCTTTAAAACGTGTACTAAAGTTAGCGCTGGTCGGATATCCGACTATTTCTCCAATATGCTGAATTGGCCATTCTGTTGAACGAAGTAACCTAGCAGCATATTCCATGCGCATACGCGTTAAATGTGCCATTGGGCTTCGACCAAACTGCTTTTGAGTCAGTCGATGCAAATGAGGCTCCGAACATGGATATAGAGCCGCTACCTGCTCAACGCTCCAATCCTTATGGAGCTGACGTTGGACAAGGTCAAATACACGCCGAAGCCTCAATTGGCTGCGTGATATCGACTCTGAGGGCTGCATGTTTAACATCAGCTCTAACTGAGCCACACTATGCTCACCTACCGCACCACCATAATCGATTGGAAGGTGAATGCTGCGTAGTAGTGTTTGGATACATGCATACATCACTTCAGGTGTAGATGAAAGCTGGTAGCGAACATCGCATTCTAATATCGGCCACTCTCTATCAGGAGCAAGAAAAAGCCACGCGATCTGCCAAGGTTCTTCTTCTATACCAAAACCGTTTTCAACACCTGCGGGTACTGTAATCAACGAGCCCGGTTCCAAATCGTATCGATAAGTCCCACTCTCTAGCCACCCTTTACCACGCACCGTATAGAGCAGCATGTGTTTCTTTTGGTTTTTACGATAAACAGAGAAGAAGTCACGACAAGTGGCAATGCCGCACTGCACAATGCCTCTCTCCTCAAGTGCTAATACTCGACTGTGATCAATAAACTCTTGATAAGTTTTTTCTGAAATCGCGTAGCGTTCTTGTTTATCTTCCATGATTTATTGGCTCACATGTGCGTTAGTAGAGAGTTTTACAAAGGTTTTGGATTCCTTTGAAAAATACACCGCCAAATCATGAGGATAAACTACTCGCATTAATCTTTAAGGAGAAATGCGATGCTCTTAACACGCGAATACATCGATAAAGCATTTTGGCAAAAGCTGATTACGATTGGCCTACCTGTTTCACTTCAGTCCATGCTTTTTTCTTTGCTCGGCGTCGTGGATATTTTCATGGTAAGCCTACTCGGTGAATCTGCAACGGCAGCAGTTGGAGTTGGAAATCGTATCTTTTTCTTCAACCTAGCGGTTGTCTTTGGCCTGTGCGGTGCAGTTACCGTACTTGCTTCTCAATACTACGGCTCAGGAAACCTAGCCGGAATTCGCAGAACGTTGGCGCAATCTTGGTTTATTTCCATTTTGGTGACGCTGCCGTTTATCGTTCTTTATGCGATTTTTGATGAAGAGATCGTCTCTTTTATGTCAGACGATCCTGAATACGTCACTTATGCACGTGATTATCTTGTGGTTACGGGCTTTAGCCTCATTGCTACGGCGATAGTAGTACCGATTGAAGCGGTATTGCGCTCCGTGGGCCAAACCAAACTGGCAACCAACGTTAGTATCTCCGCCATTGTCGTTAACGTCGCGCTTAATTATGTATTGATTTTTGGTTTACTTGGTTTCCCTCAATGGGGCGTATTTGGTGCAGCCGTAGGTAGTTTTGTTTCTCGATTTTTCCAAACGGCCGTCTTGATTTATTTTTTCTACAAACGATATGCTTACCTAATTCCGACTAAGTTCGATTGGGTACAAGGCCGCTTAAAACAGTATCGAAAAAAGTACTTTAAGGTTTCTTTACCCATGTTGGTCCACGATGCGCTTTGGACTGGTGGATTGATCGTTTACAGCATCATCTATGGTCAATTGGGCGTTTCAGAACTGGCGATCATCTCATTCTTATCACCGATTGAAGGGGTACTGATTTCAACCTTTATGGGATTTGCGGTCGCTGCATCCGTTCTTCTTGGGAATGATATTGGTGCAAAACATTATGACCGAGTCGAGAAAACGGCGTGGTGGTATGTGTTAACCAGCGCAATCTTAGCCACCTTGCTGTTTTTCCTAGTGTGGTTGAGCTCGCCCATGATTCATCACCTATTGGTACTGAGCCCGTTAACCGATGCAGACATGGCACTTAACGTATGTTTAGTCATGGCGCTAGGTATGATTTTGAGGGTGTTTAACATGGTTGGGATTGGCGGCGTACTAAAGAGTGGCGCTGATATTCGCTATAGCATTTTCATCGACACGTTCGGTCAGTGGGCTATTGGCATCCCCCTTACTTATTACACAGGCATGGTGTTAGGGCTGCCTTTGCATTTTGTCTTGATGTCTCTGCTCGCGGAAGAGTTAGTGAAAGGCGTACTGACGACTTACCGTATTCAATCTAAACGTTGGATAAATAATATGGTTGAAGATGACCAATCGGTGACAGCGTAACCAAAAAGACATTAACGAACTCACACCAAAAGGGCTCACCCGTTATGCACGCGTGAGCCCTTTTTATGTGCAGAGAATGCTTGATTAGATGTCCGTAAAGCGATGAATGATTTGGTTTGAACTGCCACGCCATTCGAGATTGAGGTCTTTCTTGTCTTGTTCAAACTTACCATCAATCAAAACATCGATGTATTGCACCACTTCCCTTTGCGCGTTATTCAGTTCCGTCAGCGTGTAGCCAGTCCAAACCCAAATGTCTTTACCTGGGCACTCCTCTCTCACCCTTTTCACTATCTTCAAAATATGAGGCACATTAGCAGGGTGAAGCGGATCTCCACCCGACAACGACAAGCCACGGCGTTTGATACGCGTGTCGTTTAAGTCAGCGATGATTTTGTCTTCCGCTTCTTGCGTGAAAAGTACACCAGAATCCAAACGTTGCGTCGACTGGTTATAACACCCTCGGCACTGATGCACACAACCCGACACAAACAGCGTGCAGCGCGTACCCGGTCCGTTAACAACGTCAATTGGATAGTATTGGTGGTAATTCATAATGCGTCTCTGTGTTATCGCGAAAGAGAAAATCAACCTGTTTAAAGTTGATTTTCAAAGTGTTAAAACGAGTGGTAGTAAACCTTACAGGTGTTTAACTCGGCGCTTCACTTCTTCTTGCTTACCGAAGTTAAACGGGCGTGCATCTGGGCTGCCTAGGTAGCCACAAACTCGACGTGTTACTGATACTTTAGTTGAGTCATGGTTACCACAGCTTGGGCAAGTGAAGCCTTTACTTGTACAGTCAAACTCGCCGTTGTAGCCACACTCGTAGCACTCATCAATTGGCGTGTTTGTACCGTAGTAAGGCACTCGGGTGTAACTGTAGTCCCATACGTTTTCTAGTGCTTCAACGTTACGTTGCATGTTCGGGAACTCGCCGTAACAGATAAAGCCGCCGCTTGAGATTTCTGGGTAAGGCATCTCAAAGTCGATCTTGTCGTATGGGTTCACCTTCTTCTCAACATCTAGGTGGAAGCTGTTGGTGTAGTAACCTTTGTCTGTTACGCCTTCAATTACGCCGAACTCTTTCGCATCGATGCGGCAGAAACGGCTACATAGGTTTTCACTTGGCGTTGCATATAAGCTGAAGCCATAACCTGTTTCGTCAGCCCATTGATTCACAGCATCTTTTAGATGCTTGATGATCGCGACCGCTTTTTCACGCAAAACAGCGTCATCATAAACGTGCGCTTCTGTACCGAATAGCGCGTTAATTGTCTCGTGTACACCGATGTAACCAAGAGAAATAGACGCACGACCGTTCTTGAAGATATCTGCGATTGAGTCGTCTGCTTTCAAGCGAACACCACATGCGCCTTCCATGTATAGGATTGGGGCCACACGTGCTTTCACGTTTTCAAGGCGAGAGATACGTGTCTCTAGTGCTTTACGAGCAAGACGTAGGCGGTCATTTAGAAGCTCGTAGAATTTCTCTTCGCTTCCGTTTGCACGGATAGCGATACGAGGAAGGTTCAAGCTCACGACGCCAAGGTTGTTACGACCTTCGTGAATCAGCTCACCGTTTTCTTCGTAAGTACCAAGGAAGCTACGGCAACCCATTGGCGTTTTGAATGAACCGGTTACTTCCACTACTTTGTCGTAGTTAAGAATGTCTGGGTACATACGCTTAGACGCACACTCAAGCGCAAGTTGCTTGATGTCGTAGTTTGGATCTTCTGATTTGTGGTTCAAACCATCTTTGATGCCGAATACAAGTTTAGGGAATACCGCTGTTTTACGGTTCTTGCCTAGACCTGCAATACGATTCTTCAGAATCGATTTCTGGATCAGGCGTGATGCCCAGCTTGTACCAAGACCAAAACCGAACGTAACGAATGGGGTTTGACCGTTCGCTGTATGCAGCGTGTTTACTTCGTATTCTAGAGATTGAAATGCGTCGTAACACTCTTTCTCAGTGCGCGATTTTGCGAACTCTTCTGGCTCAGCAATGTTCCACTCTTTTGCGATCTCTAGGTGTTTCTCGTAGCTTGTGATTACGTACGGTTCTAGAACCTCATCAATACGGTTGATGGTTGTACCGCCGTAAATGTGGCTCGCGACTTGAGCAATGATTTGCGCTGTTACCGCTGTTGCAGTCGAAATTGATTTTGGCGTATCAATCTCAGCGTTACCCATTTTAAAACCATGCGTCAGCATGCCTTTAAGATCGATAAGCATACAGTTAAACATTGGGAAGAACGGTGCGTAGTCTAAATCGTGGTAGTGAATGTCACCCACTTCGTGCGCTTGAACCACATCGCGAGGAAGAATGTGCGTCTTCGCATAGTGTTTCGCTACGATACCAGCCAACAAGTCACGTTGAGTCGGAATTACTTTGCCGTCTTTGTTCGCGTTCTCGTTGATTAGATCCAGATTACTTTCTTCAATCAAACCTTCGATTTCGCGAGTTAGTGCACTTTGCTTCTCACGAGCGATGTCGCGATCGTGGCGATATTCAATGTAAGAACGCGCTAGGGCTTTGTAAGGACCTTGCATGAGTTCATTTTCGACTAAGTCTTGAATCTCATGGATGTGAACTTCATCGTGTTCTCTTAACTGTAACTCGACAGCAAGAGCCACATTAAGAGCATAAATAGCGACATCTTTATCTTTGTTTTCCGCTGCTGCTTCAACTGCTGCTTGGATACGATCCCTGTTGAACGGAGCTCTTGATCCGTCGCGTTTGATTACGATTGGTTTCACCTTGTTCTCCTTACCCGAGCATACTCACAGAGTTATCCACAAACACACTATATGGGGTTATTTTTTATTCTAGCAACACAATATATTGTGGCGTATTTAACGAGAAGCACCACTCGAAAACATTGATTTTGATCAATAAAGATTGGCTAGCGAACAAGAAGAAATCGATCTTATTGGCGTTGATCTCAGTTGCGAAGAAAACCATGAAAATTGCAAAATTGGTACTAAATCTACTTGCTATTTTTGGAGGTCTTGTAGGATAAAGGATGGAAAGGAATACGCTAAAAGATAGGAGTGCAACAGGCCAAAATGCGATCACTTTTTGTTACGTTAATATTACTTTTTAGTTCTCTTTCATTTGCTCAAAACTCCATCAATCTAACCAGTTGGAACATAGAATGGTTATCTATAGATGGTGGAAAAGTGTCGAGAACACCACAAGATTTTGAAAAACTGACCCACTATGTGGATAAAACACAAGCCGACATTCTTGCTTTTCAAGAAGTCGAAAGCGTCGCTGCAATGCAAAAAGCTGTTGGCAATGACTTCACTATCTATCTTTCCGATCGTTCAAACGCCTCCAACCGACACCTTCAGTTTAACGACACCAACCAATACACAGGCTTTGCCGTGCGCAATGGCGTAAGCGTATTAGACAAGCCAGACTTCTCTATCACACGAGGCAACAGCAAGCTGCGCTTCGCGAGCTACCTTGTTTTAAATCCAAACCAAGAAAACGAGACTCACCTACTCTCTGTACATCTGAAAGCGGGTTGCAGTGGCGCGTATCGTAATAACCGCGATTGTAAGATAGTGAAACAACAAGGACAGGCACTAGCTAAGTGGATAAAGGCGCGCGAGGACAACAAACAACATTATGTCGTGCTTGGCGACTTTAACCACAACTTGGGTTATCAAGGAGATTGGTTGTGGGACGTGATATCGGACAATACTAGTGCAAAGCTAGTGACTAAAGAGACTAAAGCGGAATGTAAAGTGCGTTCTAATCGTAATCCGAATAAAACCCACCAATTCCGCTCGGTGATAGACCACATTATTGTGAGTGGTGATTTAAAGGCGTCGTCTGGTGTTCAAACCGTTTTCAAAACACAAGATGTACTCGACTATAAACTGAGTGACCATTGCCCGGTTTCTACGACACTCACTTTTTAGCGTTTAAGTACTATTTTTAACGTTGAAGTACTTTCTTTATTGACGAACCACTCTTTTAGCGGTGAATGACCCAGCCAACATTGCCACTATAAAGAGCAGAACTTGTGTGTTGCCAGTGAAAAGGCTGGCAACCGCAGGACCAGGACACACACCCAGTAACCCCCAACCAATACCAAACAGTACAGCACCACCGACTAACTTTTTGTCTATCGCTTTAGAAGTCGGACAGACAATCTCATCACCAAACACAGATTCGCTTCTTGGCTTTATTAATAAAAGATAAGCTGGAACGAACACCGCAAGTGCTCCGCCCATTACAAAGGCTAAGCTTGGATCCCATGCTCCAGTAATATCGAGAAAGCCAATCACTTTTGCCGGTTCAGCCATACCAGAGACCACCATACCAATACCAAAGAGCACACCAGAAAATGCAACAACGGACATTTGCTTAATACTTTTCATTACATGAGTTTTCATAACGGCACTATTCCTCACGATACTAGCAAGACGGTTAACATGGCTGTGGCCATAAAAGTACACGTCGCGACCACAGAACGGATTGAGAAACGCCCTATCCCACAAATGCCATGACCACTAGTACAACCATTGCCGATACGCGTACCGACACCGACTAACAAGCCAGCAACGATAACTAAAACAACAGAACCGCTGTACTGTTCTGGTACATGCCCGCCAAGAACATAAATAGCAAACACGCCACCTAATACCATCGCAATTAAAAAAACAATGCGCCAAACGCGATCTGCGTTCTCAACGGCACCGTTTAAGATCCCACTGATCCCAGCAGTCTTGCCAGTAAATAGCACCAGTGTTATCGCTGATACGCCAACTATTATGCCGCCCAACAGCGACATCCAAGGAACTTCAAACATAGCAACCGCCAAACTAATTACTTACAGAAAACTTGCTTAAAGGCCTCAACCAGCGGACCAACTCTTTCATCAGAAATTGAATAAAATACCTGCTGAGAAACTTTTCTAGCTTTAATAATGTCGTGCTTTCTCAATACGGTGAGATGTTGTGAAAAAGCAGATTGGCTTAATGATGAACCTTCAAACAGTTCACCGACCCCTTTCTCGCCTTCAATCAGCTTACACATCACGATTAGGCGCTCTGGATGAGCCATAATTTTAAGCAGCTCACTCGCTTCGGTCGCACTTTGTAGCATACTGTCGCCCATTCTTATGCCTCTTCATTACTACATTACATTTTATTAGATATTACTAATTAATATTATTAAGTCAATGCTAATGTAGATTAAATAACATTAGACTTGGCTAATTTATTTAAGTAAGGTGTAGGCGTTTTCGATCATTCAGCAGGAGAAATCCATGAGCAAAATCGTGATTATTGGTGGCGTTGCTGGCGGTGCATCTGCAGCAGCTCGCGCTCGTCGTCTTAGTGAAGACGCAGAAATCATTATGTTTGAACGCGGTCCATTTGTGTCATTAGTCAACTACATGATTAGCGACATTAAAAATAATTTAGCACTGCTCCTAATATAACCTTAAAAACAAACAAAAATTCACTTGTTTTCGAGTGTATTATTGTTTGTTTTTTACTCGCTAAGTTGGAGTGTCTATATGACCAAAATTCTCATTGTCGGTGGTGTAGCTGGCGGTGCATCAGCAGCAGCTCGCGCTCGTCGTTTAAGTGAAGATGCAGAAATTATTATGTTCGAACGAGGTAATTTCGTGTCTTTTGCTAACTGTGGCCTTCCCTATCACATCGGCGGCGACATCAAAGATCGCAGTAAATTATTGCTACAAACACCAGAAAGCTTTTTAGCGCGTTTCAACGTTGATGTTCGTGTAATGAATGAAGTGGTATCGATAAACCGTCAAGACAAAACAGTGACAGTAAAAAATCTTCTTGATGGCTCAGAATACGAAGAAACATACGACTTCCTATTACTTAGCCCAGGTGCAGGCCCTATCGTTCCACCAATCCCTGGTCTGGACAATCCGTTGACTCATTCACTACGTAATATCCCTGACATGGATCGCATCATTAAAACGATCCAGATGAACAAGCCAGAGCACGCCACGGTTGTAGGCGGCGGTTTCATTGGTTTAGAAGTAATGGAAGCCTTCCACCAACTGGGTATCAAAACCACTTTGCTTGAAATGGCAGAGCAAGTCATGACACCTATTGACCGTGAAATGGCAGGTTTTGCTCACGCAGAAATCCGTGAAAAAGGGATCGACCTTAAATTGGGCGTTGCTCTTGAGTCTGTACAATTTATTCCAAATGAACATGTGGCTAGCGTGGATGCTGGTGAGAGTGAGAAACATCAACACTTAGAAGGTGAATTGGTTCTTACGCTTAATAACGGTGAAAAACTAACCACCGACATCCTGGTTATGGCTATTGGTGTTCGTCCAGAAACTAAATTAGCAAAAGAAGCGGGATTAGAAATTGGGACGCTTGGTGGTATCTACACTAATGAATACATGCAAACCAGCGATCCTTCAATTTACGCTGTTGGTGATGCAGTTGAAGAAAAAGATTTTGTCACTGGCGAGCAGACACTTGTTCCTTTAGCGGGTCCAGCCAACCGTCAAGGTCGTATGGCAGCCGACAACATGCTAGGTCGTAACGAGACTTATCAAGGTACACAAGGTACGGCAATTTGTAAGATCTTTGACCTTGCTGTGGCTTCAACGGGTAAAAATGAAAAACAGCTAAAACGAGCAGGTATGGAATACGAAAAAGTCTATGTCCACACCGCAAGCCATGCAAGCTACTATCCTGGCGCTGAAGTCGTTTCATTCAAGATGTTGTTCGAACCAAAGACTGGTAAGATCTTAGGCGCACAAGCGGTTGGTAAAGATGGCATTGATAAGCGAATTGACGTAATGGCTGTTGCACAACGAGCTGGCATGACGGTCGAACAACTGCAACATCTGGAGTTGACTTACGCGCCTCCTTACGGAAGTGCAAAAGATGTCATAAACCAAGCGGCATTTGTCGCCAACAACATCATTAAAGGTGATGCTACAGCAATTCACTATGATGAAATGGATTCCTTAACCGAAAATCAAGTGCTACTCGATGTACGTAACCCAGGTGAGCTTGAAAGTGTTGGCTTTATAAAGGATGCGATCAACATCCCTGTTGATCAATTACGTCACCGAATGGACGAGTTACCAAAAGACAAAGAGATTGTGATTTACTGTCAAGTTGGGTTACGTGGTAACGTTGCTTATCGTCAGTTAGTTAACA
The DNA here is from genome assembly GCF_033338975.1 of Vibrio sp. Vb0349. Taxonomy (NCBI): domain Bacteria; kingdom Pseudomonadati; phylum Pseudomonadota; class Gammaproteobacteria; order Vibrionales; family Vibrionaceae; genus Vibrio; species Vibrio sp. Vb0349. Next base: position 131,561 of record NZ_JAWOTS010000003.1, on the reverse strand, counting down.
ATGGTTACAAAGCCCGTAATCTTATAGGCGGTTATCGAACCTATCTTCATTCAAAAATGTAATTACAATTAACAAAATTGACAGCCAGAAATTTGATTGCTGGCTGTTGTATAACCTACCGTATCCCTTAATAGTCAGTCCGCTGTGCTGTAAAAATCAGCACTAGCTATTTTGTTAACTAATTATATGATTTAGGTACACCTCTCCGCCTTCAATTTTGTTCAGAAGAAACAGATGACCACGTTACTAATACACATCAACAGCACCAAAGTTGCCCATTTGATCAAGCTTACTAATGGCAAACTGCAATTTTGCTATGACGATAATTGGTTAGATAAACCGAATGCCTACCCGATTTCGCTATCTCTTCCACTTCAAAGCCAGCCACACAAAGGTGACCCTGTAGCAAACTATTTTGATAATCTGTTACCTGACCTAACTTCAACACGTAAGAACATACAGCGTCGCCATAGCACCGCCTCAACAAATACCTTCGATTTATTGCATGCAATCGGTCGAGACTGTGTAGGCTCATTATCATTAGTACCTGAAGAAGAAGTTGAGGATAGATTAGATCTAGCCAAGTTGGAGACACTTTCAGTTGATGATTTGCGCAGTATCATAACTGCTCATAAGCAGCAGAACCCACTTGGCATAATCGACAAGCATGACTTTCGCATCACAATATCAGGGGCACAAGAGAAAACCGCGCTACTTAAGATTAAAAATGATTGGTTTTTACCCAATTTGGATTATCCAAGTACTCATATTCTCAAATTTCCGATTGGAGTTATTCAGCAACCATTCGCTACACTAGACATGACTGAGAGCGTTGAAAATGAGTATCTCTGTATCAAACTAGCAGAAGCAATGGGATTCAAAGTACCTAGCGTAGAGATATTAGACTTTGATAATGTGAAATCTTTAGTTGTTGAACGGTTTGGTCGTGCATGGTCTACAAGTACAGGTTCGCTTATAAGATTAGCTCAAGAAGATATGTGCCAAGCATTGTCTTTACCCACCAGCATGAAATATCAAGCTGACGGAGGAATTGGTATTGTAGAAATAATGCAGCTATTGAACAGCTCCACTAACGCAGAGAAAGACCGTGATAACTTCATGCGCTTCCAAGTTTTTCAATGGTTGATAGGCGCAACCGACGGTCATTCAAAAAACTTTTCAATTTTTATTGAGACCAACGGTGCTTATAGACTAACACCTTTCTACGACATCATGTCAGCCTATCCCGCATCAAATGGCAAAGGTATAAACACGCGTAAACTAAAGTTAGCTATGTCTCTCAAATCCACTTCAAGCGGCAATAAGTGGCATCTTGAAAAGGTATATCCCCGTCACTTTATTGCAACAGCAGAAACCGTTGGTTTCTGCACAATTCGAATGCAAGAGATACTTGACGAGTTTGTTGACTCCTTTCCGAATGCTATTGAACAAGTAGTTAACCACCTACCCTACTGATCTGCACCAGCAAGACTGGACACCTTGCTAAGCGACATATTGCTGTTCAAAGTTGACTGGGCTTAAATACCCAAGAGCACTGTGCCTTCTTGTCCGATTATAATCAACCTCTATGTACTCAAAGATCGTTTGACGCATCTCGCTTCTTGTCATGATTGGCTCATATTGAATGGCTTCAACTTTCATTGAATGGAAGAAGCTCTCGACACAAGCATTGTCCCAACAATTTCCTTTCCTACTCATACTTTGCTTTAGATTATAAGCGGCTATCTGATCTCTATAATCTTTAGAGCAGTACTGGCTACCACGGTCACTATGGATGATAACTTGTTCTGGGAAGCCCCGTCGGAACAACGCCATTGATAGAGCATCACTGACTAGTTTTGCAGTCATGCGAGTATCCATAGACCAGCCAATCACTTGTCTTGAGTAAAGGTCGATAATTACCGCCAAACACAGCCAGCCTTCACTCGTCGCTAGATAGGTGATATCACCAGCCCACTTCTGATTGGGGGCTGAAGCGTCAAAGTTCTGAGCAAGCAGGTTCGGGGCTAGAGGCATTTCATGCTTACTGTCTGTCGTGCATTTGAATTTTCGGGCAGCTTTCGGCGTTAAATTCTGCCGCTTCAAACTGGCTGCAATGGTTTTTACGTCGTGCTCATCACCGTTATCAGCCAGTTCCTTTTGAATTCGTCTGGAGCCGTCTCGTGCCTTGCTGCTATCAAAAGCTTTCTTGACCTTACAATCAAGCTGTTGACGAAATGTCTCACGATTCGTTGTCTTGTGGCGGTGCTTAATCCAGTAATAAAACCCACTTCGTGAAACATCGAACACTTTAACCATACTGGTTATACGGAAGTTTAATAAGTGTTCGAGCATAAATTCATAGCAATCTATTTTAGATGCTTCGCGAAATAGGTGGCGGCCTTTTTTACGATTTCTAGCTCCTCTGCTTGCTCAGCAAGTAACCTTTTGAGCTTAGCGTTTTCAGCAGCCAGTTCTTTTTCTCGATTACTGGTGTTGGTATCTTTCTTCGAAGCCTTTCGCCATGCATAGATTTGAGATTCATGCAGCGATAACTGTTTTGCAGTGGCAGCCACACCAATCTTTTCAGCTAATTTAAGGGTTTCAGCTTTAAATTCAGGAGTGTGTTTGATTCTTGTATTCTTGGTTGTCATTGTTCACCTCGTTAGTGATTGTACTCACTTAACTCGGTGTCCAAAACTGCTGGGGCGGATCAATATGGGATTTCACTTACTTTAGACATTTTACAAAGGTCAAACTCAAAAATTGAGCATATTTTACATTACCTATACTAATTTCAATATTGTTGGCCTGACTCATTTTGGGGCTAAGCCGAGTTTACCGAGAGCATAGATTTCTGTGATCATAGATTGCTATGAGCGGTTCTATCAAAGCTCAAACAAGGCCTAACCGCTTCTCAAAATTAGGGTTTTAGTCATGCTGATAAGCATGACAAATACAAAAGTAAAGCGACTAAATCAGTTTATAGTTAACAGCTTTATGAAAATGAGCAGTAACCTTCTGTGTAGTTTTTTCAAATTTCAAGCCGCAATACGGACAATGAATGATGTTAAAAGCAGTTTGCCACAGCAACTCTCCTACATCATTAAGTTCATGGCTTAATTCTAGATCCATTTCTGTTGCGGTTTCAGAGACAAACAAAAACCATTGTTCTTCAGTTGTGTAGTGATCTGTATAGTACACTTGAACTTCCTCAGGCATTTGTTCACATTGATGCTGCTTCGTCATAATATCTATCCCGATTCACATTAAAAGAAACAAAACATTTCGCTTTCTTTGACTTGCTCTTTTCGTTTTGATTTGTAACGATTGCAACCATAGAGTCCAGGGACACGAGATTCCTTCTGTGTTTGATTGCTTTGCGCTGATTGGAGTCTATCCGTTTTAATATGGTATTGACTCGACAACATACAGTTAGCCGATTTTTTATTGGAGAATGATGCGTTTGGTTTAATTCTATGCTGCTGTTCTTCAACAGTTAAACTGTTCGCTTTAAGTAATGCTTCGCAATCTGAGATCAAATAATCATCAAAAGGATTTAAATCAACATTGGGATTTAAACCATCATTTAAACGACTTTTAACAAGGTTTAGTTTTGGGTTTTTATATACATATTTACGACGATTCATTATGGTCACCTTTAAATCGAGAAGACGTTTAACACCCTTTTAATAAACCACATTTAAAAATCATTGTAAATATAAAAACAAAAATATAAATCAAACAAAAAATTTTTAATAATTAAAAACTTCCACACTTTTTAAGTTTGGTTTAAAATTGGAGTTTTGCAGTTGTACATCTAATAGGAATAAAACTAATGACATTGACTGAAAAACAAGAAGCAGCCATAGAAATATTTAATAGTCGCAATAATATCCGAGGCTTAGAACTATCTCTGGGTGAGTTAGAAGCAATCCGTGATAGAGTTAGCCACGTTATCGATGAGCTTAATACTGCGCAAGAAGTGAAGGCTGTTGAAGCAGCCATACACGCTTTACAAGTAATTGACTTTGAAATCCCTCACGAACTCGAAAAAAAGTATAAAACTTTAACAGGTTCAAAGTCTTCTACCGCAACGAAGCGAAAACCAGCACCACTTGTTAAATTTAAAGTAGGAGAAGATGTTTTTAAAGAAAGATCCCAAGGTAAAGCATCACGTGAACTGGCGGCAGCAATTGAAAGATACAATAGTGAAAATGGTACAAAACTGACTAAGAAAGACTTTAAAACCGATGAAATCGTTGAGGATGACAACCTTTAGTTTAAGTCTAAATATCATTAAGTATCACCATTCGTTTACTGGAGTTATGATCACGTACTCATCTATTGAAGCTCTCGCTCAAAGAGCGAGTCTACCTACTGATGAACTGATGCACTGATGCATAATACCTCGCAAGTGGCATATAGATTTAATGTTTAATTTTGAGTGTCCACTTCTCCATTTATTATTATATATACATTTGAGAAGTGGACACATAGGTTGATAGCCATTCAAAGGTTAACTTTTACTCAAATTGAACAACCAGCAAACTCAGCATGCTACCGCATGCATAGTTCAATAATTCAATGTCAATTAAGAGTTTATGTTTAGGAATACAGGCTCTCAGTGTCCACATCTACATTTCTGTATTATATATACAATACAGAAATGGACACATTGGTATACGATCATAAGTCAAAGCAAGTCATATTTCTAAACTTAAATACACTCAGTTACAACCTGAAAAGTTCGTTATACATGGGAGTAATATTATTTAAATAATATTATTAACAACGTAAGAACTCATTTAACCTTTCTATTTTAATTTTAATATCATCGATATATTAAAATTAAAATAGAAAAACCAATAACAATTAAATCATTGAAATACAAAGAATAAATAGACATTATAAAAAACAATAAAAAATAGATTGATTTTGTCGTTATTTATTAATTAGAATTTTCAAAAACTAATTAATCGAGATTAAATCATGGAATATTTTTATAAAAATATCAGCACAGCTACACCTTTAAAAAACAAAAATATTAGACTTCACATTACTAAGAATGAAACGGATGTTATAAAAGACACCGAAGCACGTGATGACTTAGCTATACGATCTCCGAGTGAAGTACTCATTAATAACCACGTCTACAACCGTTGTGTGAGTTCAATCTGTATTTACGCATCGACTGATTTACACGAAATTATCGATGCCATAGCCACAGCCATCCGATTTAAAAAGGAGTTGCTCATCTCAGGCCACCCGATAGATTTGATCGATATGCACCCTATATTTCAAGAAGTCTACTTAACGTCTCAGGCATGTAAGCTAGACATCAACAGTGATGAGTTAATAGAACATGCGTTCAAGCTGCTCAGAAAAGCTGTGCAAACGTCTTCTGCATCTATTGATTTTGTGAAGTCTTTTGCTTCAACATTCTTTGAAATCAGTGACGATGAGATCAATCAGCGTTTACGCTCCGTCAGGCTAAAGGAGAATGAAGCGATCACTCTGTCCCTGAACTTTTCAGAAGCAAAGACGGTTTCCTGTTTAAACAACATCGACTTATCGTTAAACCGAGTTAATGTTATCTCTGCTGAAACAGGGACTGGGAAAACAACGTATGTCATTGATAATTATCTTCGTGATCTTCTGAAAAAGGATTCGAACTTAAGAGTTGCCATCATTGCTCATAAAAACGAAATCAATACTAACATAAATTATAAGATCTCAACGCTGCTACCCAATGCGAAGGAAGCAAATCACAACACTAAGTCATTAAGAAAGCTTGAAGAGGCACAAATCATCGTTTCAACCACAAACTCACTGCCTAACATGCTGCAGTATGTACTCGGCTGCGATTTAGTTATCTTCGATGAGAGCGAAAAAGGCTTCTTATCACTCGACGGTAATCATTATAAAAATGAACGACTGAAAGCAAAATCATTTAACGCTTTAAAAACGGTCATCACCTACGCTAAGCAAGTTATCATGATGGATGCTGACAGCACTAACTGCATCACGGCTGAATTAGTTAAGTCTACAGGAATTCACGATTATCAGTTCTATAAAGTCGAGGGCGGAAAATATTCTGACATCAACATCAACCTCGTGAATAGAGATACCGTACTGAACGCAATCAGGAACGAAGATAACGCTTATCAGGTGATTGCTTTCGATAAGAAAGAAGCTTTGTACCAATATTTGTTTTCGATCGGCCTTAAATCTTCAGGTAAAGGCTGTGCTGAAAAAGCACTGGAAGCTGGGTATCTAGTGGTTACCCGTGATACTTGTAATACTGATGCTGTACGTAAATATCTAGCTACCCCAAACGTTTCATGTTTCTTGTACAAGCAAATCTTATACTCGCCCTACATCGATTCAGCAGTCAGTATCGAAACCAATTACACAGATAAGATTTTAGTTATATCACATAGCATACTCACACCTAAGGGACTCATTCAGATGGGGAGAAGGTTTCGCCAAGCAAAAGAAATTACTTACGGTATTCAAACCGACAACGTTATCCCCTATGAGTACAAAAACATAGATTCTTCTGGTAAACCAATCAATAGTTCGTTTACTTTCGAACACATGCAGCACGTTATCCATCATATCTCGACGCATACGCGCCATAATATGCCTGTATCTTTAAAGCGCACCGCGACAGCGTTAGGTTTTCGAGTTAACGCTGAAGAATACTACGCAAAACAAGATGCCAATGAATCTCTGCTGCAAAAGCAGCTTGAAGAAGTATACAGGGCCTCAGTTAACGAATCGATTTATAACGCGCCTGAACATATCACTGACCTAGATGAAGCTAATGAAGTCATTCAATCAGGCCAAGCAAACAACTTGCAACTGAGTGCTGCTGAAAAGAGAGTGATTTCAGAAAGGTTGCATATTCAAATTGATTATTTGACTGACGACGCAATCTCATTTTCTAGAAACAAAGCTTCGTTATTAGAACATTTGCAAGAATATACTGAGTGGCGCCAGACTAAAACATCAGACCAGCCCCTTTTTAATCTGATGAATGTTCTTTTTAAAACTTTAAACATATCTATTGAACGTATTGACCAGAAGCATTCTATCCCTAAATCCAGTTATTATGAAGCTTATGATATCATCAACCAGTTATTAAATGGTAATTCCGCACTCTGTAAAAAACTGAGTTCGATGAATACTATGTTGAAGCCCATCACTTCACAGTCACATTCTGAAGGCTATAAAACACGGGCAATAAATGATTTTCTTTCTAAACTCGGGTTTGACACTGAAGTTGATCATAAAACAAACGGAAATTATAGAAAGTATAACATCTGGTTAAATTCACACGCGTATCCATCGATACTCAATCAACATGATTATTATGAAACTTCACTTGATATAAAACAAGCTATTATGTAATCATTCTGTTCGGTTTTAAGCAATTCTACCTTTTAATCTATGAAAATGATTTTCGAAATGCAGTACCGCCGTACAGAAAAGTTCATTTATAAACGTGAAGAGATCTGCTCAATCTTTAGATGTGATGATATTGAGCAGATCATTGCAAAACACGACTATATCGTGAGTATTGATCTTGAGCGATTTGTTTACTTGCGTTCGACATTGCCGCCTGATTTCTTTGACAAACTAGCTTTGTCACTGCGAGAAGGCGAACTGTGTTATATCTCTTTCGAAGATGCCCTCTCAAGATGGAGTGTTATCTCTCAGATCCCGATGATTTTAATTCTGGGTACAACAGGGGAATCAGGTTTTTATAAGACTAGGTTTGGCAGCATTGAGTTTGTTCATGTACCTCATAGCTATGAAGTAATAATAGCTAACACAACTGAACCTTATGACACTATTCGCTTAGCTAAAAAATTTTTTGCTTTTGATGATTTAAAACGGATTGATAGGAACATGCATCTTATCGATTACGAAGAACTCTATAGCGAAGATTAAATTTCTAAAAATCAAATTTTATACATTTAAAAAACATTTGACAATCACCACTTAACATATTAGCTTTGTAACCGTGTAATTTAAACCCCAGTTTTACACATTTAAATTAATCTATAATAAACGAATCATTAAATCTTTTTTGGGGAGGTTTAGTTTATTATGGAGTAATTTATGAATTTTGCTATATCTAAGAATCAAAAAGCACTGTCATCACAGCCTACCTCGGCTGATACTAGCGCTCTTGTTAGCTTAAACTTCAGTGCATTAAAACATCATCCTCGAACAGTTCATTTTCAAGATCCCATTGATTTATTTGTTGTCTTCGCTCAAGCCCATAGGTTTGTATGTTTATCACATGAATACTCAGAAGATAGAAGTCTTTTATTCGGGCGTTTATCAAATCGCTTTCTTCATCAAGTTGAGAGTTTTGATGACATTCTAGAAGCCGTGTTTACGATGAACAAATCGAACCTCATTAAAACTCATTTCGAAGATAATCAGTTAAAGATTTATCTCAATGATGATTTATCTGACTCTGAAAGTATCATTTCTAATTGTTTTTCATTACAAGAGTGGCTTTACCGCTTAAACCAAAGTTCATCATTATAATAATGCACTTCCTCTACCCCATCGATTTTGCCAGTGCATCCGCACTGGCTTTTTTAATCACAAAACAAACTCCGTCATACAAGCATCTTTCATCTCTATGTTGACGATGAGTTCGATTCTGAAACCGATTTGCCTAACCCCTTCATCAATACATCAAACATCAACCCAGCAAAGCCTTTCGCTACCGCTTCGTTGGACAGTAGCTTCATCGCCATCTCGTTATGTACGTCCATACTCTCGATAATGGCATTGTTGATTGACTCTGGGAATTGGCCGAGCATAGCTTGCTCTTTAGTATTGCTGCGGAGTTGATCCATTACCACTTCATTTTCCGAGATCTTGCCTGCAATGGTATTGGCATAATTGAGCATATCATTTTCAGACAAACCATCCTCGATAAACAAATCGTTCATTCTCTGGATGATCTCGTTAAGTAGTTCAGTTTTTGGATCTTTCGGCACGGCACCAGTGCCTTCCTTTGCGGCTGGCAAGTAAGACTTTGGCTCTTCACCGATTTTCACGCCAAGCTGTAGATCGGCTTCACGCTGCTCGTGCAAGCGGTAGTGCGTCATTACCACATCGGATAAATCAATTTCATCCTCCACCACATCAAGGCGCAGCAATGGGTAAAGATGTTTGGCGAAGATACTCAGCTTTTCCAGATCATAATCATCAAAATTGACGATTTGAGAGGTAAACTCGTAGAAGCGATAGAAAGAGATTAAATCTTTCTTGAACACTTCCAGAATATCTCGTGCTTCCTTGGCGTGTTTGACGCTGTTTTCGGCAAACTTGATTTTCTTGTCGTTCTGCTCAATTTTCGCTTTTGACAGTTCCGCTTGTGCGGATTGAAGCACTTGTGTCGCTTCTTTATAACGAACAGAGAAACGATTAACAGCAGGTTTACACAAGTTGGCTAATTTAGCTTGGTTTGCTTGTTTGTTGTTATACGACTCAACAAACGCCTCAACCTCTCGCCATTGGTAAATGCCAACCTTATCCAACTTCTTCATCAGCTCATAAACGATGTTTGGATCGGATACACCAGCGAGTTCTGCGGTTTGGAAGTAAACCTTAAACTCTGCCAAGATCTCTTCTGGGTCGTTCACAAAATCGAGCACAAAGGTTTTGTCCTTGCCTTTGTAGGTACGGTTTAGCCTTGAAAGAGTCTGAATACACTCAACGCCTTTTAATGGTTTATCGACATACATGGCCACCAGCTTGGGTTGATCAAAGCCAGTCTGGAATTTATTCGCCACCAGCATCACCTGATAATCTGTGGTATCAAATGCTTTACGCATATCACGACCACGCAGATTCGGGTTCATATTGGTTTCCGTGAATGGCTGATCAGGTAAGTCAGGATCATTCACTTCGCCCGAAAAGGCCACCATTGCATTGACGTTGGTATAGCCTTTTTCCTGCACGTATTTTTCAAACGCCAGTTTGTAACGCACCGCTTCTAAACGGCTACTGGTGACAACCATCGCTTTTGCTTCACCGCCAAGCAGATGTTTCACTTTCTCGTTAAAGTGCTCAATGATGGTTTCTACTTTTTGAGCAATGTTATACGGGTGCAAGCGAACCCATTTCGCCATTTTCGAAGCGGCTTTTTTACTGTCCACCTCGTGATCCAAATCTGGGTTGTTGTGCGCTAACTGGTAAGCGACTCGGTAACTGGTGTAGTTTTGCAACACATCCAGAATAAACCCTTCTTCAATTGCTTGACGCATTGAATAAACGTGGAAAGGCTCAGGCTTGTTGGTATCGCTCGCTGGCTCATCAAAGTTTGGTCTGCGACCAAAAAGCTCTAGTGTTTTCGCCTTGGGCGTAGCGGTAAAAGCAAAGTAGCTGAGTTTGTTTGAACCTTTACGGGCTTCCAGTGATAAACGCAGCATATCTTCACTGTCTAACTCTTCATCACCGTCTAATTGCTCCGCCATGAGCACTTCGCGCAATTTGCGAGCGGTTGTCCCTGTTTGGCTAGAATGGGCTTCATCTGCTATCACGGCATAGCTTCGACCTGCAAGGGTTGAGTCTTTGCGGATCGCTTCCAAAACGTGAGGAAAGGTTTGAATGGTGACGATAATGATCGAGGTGCTTGCTTTTAGCTCTCCTGCCAGTTGGCTGGATTTGGAGCCTTGCGCCTCTTCTCGGTTAACACGCGCAATCATACCTTCGTTATGATCAAACTGATAAATCGTGTCCTGTAGCTGGCTATCAAGTACCGTTCGGTCAGTGATGACAATAACAGAATCAAAAACCTTATCCCCTGCCTTTTTATTAAGCTCTGGATGGTCGGTGTAGTAGTGTTTTGATGCGAGTTGATGAGACAGCCACGCAATCGAGTTTGATTTGCCTGAACCCGCACTATGCTGGATAAGGTATTTATGCCCTGTGCCTTCACTATCGACCGTTTTAAGCAGCTTAGAAACCACCGCCCACTGGTGATAACGAGGAAAAATCATCGTTTCTTTTTGAGTGATTGAACCGTCTAGGTTTTCAACGTCTTTCACTTCAAGGTGAATGTAGCGGCCAAGGATCAGTAACAGGTTATCTTTTTGGAAAATCTCGTTCCAAAGGTAAGAAGTAGCATAGCTACCATTTTCAGGAACATCATTCCCCTTACCACCTTCGCTTGTCCCTTGATCAAATGGTAGGAAAAAGGTTTTCTTGCCATCTAAGCGCGTGGTCATTGCGACATTGTATTGGCTCACGGCAAAGTGAACCAATGCACCACGCTTAAAGGTTAATAACGGCTCTGGTTTACGCGTTTTTGGGTCTTTTGGCTGCCTGTCCTTCATATATTGGACTTTGGCGTTATCAATCGACTGCTTAAACTCAGATTTAAGCTCGCAGGTAGCAACAGGGATACCATTGACGAACAGGGTTAAATCTAAACGTCCATCATAGCCATTGGGTGAGTAAACCAGCTCGGGCACGACTCGCAGAATATTTTGTTCATAACGGGCGGTTGCCGCTTCGTTTAAGTCGTGATCAGGCTTGAAACTGCAAAGGTCAAACTTGGCCCCACGATTACTGAGTTTGTTGCGCAGTACCCACAGCGTGCCTTCATTTTTTAGCTCTTGTTCTAATGATTTGAGCAGAGCGTCAGCCGTTGCATTGGGGTTACGCTCCGTCTCTGGGAAGTGCTGAGCTAACTTTTCCCACTGCTCAGGTTGTGTTGCTTTGACAAAGGCAATCACATCTTCAGGGTAAAGTGCCAACGCTTTGTTGTATTTGTTCGACTCGCCCAGTAACCAACCGTGAGACTGCATTTGCTCAAGGATGTCGTTTTGAAACTGAAACTCTTTTAATGCTTTTTCTTGGTTCATTTATCCGCCTTGATTGTTGAGTCGCTGCTTCGCGTTGGCAATCGAGTGTTGTAACTTTTGCTCTAGTAATTCAACGTCTATCAGGCGGGTCAAATATTCAGCCACGTGAATATCGCTGCCTTCCATCTCGAGTAACTCAATTTGTTCTTGTTTTTTACTGGAGCATAATATTATGCCTAGTGGCGGGTTCTCACCTTCTTCGGTTTCGTATTTTTTCAACCAGCTAAGGTAAAGTTCCATCTGGCTTTTGTGACTGTGTTTGAATTTTTCTAGCTTTAAATCTATCGCCACCAGTCGCTTTAATTTGCGGTTGTAAAACAGTAGGTCGATGTAAAAATCATCGTTATCAATTTGAATGCGCTTTTGTCTGGCAACAAATGTAAAGCCCGCACCTAATTCTAATAAAAACTGCTCAATGTCTCTTAGAATGGCGTCTTCTAAGTCCTTTTCGAGATAGCGATCATTCAGTTCTAGAAAATCCAATATATAGGGATCTTTTAACAGCAAGTTTTTATTGTATTGACCAGAGACTCTCAGCTCAGTTAGCTCGGCGACGATGGTTTCGTCGGGCTTTTTAGAAATGGCGGTGCGCTCAAAAAGCAATGCGCCAATGCGCTCATCAAGGGTACGGGTTGACCAACGCTCTTGCATGGCCATGCTGGTGTAAAAATCCCGCTTGAGCGGGTCGTCAATGGCACAAAGGATAACAAAATGGCTCCAGCTCAATTGTGCAGACAGCGTCTGCACAATGTGAGCATCAGTAAACACCTCTGCAAACTTAACCATTTGGGCAAGATTGCGTTTACTCCACCCTTTACCATATTGTGCCGTGAGTTCGGTGGCTAGGGTGGCGATCACTTGTTTGCCATAATCAGCCCGTTCACCGCCTAACACCTCTTGACGAACTCGGTTGCCGACCTGCCAATAGAGCAAGGTGATTTCATTATTAATGGCGGCGGCGGCACGCTGCTTAGCCGATGCCACCAGTAGTGATATATCCTCAACTAAAAGGGTATGGCTTGTTGGCAAATTCTGTGTCATCTAACGAATCCTCCTTGACGAACTATTCGGGAACTCCTAGTGGTTGAGTTTTGTTCAACTTGCAAGTCTGCCACAACAGCAATCACATCTTCAGGGTAAAGGGCCAGTTCTTTGTTGTACTTGTTTGACTCGCCCAGCAACCAACCTTTAGACTGCATTTGGTCAAGAATGTCGTTTTGGAATATTTTTTCTTGTGCTGCGTCTGACATTGTTTAGTCCTTTTATACCATAGCTACAGTTCTTTGCTTTAACTGATTGAAAACGTTACTTGAAAACTGCTTGGCAACATCTCCTTTAGCAAGTAATTTCATAGCAATTTCGTTATGAGTATCCAGACTTTCGATAATCGCTTTTTCCAGTAGGTCGGGGTAGAGTCCTTGTTTCGCTCGATCTTCAGGGTTGTTTTTTATTTGCTCTATAAGGTCTTCATTTGCCATCAAGCGATCGGCAATAAGGGTGTGGTAAATTGGTGAAATTATCTCGTCAAAACTGATTGAATCATCATCCTGTGGTTGAATTTTTATCTTAATATTCTTCTTTAAGAAACTAGCAACATTGTCAATTTCAGGAAACAGACTTGCTTCCGAAATAGACAGTGTTGCAAGTTCTTTTAACAGATTCTCTTTAGACCCTTTAGGGATCGCTATATGCTTAACATCAGGACGGAAATGCTCTGGTATGCGAATGGCATCTGTTTTCCTATTACCCATACCAAACAGAAAGAAAGCACCGCTCTGCTTGACTATTCTTCGGTTATCGAGCTTTGGCTTTACACAAATCACAGAGTGAAGATGTTCTTCTTTAATGTAAGGTTTGAAGTAAGGCTTTTCCGCTTGAATTGAGTGAAGAAAGCGCTCTTGATCTTCAGGCTTTGAAAAGTCAAAGTTTGCTTCTGCTCTAGCTAAGTTACTAACAACTGACACAGTATCACTATTGAAATACTTAATTTCATCATTGGGCACTTGATAGATTAGTACCTGTCCATTTTTGGCATTTGTGTCCCGAGATGTCTCAGGTATCAGTGTGCAACATGCAAAGTAGAGTGCAACCAGCGGGTTACTTGTAATATCAAGTAATCGAGTGGGCAGACCGTAGTGCTGCATTTTCACTAAGAAATCGAATGTTGAAACACAATCCTTAAACTCTTCAGGGCACTGAGTCACTAAGTTGTGAAATAACTCACCCTCGTTTTCAACATAACGGCTTTTCTTGGGGTCGTCGTTTTGGTTTCTAAAAATAGTCGGCAGCGGAGTATACGCATCCGAAGCGTGACCACGATAGAAAAGAGTGTGGTCATCTTTTACCTTTATTTCTGAGCACGCTGCTATAAAGTGCGCCAACGACTTGATGTTTTTTACTGCCACTACTTAGGCTCCCAATCACGCACGTCAATCTTGCCTGTTACTGCTGCTGAAATCAGGGCTGTTTTGCGTTCTTTCATAAGTTCAATAGCGGAGTTTGCTTTTATAATTAGCGCATCAAATTGTTCTACCTTTTTATCAATTTCGTTTAGTAAGGGGGCTATTTCGACTTCATCAGGTAACACAATTGGTAAATTACCTAGATTTTCCATTGATAAATTTGGTTGAGCAGCTTGAACCGCTCCCATCCAAATTATGCGTTGAGCAAATTCAGTTGAAAACCAAAGAGTAATTAACTTTGAATATATTGCTTTTTTAGGACGAATGAAGCTTACCGCTTGATTTGTATTTGCAGGTAATAGCTCTTTGGTCAAAATTGATGCTTTACCAGTTGTTGCTCCTGCAATAATAACTAAAACATCATTTTCTTGTAATCTACTTCTTGATAGTTGAGCATCTACCTCTTCAGATATATAGAAGGTCGGAGATGGATTAACAAACAGCGATTTACCAATGTTCTCTCCTTTCAAAAAACGAATTCCCTCATCAATAAAATCTCCTCCAATTGTGCTCGGAGTTGTGCCTTTTGATATTAATTTAGCTAAGTTTTTTACTCGACCTACTGTCCAGTGCTCAGGCACTTCACCCAACCACTCCACACCAGAATCTTTCATAGGTGCTTGCGGATTAAGCCCTTTGGTCACAGCGTGAGAAATCACCGCTTGGCGTTTTTCTTTTAACAGCTCAATCAGCTTTTCTTGCTTGGCGATTAAGGTGTCGATCTTGGCGGTTTCGTGATCGAGGAAGTTGGCGATTTTTTGTTGTTCTTGTTTTTCAGGGAAACAAAAAACCAAATCATCAATCTTGCTTATTGTCATTCTACGCAGTGCTGAACCATGAATAAGGCTATTCATCTGATCGATATTGATACCTGAGACAAGGTAGTAATACAGGTATGTTTCCGAGACTAACTTTGATGGTGTTAGTAGCCCTAAAGATGAAAGAATAACGAAGTCGGGCATATCTTTTTTTACAATACAAGCGCGCCCAATAGTTCCATCTTTGGTTAAAAGAACATCTCCAATCTTAGGCTTACACCCCTCTCTAACTAGCCTCACATAGTTATCGACAGATATTTTTTTTGAACTTTCAAAGTTTATCGAGTTTTCTCCAACGTCAGTCACAGATACAAATGGTTTTCCATCAACTTCAATCTTAGGTGAGTGATGACTTCCGTCCGTAACCTGACAATATCGCTTTAGTTTTGAGACATTCCAATGGGTTGGTATATTTCCTAACCATTTTACTCCAGAGTTTTTATACTCGGCATATGCTTTATAGCGACCAGCCATTATGAATGCACCTCTTGCAGCAACTGCATAATCTCAGCCGATACCGCATCCAAATCCGCATCAATTGCTTCTAATGCTCTTGGTGGTTGATACACATAAAAATGGCGGTTGAATGGGATCTCATAACCGACAATTCCCACTTCGCCATCTTTAGGGTCGGTTTTACTTTCATCAATCCACGCATCAGGAACGTGAGGCAGAACTTCACGAGCAAAGTAATCGGCAACCGTTTCAGTTAGTGGTACGTTCTCGTTATCACGTAAGTCTGGGTTGGCTTCAATCTGGCCTTTTGATTTGCATACTTCTGCTTCGTCATCGTGCTCGCCTAGGTGTTTGACGATCAGTTTTAGTTGAACTGCGCTGAGTTTAACGGCTGCTAGTCTAGCTTTGAGTTGCTTGAGGAACTTGTCACGCGATAAATATTTCTCTTGTTCAAAAGAAGCGAGCGCATCCAGAATGGCTTGTTGAGTCGTTTCATCCATTTTCGCCCATGCGCTGTCGGCTTGAAGCGCTTCAAGGCGCAGTTCGTCTTTCGGGTAAATGGCCAGTTGCCGCGGGCGCTCAACCGTAATGCGGCGATAGCCAAATTCTTTGTAGTCAAAAATCTTGCTAAAGTCGTTTTCGGCAAACTGACCATAGGTTTGTACTATTTCTTTGATGCCGCCTTCTGTCAGTTCTTTGCGTTTACTACCCAGTGATTTACGCATTGCTGCATAGAATACATTTTCATCATCACCTTCTACTTCACCACCACCACTGCGACCACGACCGCCAGTTTTGGCACGCTCTTTTGATGCATTGATAAGTTGAACCTTGCCTTTGCGATGAGCAGGTTTATGGCTAGATAGCACCCAAATATAAGTGGCAATGCCTGTGTTGTAGAACATATCGGTTGGCAGCGCCACAATGGCTTCTAGCAGGTCATTTTCCAGAATGTAGCGTCTAATTTCGCTTTCACCACTCCCCGCACCACCCGTAAAGAGTGGCGAGCCATTCAAGATAATACCGATACGTGAGCCGCCTTCACTGACAGGGCGCATTTTGCTAATTAGGTGCAGCAAAAAGAGTAATGAACCGTCAGACACGCGTGGCAAGCCTGCGCCAAATCGACCTTCAAAGCCTTTTTGCGTGTGCTCATCATTGATTTGTTTTTGGATCTTCTTCCAATCAACCCCAAACGGAGGGTTTGACAGCATATAGTCAAACTTGTCGTTGCGCAGTTGGTCGTTCGATAAGGTATTGCCTAGCTTAATGTTATCGACCTTTTGCCCCTTGATCAGCATATCCGCTTTACAGATAGCGTAGGACTCAGGGTTTAGCTCTTGACCAAATGCAGATAAAGAGGCTTTTTCATTCAGCTTATGAACATACTCCATACCAGACGATAAAAATCCACCTGTCCCAGCGGTAGGGTCATAAATTGAACGCACTAAGCCAGAACTGGTTAGTTCTTCTTCATTGGTGAAGAGTAATGAGGTGGTCAGCTCAACAATGTCTCTTGGGGTAAAATGTTCCCCTGCGGTTTCATTGCTGCTCTCCGCGAAGCGTCTGATCAACTCTTCAAACACTAAACCCATACCATAGTTGCTGATGGTATTCGGGTGAAGGTCGGTGGCCGCAAAGCGTTTTGCTACCTTGTAAAGCAGATCGGCCTCTTCCAGTTTGTCGATGGTATTGAAAAAATCGAAATGCTCAAAAATCTCACGCGCATTAGGGCTGAACGACTGAATGTAGCTCTCTAGATTGCTCGCCACACCTGTTTCACCAAGGCGGTTTAAATCCATTTTTGAAGTGTTGTAAAAGCTTAATTTAGCTGCGTGGGTGAGCAGTTTATCTTGCGCCTCAATCGGCATGGCTTTGACTGTTTCGTATTTTGCCAGTACCTCTGGCTTGGTGGCTTCTAGCACACACTCTAAGCGTCTTAACAGTGTGAATGGAAGGATAATGCGTCCGTATTGAGATTGCTTGAAATCACCACGTAGAAGGTCAGCTACCGACCATAAAAACGCTGCTGTTGAAGAGAAATTGTTGTTAGTCATTATAATCAGCACATTGAATATGAAAAAATTGTGCTGATTGTACAGGATGTTGCAGATCGGGTCAGTAATCTAGTACCGCAAAATCAGAGCCGTCATTCAAAAATGTGGCGTTAGTAAAGTCATAGAAAAAGTGGTGTGCGCGTCCTAGGATAGTGTTTGTAATGGCGTTGCACATTGCACCAATCTACTTAGCAACCAACGTTGTAGCCATATAGTCTCATGACCTTATGTTTTCTGACCTGTGGCTAAACAGCCTAAAGCCGCAAGGACTCGCAAAAAGGGAATAAGCGCCTTAGGGCTGTTAGCCAGTGTATTTTTTAGATTATCCCTTAGAAGATAACGTCTGTGCCATAACCGTTAACTCCATCGACGTTCTGCAACAGCAGCTATGTCATATTCGGATTCATTTTCCAAAAATGTTAATCTGCCAAAGTCTTTGCACAACGTATCGATAAAGACACTACTTTCTAATACTGTCTCTAGTGGTACAGGAACCTTTTTATCATTTGGAATACCGTCCAAGGTCAATTTGTAGCGCCCAAAAGATTGCCGCTCTTCATCGCTTAGCGATAACTTAGGTTTATGCTCAAAAACTCGGCCATACAGCCAGCACTTGATATTGCCAAGTGAGAACTCGACAAGTGGTTCTCCGAAGTAAGTGCCATCTTTTCTATCATCTGCCTTAAGCATTGAATGAATCGTTAATACCAAAGCCACACTGTATGATTTACCAGCGACCTCTATTTCAGGGCATCCAAGCTCACACTCATGATCCGCGTCAGATAATTCATACCACTTATTTTTTCTAATCATTGCGGCATCAACGCTTTCTTCTCGTAAATAAGGATGGGAATGAGCAGTTCCGATGTATTGATACTCGTCTCCGAAAACTTTTGCGATATCCTTTTTAATCAAAAGAGATTGAGAATTGAATTCAACAGAAGAACGTTTTCGCTTTGCTGATGTCTCTACTGAAACATGATGTATCGTACATTTAAATGGATGTGTTTTGTTGACGTATCCCCAAAGGTGAGCGGCAGTTTCTACAGAGATGCCCCTACTGCCTTGATGCTTTACAGCATAAGCCTCTATGCCAGCCATGATTAGCTCAAATATCGCACTTTTGCTGACTGAAATTGTCGCGGTCATTTTTACTTTGTTCCTTTTATTGACGGTTATTTGCTTAACTGATGAATGCTAAGACACACCAGCGTTATTGAGTGAACTCTACATGTTCTTTAAGTTTGCTTTTGTAGCGCTCATAAAGCGAATCCCATACTTCTTCACTGACCATATTTAGCGGCACATATTCTTCAAAAATAACACCATTCTCATCGGGGTAGGCAAGTTCGGTATACGCATGACATGGGCCATTCGCATGAAGGTCTTCCCAACATTCGATGCATTCATCTTTAAACCGTTCTTTTGTGATTGGTTCAGGGATGTTATCCAACAGATGAATTAGGTTCTTAGAATCAAAGAAATTATGTTCTTCACTTTTAACATCAAACAAGTAACTAGAGAGCAAAGCGATGGCTTTTCCGTCCCATAATCTGTAGCGGTGATACTGTGCCGTGTAACGCTCCTCTACTCGTTCTAGCAGATGACGCTCACACAACGCACTTAAGTCATTATTCCTCAATGTTGGGACTTCTGGAATTGATTCAACGTCATAAAAGCGTTTATAACCAAATAAATGGCGTTGAGTCAGCTTTATCGCGATGGAATCTACCGAACCTTTAAGCGCAATATCGTTACATGGCAGTTTTTGGGAAGAATCTGCAATTTGTATCGCTAGCGTCTTAACGATGCCTGAAGCGGTTGATTTGACCTGTTCAATCAATTTTAAGTTTAAATAGCCTAGAACAGAGATTTTTACATCTCCCTTTCGTGAAGGAACATAATGTGGAGAGGAAAGAATATATGCTGTTGCCGTGTCTAATGATTGCAAAGCCGCGTGCTGATCTATGTCAACGTTTAGATAGTCGCAAAACACAGCCAGTTGCTCTTTGAAATCATTCAGTAGATCAAGCCTTGTGTACTCTAGTTCTTGCAAATCTTCTTTCGAAACTTCTTGGTAATTCGTACCTGACATATTCTTAAACCTTTAACGCATTGAGTAACATCAATATATACACTATTCAAATAGAAATCTGACGATTTTGACCGAAACTCAAGTCGTTAGAGAGAGTACAATCAAACCATTGGCCAATGCACTGCGCAAGCAGTGCTGCATAAAAACGGCTATCGCCGCATAGAACGAATGGCCGTTCTCTTTACATGCTTGATTACCTTACATTTAAAACCTGCATCTCAGTTCGTTCGTCATATTACTTAAACCCACAAAAGACTTGTCAGTGCTTTGATCTTGCAAAATTCCACCACACACATAAAATAACTGTATATATGTACAGTTATTTTATTATTGCTATGAAAGTTATACCCATTTTCGCCCATGCAGGCATAACGGGGTTTGAAAGCCCAGCTGAAGAGTACACTCAGTTAGATCTTGATCTCGACCAGCTTTTGATTGAACACCCGAGCGCAACTTTTTTGGGCTATGCCTGCGGTGATTCGATGCAAGGTCTAGGCATTTTTGATAAAGATCTGCTGATTGTTGATCGCTGCTTAGCAGTACAAGATCAGGACGTTATTGTCGCTAATCTGAATGGTGAGTTTGTTTGTAAACAGATCGATATGAAGCGCCGTTTACTGCTTTCTGCCAATCAGTGTTATCAAGCTGTGCCGATACATGAGTTTGATCAATTCTCAGTAGAAGGGGTTGTAAGCCGCTCAATTCGCTGTCACCGCCCTAGCCCATTATTGAGCAAAAGCTAATGTTTGCGCTGGTTGATGCTAACTCTTTCTACTGTAGTGCTGAACAAGTTTTCCGCCCTGACTGGCGCGGTAAGCCGATGGTTGTCTTGTCCAACAATGACGGTTGTATTGTCGCAGCGAATCGACAGGCTAAGGAAGCTGGAATCGAGAAATTCAAACCTTACTTTCAAGTTAAAGCACTTTGCGAACAGAAAGGGATAATCGCTCTGTCATCGAACTATGAGCTGTACGCGGATTTATCTGCCAAAATGATGCAGGTTATTGGCCGCTTTGCGCCCGAGCAACACATCTACAGTATTGATGAATCTTTCCTCTCTTTTGAGCGTTCTTATCCCGCCATTAAATGCTTTAGAGAGCAAGGCATGCTCTTACGACGAGCCGTCTGGCGTGAGTGCCGCCTTCCTATTTGTGTCGGATTCGGGCCAACTCTGACTCTTGCCAAAGTAGCCAATCATGCTGCGAAAAAAATAGAAGGGTATAATGGAGTGTGTGTCTTAGATAGCGAACGAGAGCGTAAGGCGATTTTGGGTCAGTTATCCGTTGGCGATGTGTGGGGAATCGGTCGAAAAATCACCCGTCATCTAGAATTGATGGGGATTAATACGGCGCTCAAGCTTGCTAATTATCCCCCTGCACTGATTAGAAAAGAGTTTAACGTCGAAGTGGAGCGTATAGTACGTGAACTCAATGGGCAAAAATGCAAGGGCTGGGATACGGCTAGAGCGGATAAAAAGCAAATATTCTCTACTCGCAGTGCAGGACAGAGAATTACTGACCTGGAGTCGTTGCAGCAAGCGTTGTGCAAGCATGTAAATATTGCTTCTTTTAAGGCTAGAAAGCAAAAATCCTTGTGTCGAGTAATGCTTTGTTTCGCTAACAGTTCTCCGTTTGACTCGCTTCCTGTGTCACGTAGAGCGATTCATCGTTTTGCGTATCCAACTGCTGATGTGACCCAGATAACTCAAGCCGCCTCTCGACTGGCTGAGCAGTTATTCCAGCAGGATGTCAGGTTTTATAAAATTGGTGTTGGGCTGATTGACTTAGTTGACGGGCAGCATGAGCAGCCTGATCTTTTTAATCTGACTCCGAATAATCCTAAGCTTATGAATGTGTATGACTCATTAAACAATCGATTTGGGAGTGAGACTGTATTTTTAGCGGCACAAGGAATATCGCAGAAGTGGTCAATGCGGCGTCAGATGTTAACGCCGCAATATACGACACGGTGGATCGATTTACCGAAGATCAGGTGCTAGCTATCCCACAATCTACAATTCTATATCAGGATACACCAGTCTATTGAGTTTCTTTTCAGCTTTACAATAAATCTGATCAGCAAATTTTTCCGAATTAAGAATCTTTGCGTCTGCGGCTATCGCTTCACCACGATATGCGTTCTTCAATTTCCACACGGTTTTACCGCGTTCAACTTTAACGAAAGTTGCATATGGTATGCCTTTGTAAGAATTCGCAACTTTTGTATAAACTGCAACCAATACTTGAACACCTACCTGATCCTTTTTAAATAGATAAGTCTGTTGCACTTCGTTGAGTATTTTATAGACACCTTCGCTAGTTAATTCTCTAGCACGTGAACTTTTTTGCACTGATTTGAGCGCTTCATCTAAACCTTTAATTTTTATTGAACTCATTGTGACGCCTCCATTGCAGGTGAAGACATCAACGCAGGATTTAACTTCTCAAACTGTTTACTCATTCGAGCAATCACAGCATCAGGCACACCATGAATATTTTGGCATTTCCCATTTATATCAATGACTTCGAATGATACATTCATCTCTCCCGCAAGTGATTTATAAAATGACATTTCCCAGTTTTTTACAAATGTGTTTGCAACCACGACGTCAAATCCTGCACGAAGTAAGCGCTTCGTTTCGAGTTGACACCATGCGTGAGCATTTTGATTAGTGCGGGGGCGTATTGATAATTATCGTTTTTATCGATAAAAAATTGATCAGCTTTAACTAAGATAGCATCGAGAGTTTTTGCGTATGTAGACTTTCCAGAGCCTGGTAATCCACGCACGAGAGTAAGTGTTTGCTTGGCCATTTTGGCGTTTCCTTTTATTAAAAAATAATTCCCTCCTCTCACCGATAAGGTGATGAATTCTTTGATATTGTTTAATTTATTTAACTCAATCTTTATACAAATTGAGATAGAGAGTGTTCAAGCTTATTAAAACGTATAAAAACCTTTTCGCCAATGATTTATTCCAATTTAAACAGTAGGTTATTGATTTATGATTCAATTTATATCTAATAGAAACAAAGAATCGGTTTTACCCCCGATAAGGGGTAAACGACAGGCTACCCCCGATAAGGGGTAAAGATGGTTTGTTGACTATGAATCAAACATCGATTGATGCACTGCGAAAGCAGTGCTGATTGTGAGCGGCTAACGCCGCAGGGTTCGAATGACTCGGTTTTGTGGTGCTGATCAACCCCATTACGTGTTTTAGGACAAAACCTTACGCTGTAGCTAATAACTCAGTATGCTATAAATTATCTAATCTCATTTTGAATGGAAAGACGAGTTGTGAGCAAAAAACGGTTATCTGAAAAAGAACTGATCGAGGGAATGACACCCCATACAGTGCATAGTGATGAATTAGCTGAGGTAACAGTGGATGAGTTGGGGCTTGAAATTTCTGAAAGTGATTACAAGGCCGCGTTGAAGCGAATTGAATCACTGTTTGATGCAGCCGAAGCTAGCACTCCTGAAGGTGACGAGCTTGAAAGGCTCGCTGCATTGGTTGAAGAGTATGAGGAAAAACACTTCCCCATTTAATAACTGAAACGCACTTTTGCCCCATTGTGTGCCAGCGTCAATTGAGCCTGTTCCCTGATGCTCTGTCATATGACTTAGTTTTGCTAATACGTTTAACGTGGCTACATAAGCGGCTACTTCGTTGAGTCACGATGATTATTCAGTGACTTTGGTAATTGTTGTTCAGTTGCCTTTAGGACAGCTATAATTTTCAGCTACTACTTAGTCGTTATTTGGTACTGGCTAACATCCAAGTAATGATTAATCTTATCAGCGACAGGAGTTCACAATGAAAGTTTATGGACAAAAAACGATAGAGGTCGTTGTTGATCGACATTGTGATATTTGTGGTGTTAGCGTGATGGTCGATTCTAATGGCGTTCAGTTAGAAGAGGTTGGTGAACTGACTGCCAACTGGGGGGTTGGGTCAAAAATGGACGGCATTACTCACCACCTTGATATGTGTGAAAGTTGTTTTCAAGTTGCGTTATCTGCTCTAAAGGAGCATCGTCGAAGCATTGTAATGTTCGATGATGAGCAAGACCTTCCAGATGAAAACTTTGGTGTAGATCGCTCTCATAGCACTAACTAGCAATACGGATTCCTCGGCAGTCGGACTGTTGCAATAACTTCCATCTGGCCAAATTGTGCAACAGCCTGCTGCACAAATCCGTCTGAATCAAAAATGCCCCATTATTTGCTAAAAAAATTTTCGATCGATAAATCCCGTCAGAATTTGCCCTATATTTCCTAATGTCGAACCAGAGCCGGGGTGTGCACATTCTGGACAAAAGCGAGAAAAACATGAACTCTTAAGAGTTTTGTCCAGAATGTATAGTCATTCAAAAGAGAACATTGATTAAAAAGGCTCTAATGACAAAGCAATCGTCAATAGCACTGGCAAAGTTACGATGCTTAAAAAGTTACCAAACAGAACCATTGAAGCGACCTTGGCAGGCTCAAGGCCAAACCTCTCAGCAAGCAGGTAATTCATGACTGCTGGAGGCAACATCGAAAAGAGTAACATCATCTGCAAATGCATGGTCGGCAGTGGAATAAGCATATAAATAATCCCAAAAGTAACCGCCCCTGTTGCCAACGACTGCAGAGTGCAAAGCAGACCGACTTTAAGACCGCTCAGGCGCATATTACACATCTGAGTCCCGAGGGATAAAAGCATAATTGGGACGGCTGTCTGCCCCAGAAGTGCTGTTGCATTATAAAGAGGCTCCCAGATACCAATGTCAGTCAAGTTTAGTATCAGAGCCACAATAGCCGCGATAAACATAGGCATACGTACCACTTGCTTAAGAGGATTCCCTTTGCTGACTAATGTCAGACCAAGACTGACATGCGTACAAACCGAAACGACGAGCAACAGTACTGCTGGTGCTATAGCAGCCTCGCCAAACGTGTAAGTAAAGAGAGGTATTGCTAAGTTACCACTATTGCGAAACATATGTGGCGGAGCCCAGACTTTATAAGGCAGTTTAAGCAACCAACATATTGGAACCATTAACAAGCCAGGGATAAATATCGCAATAAGCGAGGCACTAAGCAGCGGCACTTGGGTCATATCAAGTGGCATCGTTCCTACTGAAGAAAACACCAGAGCAGGCAAGAACATATCCATGTTAATACGGTTAATGGGCCGAAAATCCATTTGAATCCAACGACCAATGCCGTACCCCACAGCCACGAGGGAAAATAGCGGAAACAGTATTCCAATGACTAATTCAAACATCTTACTACCTGTTTTCCAGTGCTGTCTGTAAACGCTCTAAAGCGATGGCAAGACTAGTGTGATTGGTACCATAACAGACACGCAGGTGACCACAGCCCGCCTCACCAAATGCTTCTCCGGGTGCGACGCCTACTTTAGACTTCTCAATCATATCCAGAATAAATGGTTGGCTATTGTTGGCTAACCCATCAACCTTCAGGAAGGCATAAAAGGTTGCCGGCATTTCATACAAGGTTACGCCAGAGATATTACCTAATGCTTCACGCACCATATCTCTCGAATGACGAAAACGCTTCAGTGTCTGTTGTAAAAAGACTTCGCCCTGCTCAATTGCAGCAACGCCTGCGGCCTGAACAAAGGCAGGAGCACAGGAAACATTAAACTCAATCAGCTTGGTAATCGTTGGCCGGAGAGGCTTAGGCAGAGTAAGCCAGCCCAAACGCCATCCCGTCATACACCAGGTTTTGGAGAAACTATTACAAACAATAATACGATCATGGTCATCGATGAACTGACAAAAGGAAGGGGCAGATGTTCCCTCATAAACATGGCGGTTATACACTTCATCCGAGATTACCCATCCCCCGGTCTGTCGAGAAAACTCGGTTATCGCTTTAAGCTGTTGTTCGCTCGCCATCCATCCAGTCGGATTGGCTGGTGAATTGATAACTAATGCCCGGGCATCTTTCGTCACCGCAAAAAGCGCCTCCATATCCAGTTCGAATCGTCCTTCGACCTGAGTAAGAGGGAACTCTACGACTTCCGCACCAAGTAGACTTGGAATAGCGGTCAGTATCGGATAAGCAGGACTGATAACAACCACCTTATCCCCTGGCTTTAATACGGCCTGAGCGGCAAGCATCACCGCATTGGTACCAGACAAGGTCACTACGATATTCTCATCGGTAAACGGACGCTCAAACAGACGTGACTGGTAGTCAGCCAGCGCCTGGCGCAACTGCGGTATACCATTGTTTGGTGTATACAATGTCTGCCCCTGCTCCAGGCTTTCGAAAGCCGCCTGCTTAATAAAATCAGGTGTAACAATATCTGACTCTCCAAACCACAGGGGAATGACATCTTTTTGCGACATACCAAAGTTGGCAATAGCGCGGATAGAAGACTCTTTCAATTGTGACGCAACCGGACTGATGTCGCTAAGTATGGAAGACTGCATTGTTGTACCTCGGCTAAAAACTCGACTAATAAGCTCTAATCTTATCGGTCATAGCAGGAATTGCCTTGCTTTTCAGGTGTGACATAAGCCCATTTTTGCATTAGTCTTCCAATTACTACCTCATTAATGGCGGAATCTTTCCATGAAGAAGCTTGATAAAGTCGATGTTGCCGTATTGCAGCGTTTGCAGCAGGATGGACGCTTAACAAATGCAAAGCTTGCCCAAGAGCTGGCAATCAGTGAAACCCCCTGTTGGAGGAGGCTAAAGCGCTTGGAAGAAGAGCAATATATAGAGGGGTATCAGGCTAACCTGAATCGCCGCAAGCTAGGGTTTGGCGTTCTGGCATTTGTTCAGCTTACCTGTACAAAGCATGATACTGAAACAACTAGGATTTTCGAGTCTATTATCCAAAGCTCTGAGAACGTGCTTTCTTGCCACAATACAACCGGCGATTCGGATTTTATGCTCCAGGTTGTCGCTAAAGATCTTGATGATTACAGCGATTTTGTTGAAAGAGAGCTAAGGCAGCTACCCGGCGTGTCTGTGATTAGCTCAAATATTTCTCTACGAGAGCTGAAGTCATCCACAAGGCTACCGGTTTCTCTTTGACACAACCAACCTATGTCACAATTTCTTTACATTTGAATTAGTCTTTCATAATTACGTTGTTTTATGAAAGACTATTTACTTTTTGATTGATATCCAGGCAACCTTTGCAAGGTAATTTCTTCGCACAAAGATAGACTGTTAACAACTGATACCACTAAACAGCACTGCGGAGAAGCCTATGAAAGCCGTCGTTATAGAAAAATTTTCATCTATTCCAGAAATCAAAAATGTACCGGATCCAACACCCGCTTCCCATGGTGTGGTAATTAAAGTTGAAGCGACAGGCGTATGTCGCAGTGACTGGCACTGCTGGCAAGGTCATGATGAGGACGTTGTACTCCCGCACGTACCCGGTCATGAATTTGCCGGTGTTATCGAAGAAGTTGGTTCAGAGGTGAATAGGTTCAAGGTTGGCCAGCGAGTGACAGTGCCGTTTGTAAACGCATGTGGCTCCTGTCCTGAGTGTAATACCGGTAATCATCAGGTGTGTGGTAACCAGACCCAGCCCGGCTTTACGCATTGGGGATCATTTGCTGAATACACCACTGTTGATCACGCTGACGTAAATTTGGTCACCCTACCAGAGCATCTGGACTTTGTTACAGCAGCCAGCCTTGGCTGCCGGTTTGTAACTTCATTCAGAGCGGTAGTCGATCAAGGCAAAGTTTCTGCCGGACAATGGGTAGCAGTACATGGCTGTGGTGGTGTCGGCCTGTCAGCGATTATGATTGCGACTGCAATTGGTGCCAATGTAATCGCCATCGATATTGATGATACCAAGCTGGAAATGGCACGCTCGCTTGGGGCTGTAGCCACGGTAAATGGCAATAAAGTCGCTGATGTTGCAGAAGCTGTAATTGAGATCAGTAAAGGAGGTGCACATGTTTCTCTTGATGCTCTGGGGCACCCTATCACCTGTGTAAACTCAGTGAAGAGCTTGCGCAAATTAGGCAAGCATATACAAGTCGGGTTATTACTTGCTGAACAGGCCAACCCTGCTATGCCTATGGCTAAAGTTATCGCTGACGAACTGGAAATTATAGGTAGCCACGGCATGCAAGCACATCGTTACGATGCCATGTTAGCCATGATGATGTCCGGAAAATTAACACCAGAGAAATTGCTGGGCCGTACTATCAGCCTAGAACAATCGATTGAGGCTCTAACCACTATGGATTCGGCAACCACACCTGGCGTTACGGTTGTTACAGGTTTCTAAGGAGGGCGAAATGACACAAGATAAACAATCTCCGATTATCGGGTTTATTGGGGGGGGGGGTAATATGGCCGCCGCCATGATTAGTGGGCTGATTTCGAAAGGTTTTCTGGCGCAGGATATACAGGTGTCAGAACCATCCGCAGAAAGAGTGGCATGGTTATCAGACAAATATGGTGTATCTACGGTAAGTAAAACGCAGGATGTCGTTGATAAGTCCGATGTTGTTGTGCTGGCGGTCAAGCCTCAGGTTATAGAAGCTGTTGCAAAACAAATTGATATCAGAGCAGATAGAAGTCAGGTTTTTGTTTCCATCGCTGCAGGCACATCTATCAAAACACTCGAGAATATATTGGGCCATGAGTGTGCAATAGTGCGCTTGATGCCCAATATGCCAGCGCTGGTCGGCGCTGGGATGTCTGGTTTATATGCAAATGCCAACACCGATGAGCAACAAAAGAAGCTTGCAACCACGGTCGCTGAATCTTTTGGTGAGTGCTTAGAAGTACAGAATGAAAATGACATTAACCTAGTCACAGCGCTTTTTGGTAGCGGTCCGGCGTATTTCCTGCTTATGATGCAATGCATGATCTCAGCTGGTGAAGAGCTGGGGATAAGATCTGATGATGTAAAGCGCCTGGTTGGTCATACGGCCCTGGGGGCTGCAAAATTAGCATTACCACCTGATGATGAACCAGATACACTTTGCCAACGTATTGCGTCACCCGGGGGAACCACTGAAGCGGCGCTTACTACTCTGCATGAGAGAGAAGTTGAAAGTGCTGTAAAACAAGCGGTTAAAGCGGCATACCAGCGTGCTTTGGAATTAAGTGTTTAAGTAGGCAGAGGCAATATATGAGCTACTTAAATGCATAGTTATGCGAACTACTAATATGCTCCAGCTTTTAAAAATGCTCACTGATGTCCAATTCCTGTTACGGCGACCACCGTTATAAATGGTGGTCATTGTCGTTTTGGGATACTAAAACTTATCGATAGAGTAGAAATCGTCCTATCGTCCTAAATTGAAAATGTCCATTTATGAGTTACGATACAATCAGGCAGATCCCGCGACAAACATAGGTTTTGCCAGTGCATTAGCACTGGCTTTTACACTAAAAAAACTGACTCCAATATAGTTCAGTGAAACATACTTAATGCCATCCTAAGCGACTTGGTAGGTGTTACCCTTTATTTCCAACTTACCCAACTGAACTTGCTTAAACAGTATTGTTTCTGTTCTCTCCTTCATCGCTTTACTTGTGCTAGAGAAACCGAGTGCCTCAGTAATCGACTTAATAAGGTCATCGCTAGATATAGAGAAAGTATCCTTAACAGTCTCTATTGCGGCTTTTGCGATTTCACCATCATAGATAAAATCATACTTGCGCTCGTTTGCAGGTAGTTCAAATCGATTACGAATCGTAATTTCATCTTGGCTCTTAGCAATAATGAATTCACCGTCCAGTTCAACTTTACCACGCCGATTGAGTAAACCGATGCCGTCTAAAATCGCTCGATTTATCCGAGCACCACTTCGTGAGCTACCCACCGCAGACAAAAGACGAATAGTTAGATGTTTGATGTGGATTGGTGATTCTAGTTCTACAACTTTAAGAATATCCTCTGCAAGGGTTGTCGTGCTTATTTCTGATATCGTATCACCATACCCAAGATACAATTGCTCTGTAGGAAAAACTTGGTAAACGACCGCAGATGCCTGATGTTCAACTTCTACCCTTTCAATAACCGCTTTTGGTTTTGATTTTACCGTCACTTCAGCAATAGGCTCTGAATCATAGGCTTTATAATAAGCAATAGCAGCTTGGATAGCATCATTTAACCTTTCCATTTCTTTATGACGGTTACGGAACCAGTCTGTACTCCAAATGCGGTGAAAGCGCCAACCAAGTCCTTCAAGAACACTCTGACGAATACGATCTCTATCCCGAGCGCTCTTTGAACTATGGTATGTCGCGCCATCACACTCTACCGCAAGCATATAGCGACCAGGTTTATTTGGATCTCTCACCGCAATATCAATATAGAAACCTGCACAACCAACTTGTGGTTGAACTTGATAACCTAAAGAGTGAATTAAAGAAATCACATCCTCTTCAAAAGGTGAATCAGGTGCTTTGCCCGTTTCTTCTCTCTTAACGAGATCACCAGTTTCTGCATAATGTAAGAAGTTCTTCAGCGCTCGAACACCGAACGGCGATGCATTAGTCGTTGGCATCTCATCACCTTTAAAGTTACTGAATACCTCCATGGACATACGAGCACGTGAGATAAGAACGTTTAGCCGCCGTTCACCGCCTTCACTGTTTAGTGGACCGAAACTCATTGGCAAGCGACCTTCGTTCGTCTTACCGTAGCCGATACTAATAAAAATGGTGTCACGTTCGTCGCCCTGCACGTTTTCAAGGTTCTTAACAAAGAAATCTTCCCCTTCATCATGCTCTCCAAAGAAGTCCTCTAGATCTGGGTTTGCTTTTCTTAGTCGTTCAACTTCCAAAAGGATTGCATCCCGCTGAGCTGTACTGAATGCAACAACACCTAGTGTTTGATTTGCCGTTGTCTTAGCATGTTTAATTACCGCTTCTGCAACCTTTGTCGCCTCCCCTACGTTACTTCGTGAGCCACCACGATCATATGTAGTATTCGGTACATAGTTAAAACTCAAACCTCTAGCATGGGGGTTAATGCCAGATGAAGGGAAAATCATCAGCTTATTGTCATAAAACTCTTGGTTAGACACTGCTATTAATGACTCATGACGGCTACGGTAATGCCACTTAAGCATCTTTTCTGGTGCGCCTGACGCTAAGAACATGCCAAGAATACTTTCCATATCGGCAGTAAGGCTTTCTTCTGCTTCTTCATCATCTAAGACAAACTGTTTCCCGAAGAAACTTGTTGGCGGCATCTGCTTGGTATCACCAACCACGATAACCTGCTTACCACGCATAATAGCCCCAAGAGCATCAGCAACTTTAACCTGTGAGGCTTCATCAAAGATTACCAAATCGAAATCAATCACACCTGGCTCTAAATAAGTCGCTATCGACATTGGACTCATCATAAATACAGGCTTAATTTGCTGGATCACACGGCCTGATTTATTAAGCAGTCGTCTAATTGGCATGTGACGGCGCTTCTTATTAAACTCACGTCTTAATGTTTCAACTTCACCTCTTGCTGATGGGTTCGGCAAATTATCGTAGAGCTGCTTAACCAATGACTCTTGAGCAAAGTGGAACAGCCGCTCGTCTATGTGCCTGAACTGTTCAATCTTTTTTTCATGTTCAACTCGATCGAAATAACGGATTTCATCTCTCGAATCATACTGATGTTCAACAAGTGAACGATAAAACGTATATCTGAAGCAGTCACGGAAAAGTGTTGGCGCATTAGTCCAAGTAAATGCTTGCTGTTTCCATTTTGAGAGTCCTATTCGGTCTAACTCAGCACCTAAGCGGTTAAAGCGAGTTAGAGGGTAGAATTTTTGAATATCACTACTCAACGACTCAACATCATGAATAGATAAAGAGTCACAACGGTCACTAAAATCCGTAAGATCTAGCTGAAGGAATGAAGCTAATTCGTTCAGCACACCTTCACGCTTATTGATTAAATCCTTTACATGGTTAAGCTCAGTTGTAGTAAATCTCACTTCCTTTGAAGGGTCTAAGTACTGTGCAACACTCGCATCAAGTAAACCAGACTTAATTCCTACGTGGCACTGGTGAACCCATTGAAGCGGTTTTAAAAGCGCCATCCAATCAGTACTATCATTTTTATAATGACTACCGATCATCTCGATTGCTAGTTGCGCAGAATCGATAAAGCACTTTTGAGTGGAGCGATAGGACAGTACGGCATCAATTTTTTCAATCCATTCATTAGCACCACCAGTCAGTTCATACTTACACATACCAGCATAGGTACTTTTCGCTCTTCGATAGTCACCTGACAAGAACCGCCACCACTTATGACCAGTTGTCAGCAACGATCCACGGATAGGCGTCCAATCGTAATCTAAAGCATTATCGACAAAGAACTCTGATAACTCGGCCTTTTGCTCTTGTAGAGTTGCACCTTGAAGAGCAAACTCGAGTATCGCATCACCTTTAGACTCCCACGCGGAGGAATTCGCATCAACGCTTTCAAGTTCAGGTCTATCTGCAATGAGAGAAAGCCCCTCTAAAACCGAGATACAGTCTTTGTAATTAGAAATAGGTGAAACATAACCAGCACAAGTATGAAGACATATAACCTGTTTAATAATTTCTTGCTGTGTTTCTTCTAATTCAGAGACGAGCTTTTGAGCCACTTTATCATCAGACGGCGAATAATCTTTAAGAGTGGTTGATGAAAACAGATTAAGGCTTGGCACATCGTGCTCAATTAAATAGTCAACTGTCTCAGTTATCTTCGCTAAGGCTGATAAGTAATAACTCTTATCCCACACATTTAAATCAAAGTCGGTGCTTGGTAACTCGTCCATGTCGATTGAAGCGTCAGTAACAAGTCGCTCAAGCTGTGAGCTATAACCCAGAGCATCATGATAGCTCACTTCGGTATTGGCAATGCTTTGATTAACTGAAAGGCAGTAATTATCTAACTTATTGCGAAGAGATACCAAGCGGTCGATGTCATCACTTCTCTCTGGAGTGACAGGAGCGTGCTGCATCAGTGTACTTTCTAAGGAAGCAAGTACCGATTTCTTATTCGCTTTGTGGGAGTGTAATTCTAATACCGAATCACCAATATGGCAGTTATCTAGTCGGCGTTTAACAACATCAAGTGCTGCAATTTTTTCAGCAACAAACAGCACCTTTTTATTATCAGCTAAAGCCTGAGAGATGATGTTTGTTATAGTCTGTGATTTACCTGTACCAGGAGGACCTTGAATAACAAGGTTAGCCCCTGACTTTGTAGCCAATACGGCTTCTGTTTGGCTAGAGTCCGAATCTAAAACCAGTTGAACTTCTTCTACACGGTTAACGTCCATTGGTGTTGAATCAAGCAAAACTTCATCACGTTCAAAACCTTCGGTAAACAACTTTTTAATTAAGCTGTTTTCCGATGGTTTATTGCCTTCAGGCCACACTTCATCTGACAAGTCCTGATACATCTGAAACTTACCAAAAGAGAAGAAACTTAATACGATTTTATTGCTTTCTACAGACCAACGCTTTTCACCTGCAATGGCATTCGAAACTAAATTTAAGTAGCCTTGAAAATCATAACCCTCTTCCCCTTCTTCAAAATCAGGTAAAACAATACCGAACTCCATTTTAAGTTTGGCGGCAAGGGTGAGGTTTGTACCTAGTTCTGATTCGGTGTAGCGAATTTTGAATGCGTCACCTGCATCAGCTCGGAAAATCTCGACTGGGATAAGAACTAAGGGAGCATGTCTTGGCTTATCAGAATGATCATCTTCAAACCACTTAACGAAACCAAGGGCAAGATAAAGCAGATCAACACCCTGTTCTTGAACAAAGGTCGTAGCTTCCGCGCTCAGCTTCAAGAGGCGAGTATCAAGCGATTTTCTAAATAGCCGAGTTTGCAGAGCGTTATCAGTGTGCCTTTTATCACCATTTTTTTCTTCAAGATGAGCTGTCAAATCAGTTAAAGATATCGAATTGCTATCCTCATTATCTAGAGAATCGGGAGCTGGAAGAAATGACATTGTCTTTGAGTATTCAACCAAATGCTTAAAAACTTGTTCAGACTTTTCGTCAACAATGTCAAGAACTTTGGCTCCCTGACCGACATTGAGTAATGTGTTTCCTCTAAGCCCCATATCAAGGAGTTCTTGACGGCTTTTATCAAAGATATCTTTAAGATTCGAGTTCATGTTGCTGTTAAACCTTATATTCAATTAACCGCATTATATAGAAACTGACTAATAAATTCATTGAAAATCAAGGATCTTCGATGAACAAGGCATAGTCAGGGCGGAATCGCTCTGTGCTAACAGATATGAACCATTTACTTTTGACGCTATTTATATCTAATAAAAACAAACCATCGGTTTACCCCCGATAAGGGGTAAAGATGGTTTGTTGACTATGAATCAAACATCGATTGATGCACTGCGAAAGCAGTGCTGATTGTGAGCGGCTCGCGCCGCAGGAGTCGAATGACTAGGTTTTGTGGTGCTGATCAAAGTTCCCTCGAATTACGCAAAGCCCACTACATGGTCAAGTGCATGCAGGAGTTAGCGAAAGCGGAACCTGATATCGATGCGCTCCTACCTTGGAACTTTAAACACTAACAATATTGCCCCGTGGGTTCATGGGGCGCATACTATAAAACTTACTGAACATCGCTAATAATTCTATTTTTAAATAAGAGACAAATTATTAGATATGTCATTATAATTATCAATTAATGAGACAAAGTTCAATACATAGAACTTAACGATTAAAATGCTTATATTTTTTATTGATAAGTGAAAATGATTCATGCAGAAATAAAGGAATAATTACCCTCTTTTGCATTCATATTTGAATGTAGCTAGAGACTCGTCCAAGATTATCAAGTCCTTTTATATCTGACATAGAGGATAAACAGTTGAATAAACCGTACAATCCCATCGTTCCATCTCATAGACCATCAAACCCATCGCCTTTGGAGCTAGCGGTTCATCGTTATGAAGTGCTGGCTGCAAAACATTATAATATGCTCTCACAAAAGAATAATGCAGATGAAAAAGTTAAAATCCAGTTGGAGCAGGACAAGGCTCATCTCAAACGACTTAGGCATTCTCTTTCAGCTCAAGTATTATTACAAAGCTCATTGACCGAGTACCGAGAAGAATGTTCCAAAAAGTCTGTATCTGAACTGCGTCAAGAACCGCATCATCCTACAACCGTTCTAGCCAGAAATTTAACAGCGATTGGCGAGCCAAAACCAAGTCAAAAACACGATCCTCACCATATTATTATGGGGGCAGGTCGGTTTAGAAAAGCACGCATGATGTCTGCCAGGCTAAACATGCATATGCATGGCATTGGTATCAACGACCCAATTAATGGAGTTTGGCTACCAAGAACTAAAGATGATGAAGGACACTGGGCTACACCAGAGGCTCCTGCCCATAAAAAGATTCATCGATACAACTATGAGACATGGATCTCGGTTCAACTCGCTGGAGAAACTTTACCAGAGCAAGTGTTTCGCAATAGGCTAAGAAATATAAAAAACCAGCTAAAAAATAGCTCATACCCTGAAAATGTTGTCGCACCTAAAGATTTGAAATGGAAAGGTCAGTAATGAACGTATATCAATTGAAAGAGCTGCCTGAAGAATACAAAGAACTACAACTCGACCTCGATGATTTGTTCGATGCTTTAGGTGAAGAACATTTGATGACGATACATTTTCAACGTTCAAAAAACACAAGCTTGCTACCAATTTGGAAAACCTTAGCTTTAGATTTTGAAGATGTCCTGGGAAAAAACTCTAAAGAGCCAGATGTTTCCTTATGGGCAAGTACTTACCTTGTTTTGAACTCACGCGCCTACAGCGTACTGTCAGATGTGCTTAAAAATGAAGGTGAGTTTCTTCCTATCAGCATAGGATCAGAGTCAGGATACATTTTCAACTGCCTCTCCTTTGGTCAAGAGGATACAGCTGTATGCACAGTGAAGTACCTTGATGGGATTGAGGATGGCTTGGAAACACTCTACTTTGACGAAGATGATGTTCAAGGTCGACTTTTGTTTAAATCTAAAATGCAGGGCTGCCAAGCGCTTTACGCTACAGAAAAATTCAGAGATATCTGTGCTAAGTATCAGTTACATGGTCTGAGATTTGAAGATGATTTGTTGGCTGCTTTTTAATGTTCAACCACCATCGTATCATCGAAAACTAAGTGAATCTGAAACATTAAGCATGTACCGCTTCAAAACTGCTTAGAAGTTATAATATTGGGTCGCCTAAACTACCCGTTTAAACGTAGTCAAAACCACAGTAGGTGAGTTATAATTCTTGCCAAGAGCACACGAATCGAGTAAGAAGAGGCCTCACGGCCTCCATCCTCTCACACCACCGTACAAGCGTGGGTCGCATACCGCGGTTCCGAATATACCTTTAGTGACTCATACCCATCTCTCAATGAGTACAATCCCCTCTCCTCGAACCATTTGATTGGCATTGCGTGATTCACCTGGGGCGAGAGGGCTAAGTGCCACCACCCTTTATCTGACATCGCCAGCTTCCACGCATTTCGCTCTGTTACACCTTGTCGTTGTGTATCCGCCGTATCCGCCCCATGAACCCACGGGGCGATATTGTTAGTGTTTGAAGTTCCAAGGCAGGAGTGCATCGATATCTGGTTCTGCTTTCGCTAACTCCTGCATGCACTTGACTATGTAGTCGTAAAGGATAAGGCCGTTGGCTTTCGCTGTCTCGACGATACTGTAAAGCATCGCGCTCGCTTCCGCTCCATTGGGATTGGTCGAGAAGAGCCAGTTCTTTCTCCCAATCACCAGCGACTTAATGGCGCGTTCAGCACGGTTATTGTCTATCGATAAGTGACCGTCATCGATATAGCGAATGAGCTTCGGCCACTGACCGAGCGTGTATTTTATCGCTTTACCCAGCGGGCTAGACTCAAGCACTTTCTGAGTTGTCATCCATTCATAAAGCTCATCCAGTATCGGCTTAGCATGCTCTTGGCGCTCTGCTTTCCGTTTTTCGGCACTGGCACCTTTTAAGCGTGATTCTATCCCATAGAGTTTCTGGATTTTGGCCAGCGCTTTATCCGCTTTGCCTGACTTACCTTTGCCTTGAAGCTTTTTCGCCTCCATGAACTTGCGCCGAGCATGCGCAAAGCAACCGACATTGGTGACTCGATGAAGCCCATCATAAACACCATAGCCATCGGTTTGCAGATACCCATCATAGTCGCCCAAGAAGGCAACAGGGCACGACCTCGCGCGACTGTTTTGATAGTCATACAAGACGATATTTCTCACATTAGGGAGTGCGGCATCTGGCGAGTCCGCGCCCGAGCAGTAGAGCCACATGTAACACTGTTTATCTTCTTTGAGGACATTGAGCGGCGTTTCATCCGCCTGAATCACCACTTGCTCAAGTAGGTGCGCTTTCAAGGCCGCATAAAGCGGGGCGAACTTTTCACTGACTTGGATAACCCACCTTGCCATAGTGGTTCGTGAGAGTTCGATACCCGACTGAGTAAACAACGATTCTTGGCGGTAAAGTGGCATCGCGTATTGGTATTTGCCGAGAATGATATTGGCCAACAAGCTTTCTGTGGCGAAGCTCTTAGGGATAATGCTTCGCGGCGCTGGCTTTTGAACGACGTGGTTTTTGTCCTGAGTTTGCTCGCATTGGCGGCAAGCATATTTAGGACGAACATATTCCAACACTTTAAGTACCGCAGGTGTAAACTCCAGTTTCTCACTGCGGTCTTCACCGATTTTATGCAGGTTATGTTGGCAGCAAGCGCACTGCTTTTCATTGTCGTCTAAATCGAGTTCGATAACCTCACGAGGCAAGCTCTTTGGCAGTGGCTGACGTTTACCGCGTTTCTTCTTTGTGGT
Source organism: Vibrio sp. Vb0349 (assembly GCF_033338975.1). Lineage (NCBI taxonomy): Bacteria > Pseudomonadati > Pseudomonadota > Gammaproteobacteria > Vibrionales > Vibrionaceae > Vibrio > Vibrio sp. Vb0349. The sequence continues at coordinate 93,912 of NZ_JAWOTS010000003.1, read as the reverse complement.
GGTCGTTGTGACAACGTCAACCTCTTCTTCCTTAGCGGCTTCACATTCCGCTTCGTTGAAGAGGTCACCTTGGGATTCATCGTAAGGCCTTAATGCCTCCGAGCGTTTAGCGAACTGGCGGTCGAAGGCAAGTTTAAGCTGTTCAAGCAGCGACTGGCGCTCTTGTTTCAATTGGATTTCTGACGCCAACAGTGCTTTCACCATCGCTTGTAGCTCGGCAACATCGAGAAACACTTAAATGGGATTGTTCAACAATATAATAGCGCAATCAAGGGCAAGAATGATGTAGACAAACTCTATGATTTGCTTGAGCAGTTCGAGAAGGCAGGATTTGATACAAAACTGATTGAAGAAACTCCAACGCAGAATCAAGATGTTGTTTATTTGGATAGAGCACACATTAACAATTGTTTCGATGATGTCGATAATCACCAAATCGCACCAATTTCTTTACTCATTCATACAGAACAGTTAGACAAGTTTACGCAATGTCTTGATGAACAAATCCATTTCAAATATGAGATCTTTCAAGTTAACGAATCATTGAAGAACTATCACTATCGCTTACATCCTCTTTCCTGATTGCTTGGATATGTAAAACATACTAACTCTGAAACTATCGAGCATTGTTAAAATCATCTATGGAATCTCACCGTATTCTTTTGTCGGGATAAGCGTTACATTTTTCAATGCCATAGCTTAAAAAGCGGGTGCCTCGCTCAATGACGAAAAGCAATAGAGGAATAAACTCTAACAATAGCAACGTTAGTCATTGCTCGCTATACAATGCCATGGAGTTTATTGCAATTTTTAACTCTTTAGGATAACTGAAATTTGTATGTCTATTGTTGATAATACCTTCTCGGGAGGTAACCTTATGAGCAAAAAACCAGACAGAATAACAGCAATGCAGCAGATAATTGATGCTGTTAAAGATGAGTTCCCCCTATACAATGAGGATACATTTAAATGTGGCACAGACAATAGTTGTATCGGTTGTCCTAAAAAGTTAATGGAGCTTGTCGATTCAGAATTATCATATTGGCAGCACCAATTGAATCGAGGAATTTCGCCTACATTTGACGAAATATATTCATTTGGAAAAATGTGTAAAAATGTAAGACGTGCTCTTGTCCGAAACAAACGAATATAGCGTTATTGTTTATCATTTCTGAGATATTTAATTTCAATTTTTTTAGGTATATATGAGTAACAAGCCTGTCTCTTCATATGGGTAGGCTGTTGCCATGCCTCACAAATTTCCTTGTCCGTAAGTTTTTCTCTGATAAAATGTCTACATTTCCCACACGTTTCCATTCGAATACCCCCATAAAATATATTTTAAATTATGATTCTCCAATATAAATTAATAAATAATATTAATTTTATTTTTTCCATGCCTTTCTATATCATTAATAAAATTATCCATCCTATCAAAACAGTATACTCTCAACTTACTTCTGTAAGGAAACAGAACAATACTTATGATCTTTCTTTTAGACTTATAAATTTCAACCCTTGATAAATCAGTCCATGTAAATTTAGTAATCTTATCTCTAACTCGATAAATTATTCCATTCTTGTCTATAACAAGCACTGTGTTTTTTAAAAAATAAATATTTATTATAGCGATAACAATTGTAATTAAAAATATAATTATAGTAAATATTTTAATTTGATAAATTAATTCTTCACTCATACCAATGTTAGCAAATTGTGAAGTTAAATAAATCGAAAAAGGCCAAAAAAATGTGATAAAAAATGGCTCTAATATTTTATGTAAAAGATATTTTCTTGAAACATGATAAACCATATATTTTCCTTTAAATTCAAACCCATAATAAACTTAACGTAAAAATACGTTGTAGAAAAAAGTGAGTACTAAACAAAGACATTCAGTACTCACTTCGCTCACTAGTATTATCTTCTACTTCTTACTATCTGGTAACGTCTTGAAACATATTCAAATGGAACGCTCCAAATATGAACCAATCTACAGAATGGAAAAATAAGAAATATCGTCATTCCTAATATCATATGAATGCGAAATATAAAACTCACGCCATCTAAGTTGCTTGCTGCACCAGATTGAAATGTCACGACATCTTGCGCCCAACCAACTAACTTCATCATTTCACTGCCATCCAAGTGTTGTGCAGAAAACGGAATCGTCAAGACACCTAGGCATGCTTGAATGACAAGCAGTGTAAGAATGAGGATGTCGGCAAAAGATGATGTTGCACGCACTCGAACATTAGTCAGACGTCGTCTCAGTAACATTGCTCCTCCTGCGATAGTCATAATGCCAAAAATACCACCAGCGATCATCGCAATTAATTGTTTGGCGGCTAATGACAGAAATGATTCATAGACCCAGTGAGGCGTTAACATGCCAAAGAAATGTCCGAGAAATATGCCTATGATACCAACATGAAATAACCCCGATGCTAATCTCATATTGGTATTGTCTAGAATTTGGCTAGACCCTGCACGCCAGGTGTATTGGCCATAGTCATACCTTACCCAACTACCGATCAAGAATACGGAACCAGCGATGTAGGGATAGATATTAAAAAAGAAACCATTTAAAAAACTCATTGCTGTACTCCATTAATATCACTAATGTTTAAATACTGCGGCGAAACATTATTTACAAATCGTCTTTGATGTTGATGTTGCAACGCGGAATTACATCCTTCTTCACCTAAAAATCGGATTTGCTCTTCTTCCCAAACGGCATCTAAGGCTTCTGGTGTATAGTCCTCATCTTCATTAGATACTTGTTGATGCAAAGCTTCAGCGTCTACATTCTCTTCCGATAATTCCAACAATATTTTAAACAGGTCAAAATAGTAACTGTCTCTTTGTTTTAACCGTTCAGTAATAAGTGCTAAAATCGGAGCTATATTTTTTAGCCCTTCCTTGGCATGTTTTGCATTCAATTGAGACACATATTCTAGATATCTAGGCAAATAATCAGGAAGTTCACCACCGCTAAGATGCAACCCAACTTCTTCATATTGGCTCATCAAGTCAATCATTGCCTGGCCTCTATCTCTAGATTCTCCATGCACATGTTCAAATAAAAGAAGAGATAGTGAGCGTCCTCGATCAAACAAATCGACATAATTAGATTGTGCATCCATCAGGTCCAAAGCTAAAATTTTGTTAATAAATTTAACCAGTGTTTTCTTTTGATCGAGACTTAATTCTTCGCAATGTTTTACTATACGAATTAATTCATGTGGATAATCCCAAATATCACAGTTCGGATAATCCAATAATGCCGAAATTAATCTGAGAGATTTCAGTTCCATTACTTGTCTCCTACCGTCTTAGCTGTGATATCTATAGAGTTGATGCGCTGACTATTAAATAGATTGATTCGACTATCATCACCGCCATGACATCCGTTACCAAAACTGAATCCACAGCCTTTAGCTTCAGGAAAGGCTTCACGCGCCAGTTCTCGATGACTTGATGGAATAACGAATCGATCTTCATAATTTGCGATTGCCAGGTAGCGATACATTTCTTCAGCTTGTTGTGCCGTCAACCCAACTTGCTCTAATGCACTAAGGTCTGTTTGACCATCAACTGTTTCAGCACGTTTGAAATGCCGCATTGCCAACATTCTTTTTAATGCCCTTAGCACGGGAACGGTATCTCCCGCAGTCAGAAGATTTGCAAGGTATTGCACAGGAATTCTTAAACTCTCTATGTCTGGAAGCACACCATTATTACCCACATATCCAGCATCTGCCGCAGACTGAATTGGTGACAAAGGTGGCACATACCAAACCATTGGCAAAGTGCGATACTCAGGATGCAAAGGTAGCGCAAGTTTCCAGTCAATCGCCATTTTATACACGGGTGACTTCTGCGCGGCCTCTAGTACATTTTCCGTAATACCTTGTTTAAGTGCTTCTTCAATAACTTCAGGATCATTCGGGTCTAAAAATATATCTAGCTGGTTTTGGTAAAGATCCGTCGTATCTTTCGCGGACGCCGCCTGATCAATCTTATCTGCATCATATAGAATCACACCTAAATAGCGAATGCGCCCTACACAGGTTTCTGAACACACCGTAGGCTGACCAGACTCAATTCTTGGGTAACAGAAGATACATTTTTCCGATTTGCCGCTCTTCCAGTTGAAGTAAATCTTTTTGTATGGACATCCTGTCAAACACATCCGCCATCCACGACATTTGTCTTGGTCAATCAATACGATACCGTCTTCTTCCCGCTTATATATTGCACCACTTGGGCAAGTAGCCACACAAGCTGGATTTAAACAGTGCTCGCATAAACGAGGTAAATACATCATGAACGTATTTTCAAACTGACCATACATCTCCTTTTGCATGTCATTGAAATTCTGATCAGCAGAACGTTTAGAGAATTCTCCACCCAGAATTTCTTCCCAGTTTGGCCCTTTTTCCACTTTGTCCATCCGCTGGCCAGTGATCAGAGAACGAGGACGAGCAATCGGTTGATGCTTACTTTGTGGTGCATTTTGAAGATGCTCGTAATCAAAAGTGAACGGTTCATAGTAATCATCTATGGTCGGCATATCTGGGTTATTGAACAGCTTTGCCATAACGCCAATTTTATTGCCCATTTTTGGCTCGAGCTTTCCTTTAATATTTCGAATCCATCCTCCTTTCCACTTATCTTGGTTCTCCCAATCACTTGGATACCCTGTACCAGGTTTACTCTCGACATTATTAAACCACGCGTATTCCATACCTTCGCGACTAGTCCAAACGTTTTTACAGGTGACTGAACAGGTATGACATCCGATGCATTTATCAAGGTTCAATACCATGCCTACTTGTGAACGAATTTTCATACTTATTTATCTCCCGCTAAACCACTGTACATATTCGGTGCTTGTGTATAATCGTTGTTTTCGCCATCTAGCCATTTGACTTCCTTCATTCGACGAACAACAACAAATTCATCTCTGTTAGAACCGACTGTTCCATAGTAGTTAAAGCCATAAGCCTGATGCACATAGCCGCCAATCATATGAGTAGGTTTTGGACATACCCGAGTGACTGAGTTATGGATCCCACCTCGTTGCCCAGTAATCTCACCACCTGGCAAGTTAACAAGACGCTCTTGTGCGTGGTACATCATGACCATTCCTTCAGGCACACGTTGACTGACCACAGCCCTTGCCGTTAATGAGCCATTAGAGTTAAATGCTTCGATCCAATCGTTATCTTCAATACCAAGGTCTTTTGCGTCTATTTCACTCATCCACACAATTGGGCCACCACGTGATAGTGTCAGCATCAGTAAGTTTTCACTGTACGTAGAGTGAATCCCCCATTTTTGGTGTGGCGTAATCCAGTTCAAGGCTTTCTCTTTGTTGCCATTTCCCTTCTTACCTATAATGTCGTGAACAGTACGAGTGTTAATAGGTGGACGATAAGCGATTAAACTCTCGCCAAAATCTCTCATCCATTGGTGATCTTGATATAACTGTTGACGCCCTGTTACTGTTCGCCATGGAATCAACTCATGTACATTGGTATAACCAGCGTTATAGGATACATGTTCATCTTCTAAACCAGACCATGTTGGACTCGATATGATTTTTCTCGGCTGCGCTTGAATGTCTCGAAAGCGAATTTTTTCTTCTTCTTTATTGATGGCCAGGTGGCGGTGTTCTCGTCCTGTAAATTCACTTAATGCATCCCAAGCTTTTACTGCTACCTGCCCGTTCGTTTCTGGCGCTAGCGTTAAAATCACTTCTGCTGCATCAATAGCTGTTTCAATTTTGGCGAGTCCTTTTGCAGCTCCTTCATGATGGACATAATTGAGTTTTTTGAGCAATTCAACTTCACTATCGGTATTCCAGTTGATGCCTTTACCACCGTTACCTTGACTATTTAATAGTGGTCCTAGAGAGGTGAATCGTGCATAAGTATTAGGATAGTCACGTTCCACGGCCATAATATGTGGTGCAGTTTTACCAGGTATCAACTCACATTCACCACGTTTCCAATCTTTAACGTCAAATGCCTGAGCTATTTCCGCTGGAGAATCATGCTGTATAGGTAACGTAACGATATCGGTTTCTTTACCCAAATGGCCTTCACAAAGACTCGAAAATGCTTTGGTAATGCCTTTGTAGATTTCCCAGTCAGACTTTGCTTCCCATGCTGGATCAACCGCTGCCGATAGAGGATGAATAAATGGATGCATATCCGACGTATTCATATCATCTTTTTCATACCACGTTGCAGTTGGAAGAACGATATCCGAGAATAAACACGTGCTCGACATACGAAAATCTAGCGTCACAACGAGATCAAGCTTGCCTTGTATTGGTTGATCACTCCATTCCACTTCACTCGGTTTTGTTGCACTAAACTCGCCCAGATCTTTACCTTGAATACCATGCTCGGTTCCGAGTAAGTATTTGAGCATGTATTCGTGACCTTTGCCCGACGAGCCAAGTAAGTTTGAACGCCATATAAACATATTTCGTGGATAGTGTTTTTCAGGTTGCTCTGATGCGAAACGAATCTCACCTTCTTTCAACGCACTCACAACGTAATCAGTTGCTGACTGTCCTGTACTTTGTGCCTGTTTGGCAATATTCAACGGGTTTACGTTAAGTTGTGGTGACGAAGGTAACCAACCCATTCGCTCTGCTTTAACGTTCATATCGATCAAGTGTTCGCTGTAGCGCGTTTTATCCGCTACTGGAGACAATAATTCATCGACTTTTAACTTCTCATATCGCCATTGACTCGAATGGTTGTAGAAGAAAGATGTACCATTCATATGACGAGGAGGCTTCTGCCAATCTAATCCAAACGCTAGAGGTTGCCATCCTGTCTGAGGACGAAGTTTTTCTTGTCCGACATAATGCGCCCAACCACCGCCACTTTGTCCAACACAGCCACAGAAGATCAACATGTTGATCAAACCGCGATAGTTCATATCCATGTGGTACCAGTGATTCAAGCCTGCACCGACAATAATCATCGAACGCCCGCGAGTTTTCTCTGCATTATCCGCAAACTCTGTTGCAATTCGAATGATCTCTTCGGCTGAGACTCCTGTGATTTTTTCAGCCCATGCAGGAGAATAAGCTTTGAGTTCGGAATACTCTGCTGCACAACTCGAATCACTTAATCCACGTTCTACACCATAATTCGCAAGTGTCAGGTCATATACGGTTGTGACAAATGTTTCGGTTCCGTCATCCAAAGTAATACGTTTGGCTGGCAGCTTACGATTAATGAGGTCTGAGAGTGGCACATGGGTAAAATGTTCGTGCTCTAAACCACCAAAATAAGGGAAGGCAACATCAACCGTGTCAACTGCATCTTGTATCCCTAGTTGCAACTTCACATTATTCTGGCCATCTCCCGCTAGCTGCTCAAGATTCCACTTACCTTTTTCTCCCCAACGAAAACCAGCAGAGCCATTAGGGGCAACTAATTCCCCATCGACTTCGTTAATAGCGATGGTTTTCCATTCAGGATTGTTGGACTCTCCGAGGTTATTCACTAGCTCTGATGCGCGTAAAAACTGACCTGCACTGTAGCTACCGTCAGCTCTAGGCTCCAACTTCACCAACATCGGCATATCTGAGTATTGTCGCAAATAGTTTTGGAAATATTCAGACTGACGTTTAACATGAAATTCTTTAAGAATTACATGACCCATTGCGAGTGCTACTGCACTGTCCGTACCTTGTTTTGGGTTAAGCCAATGATCGCAGAGTTTTGCAACTTCAGCGTAATCAGGTGTAATTGCGACCGTTTTCGTCCCTTTATAACGAACCTCGGTAAAGAAGTGCGCATCAGGAGTACGGGTTTGAGGGATGTTAGAACCCCAAGCAATAATGTATGAAGAATTGTACCAATCTGCTGATTCAGGAACGTCTGTTTGCTCCCCCCACGTCATCGGAGATGCTGGTGGTAAATCACAATACCAATCATAAAAACTCAAACAGGAACCACCAATAAGAGACAAGTATCTCGCACCAGCGGCGTAAGACACCATCGACATAGCTGGAATTGGGGAGAAACCCACCACGCGATCTGGTCCATGTTCTTTTATGGTGTATATATTAGAAGCAGCAATAATTTCATTAACTTCAGCCCAAGAACTACGTACAAATCCGCCTCGTCCTCGCGCTGTTTTATAAGCAGTCGTCGATTCAGAGTTAGTGACGATAGATTCCCATGCATCGATAGGATCTGCAAAGCGGCGTTTTGCTTCACGCCAAAGTTTTAATAGCGGCTTACGTACCATTGGGTACTTGAGACGATTCGCACTATATAAGTACCAAGAGTAACTCGCCCCTCGCGGGCATCCTCTCGGCTCATGATTAGGAAGGTCTGGACGTGTTCTAGGATAATCTGTTTGTTGAGTTTCCCATGTCACCAACCCATTTTTAACATAAATTTTCCAACTACAAGATCCAGTGCAGTTTACGCCGTGGGTAGAGCGCACAATTTTATCATGCTGCCAACGCGTCCTGTATCCATCTTCCCAATCACGATTTGTATTAAGTGTTTGTCCGTGATCACCAGAAAACGAATCTCCGACTTGTTTAAAGTATCGAAATCGATCCAAAAACTTGCTCATTCAGTGTTTCTCCTATATTTAGGAACTAATTATTATTTATATTTAATTGATAACTTAAGTTAATATCTACGATAAAAAATTCGAATTAAATATGTGACTTATTTTTTTGTTGCGTAACCATTCTCTATATTTCGTCCATAAACGAACCACGTAATGATTGAGCAAACGACATAGAAAAATAGGAATAGTATTAAAGCACTTGAGGCTGAGCCTGTAAGAGAGAGCGATAAACCAAATGCCTGCGGAATAAAGAAACCACCAAACGCGCCAATGGCAGATATAAATCCTAATGCTGCTGCTGTATCCGTTCCTGACTTACGCGTGATAGTCTCCTCATCCAATCCTGCCATTCTCGCTTGTTGCGAAACAATACGGCGGAATAAAACTGCTATCATTTGAAATGTTGATCCACTACCAATACCCGAGCAGGCAAATAATCCCATAAAAATGATAAGGAAGAGAACAAAACTACCTGATGTACTTTCCGATGGAATAGTAAAGAAGATAAGAACGGTTAATAACGCCATAAGTACGAAGTTTAAAAACGTTACTTTTATACCACCAAATTTATCTGACCATGCTCCACCAACAGGTCGCATAAGAGCACCAATGAGTGGACCTATAAACGCAAATTTCAAAACGTCAACTTCTGGAAATTGCGTTTGAGACAACATTGCAAAACCAGCAGAGAAACCGATAAAAGAACCAAACGCGGAAAGATATAATAAACTCATTAACCATAAGTGTCCTTGTTTAAGTACTTTGACCTGCTCTTTGAACGAGGCTTTTGCATTTTCTATATCGTTCATTCCAAACCAGGAAATAAGGCTAAAGAGTAAAATTAACGGCACCCAAATCCATGCGGCGTTTTGTAGATGTGGCCCTTCAGATTGCGAAGTAAACCATTGAACGGAAATAGCAATAGGAACCACCAACTGCATTATGCTGACACCGAGATTGCCAAGTCCACCATTTAAGCCAAGCGCACTCCCCTGCATTTCCTTTGGATAAAAGAAACTGATATTTGCCATACTTGAGGCAAAATTTGCACCACCTAGTCCACATAGCAGCGCAATCATGACGAATGTGGAGTATGGAGTGTGAGGATTACTGATGGCGATTCCTAGCCAAACCATTGGTACAACAAGCATCAATGTACTGAATGCAGTCCAACGTCTACCGCCAAATATTGAAATTGTGAACGAATAAGGAATACGACCAATCGCACCTGATACTGAGGGCAATGCGGTTAACAAAAAAAGTTGCTCGGTACTAAATGAAAAGCCGACTTTAGGCAAATTTACTGCAACTGCACTAAAGATCATCCAAACACAAAAAGACAATAGTAGGCAGGGAATCGAAATCCATAAGTTTCGCTTTGCAATGTATTGCCCTTGAGATAACCAAAACTGTCTATCCTCAGGAAACCATTGTTTAATCGAATGCGCACTTACTCGACCAGACGACTCCATGTCCTTTGTATCTATATTTATTGACATGATTCACACCATTGTTATTGGAAAAACCAGTACATTTAGTGATAATCACGTAGTAAATTTGTTGATTTAGATCAAAGACATATTCCTAACAAAACCTTCCCGTTAAGTGATACTGCTCATTATAGTTACAGCCTAATTTTATAAGCGATTGATATAATTAAAAAAAATAAAAATTCCATAAACAGGTGGTTTAGGAAACTATTAGGTAGTAACCCAATGGTAGTATGTCTTGTATCATAAAAAAGCGGTATGTTATTGGATACGGAAAACTAGCTCATTAGATGAGATAATGAATTTTTTCAATATATCCATAACAAAAAAAATTTCATTCTTTATATTAATACTTTGTAGCATATCTTTATCTGGTATGTTTATTTCACTCATAACGGTAGACAATATTCAAGGTCGAACGCACATTGTTAATCAAATTGGCTCGATAAGAATGCTCATCTATAAATCTATTTTGTCTACAGATAAAAGTATTACGTCAGAAAATATAATTAGAATCAATAAAAAGCTGAATAATCCAAACATAATAGAGTACATGATCAAAAGTGGTTTAAGCGATCAGCATGGAAATTTAGTAGCTTTCTTTCAGGAAAATATAGAAAATCAAAACTATGAATCAATAAGATCAAACTCTGACGAGTTTGTGAAAATAATAGATAATCTGATCTATAAAGTAGAACGTAATACCGAGAACAATATTAAATCTCTAGAAAACATCCAAAAAGCATTTTCTATTATGATAATAATATTTGGAATATATTCTATTGGAAACTTATACTCAAGGCTATTTAAGCCATGGATGTCAATACTTGATATATCAAGATCGATTAAATCTGGAGACTTTAGTAAGAAGTTTATCGTACAGAAACATAAAGATGAAATGAATGAATTGGGCGATTCTATTAATTTAATGTCAGAAAGTATAAAAGAAACATATATAAATTTAGAGAATGTTGTATATCATAAGACAGAGGATTTGAATAGAAAAAATAAATACTTAGACTTTCTATATCGAGCATGTAAAAAGTTTAATAATGAACAGTATAGTTGCGATATGTTGGCACCATTAACTCAAGAGTTAATTGAATTAACTGGTATACATAAAGTTAAAATATTAATTAATGATTATCAAGAAAGTGATAATACTCAAATATTTGATTTTGGTTCAATAAGCAGACCTGATTTTTGCAAAAACCTCAGCTGCAACCTCTGCTTTGATAATGAAAAGACTTTCATAGAAAACCTATCAGAGATCACTATAAAACTAAAGGACTCTAATCATGACTATGGAAAAATCGTCATATCAAACAATATAAAATCCTGTATAAATGTAGAAAATGAGCAATTAATAATTGCATTTTCAGAACTATTAACACAATCTCTTTCCGTTTTCTATAAGGTTCAGCAGGATCAGCAGTTATTAATATTAAAAGAAAGAAATACAATTGCACGAGAACTGCATGATTCAATCGCTCAGTCCCTGTCTTGTCTCAAGATTAAATTGAGTATTTTACAAATGGATTTATCTAACTTAGACGAAGAACAGATATCTATTATTGGTGAAATGCGAGAAGAAGTAAATGTTGCTTATTGTCAACTTAGAGAGCTTTTGACAACCTTTCGCTTGAGGTTAGATGGGCTAGGTTTTTTACCTGCGCTGGAAAACACGGTTAAGGAATATAACAAAAAAATTGGCACCAAAATAAATTTTAGTTATGAAATTCCAGCTAATAAAATATCCATTCATCATTCAATACATTTAATACAAATAATTCGTGAGCTATTAAATAATATTTATAAGCATGCACAAGCTTCCGATGTAACGCTAGATTTATCAATGAAAGATAATGATATCTCCTTAGTTATTCTCGACGATGGTTGTGGATTCTCTACTTCACAAGAAAACTCTCGTTATGGTCTAAAAATTATTGGTGACAGAGCACAGTCTCTATCAGGAAAATGGGATATCATCTCCTCTCCTGGCAAAGGGACTGAATTCTACCTAACTTTTCCTATATATTCACGAGTATAATATGATTAAAGAACATACATTTACCAATGCTGAAGCATCCACAATACTTTTAATCGACGATCACCCAATGTTGAGAAATGGTATTAAGCAATTACTCAATACCAGAAAACATCTAACCGTCGTTGCAGAAGCAAGTAATGGGCTTCAAGGGGTGGATTATGCTATTGACTACGAACCAGACTTAATCCTATTAGATATCAATATGCCAGAGTTAGATGGATTGAAAACGTTAAAATTACTACGAGATAAACACATCTCAAGCAAAATTATTATTTTTACCGTTTCAAATTACGATGAAGACGTGTCTAAGGCGATTAAATTAGGTGCAGACGGATATCTTTTAAAAGATATGGAACCAGAAGAATTACTAGCCTCTATTGAAAATGCATGTTTAGGAAAAACAGTCATTAGCCCCGAATTAACATCAATTTTAGTAGGAAATCTAAGAGAAAAGAAACAGGAAAAACTAACCAATGTATCCATAGATGTTCTTAGCACTCGGGAACAGGAGATTCTGAAAAACATTGCTATTGGTTTATCAAACAAAATGATTGCTAATAAACTTTTCATCTCCGAAAGCACAGTAAAAGTTCATGTAAAAAGCATCTTGAAAAAACTACAATTACGCTCTCGAGTTGAAGCAGCAGTTTGGGTACATCAAGAAAAAATTAGGTTCGAATAATTAGATATTTCTGCCTAAACACATCGATTAAGCAGAAATTCATTCTTCACTGTACATTAATTTTTAAATAAAATATTGTTCTCTAAAGCAATGTGCGTGAGGATGTCACTTTCAAATTGCTCTAATAATAAATATAATTTTTTCCATGACTGACATGCATCTTCATGAACTTCCAAGTAGTTCACCAAGGTCATTAATTCACTCAATGCCTGGATATGGTCATCATGGTCTTTCTCCATGACGAAAATAGGCCCATCAGGATAGATCCCTTGACTGATCATTGGAAACAAGATTTGTTCTTCTTTCTCCATATGACTGCATAGATCGTTCTCAATCCCTTCTAAGCATTCACTCAAACCAAGAGGGCATTTAGGGTGGTCATAGTGTACAGTTTCAACACGTTTCGCTAACTCTATCGCCCGATTCAATTGATCTCTGTGTTTTATGTGAAAGTTAGCAATGATATATTTTATCAACTCTTGATGAGGTATATCACAAAATTTCAGCAACTCTTTGTTATCCCGACTCAGTTCGTTTAATTCATCAATCATATTAGAATATTTGAAAATATCATCGATAACTAAAACTTCATTTAATGTTTTCCTTAGGTTTATATATACATTAATGTTGTACGATTTTAATACATTTATTGAACCTGGAACGTTTTTTATAATGTCACATAGGGAAATATTATTTATGTTCATATCAATTATCCTCTTTCATAACACTTTTATTCTACTCTAGAACTATCTAACCTATTAGTCTTAATATATTATTCAATTAAATTTACCCCTAAATGATTACAACAATAATGAAAAATAACATTTCATATTTATACGCGACATACGATAATGGTATTTATAAATCAAGCCTATTTATATAAAGATTAGACAAATCATGTTCGTTTTAATTATATCCATAAAAATTTAAACGCTTTATCAACATTTAATGATCGCATAAAATTCCGTTTTTCACTTTTACTTTGATTCCTATGTCTCATTTTGACCGCTTATTCAATCTTTCATTCATTGCAATACCTGTATTCCTTACATCAGCTATCATTGCGGTACTTGCAAACTACGGGCATACCACTTCCGCAACCCCTTTGTTGATTGCATCAATAGGGGCTTCCGTCACGATCATTTTTGTGATCCCTAGCAGTCCAATGGGAAAAACATGGCCCTTGCTCGGTGGACATGTTACGGCGGCGTTGGTAGGTATTGGTTTATCGACGGCATTCGATGATGTCATAGTCTTGATAACACTAACGATAACCAGCACTATAATCATTATGATTGTACTAAAATGTGTTCATCCACCAGGCGTAGCAACTGCGCTTGTCCCTGTGTTGAGTAATACATCTCAACCAGATGCCTATTTCTTACTCGATCCCGTTTTATTGAACGTACTTCCCCTAGCCTTATCTGGTATTGTGTATCGTAGATGGATCACTATGAGATCTTCGAACACGACTGAAAAACCATCAATGAACTCAAAATCTGCACATGAAAAGTCATCACTTTACTTTGATGAATTACATGAAGTTTTGGAAACAAGAAATGAATGGTTAGACATTGATGAAAAAACGCTCGACGAAATTTTTAAACAAACCCACCTGCTCGCTTTAGAGCACAAAAGTCAAAAACTGACCTGCAAACATGTAATGACAGAAAACATTCTAGCACTCACAGAAAATGATTCAGTCTACGAAGGTCTAAACACACTTCAAAAAAATAAATTTAGTGCAATTCCTATTATAAACTCCGATAAAGAAATTGTAGGTATTTTTTCATTAGTCGATTTTTTACTTTATGTCGAAAAAAGAAAAATAAATTCATTCGTAGGTTTATACCTCTTGGCAAAGAAAAAGACGTCGAACACTATTGGCCAATATATGAAAAGAAATCCGATTTCTATGCATGAAGATCAACATGTCGCTCGTCTTATTCCATATTTGACCTCGGGGTTTCACCATATACCGATTACAAATGACCATAACCAATTAATCGGAATGGTCACACAGTCAGATCTAATCGAATTCTTGTACAACTTAAAACAATAAACTAAACGGTTGATAGATTTATTCCCTTTGAAATGGTTGGTTGGTTTTAATAATTTACAACCAACCAATTTCATTCAAGCAGTTTTGAACATACTCAGTTTTTCAACAACATTTTCTGTTACCTTTGTTAAATTAATACCCTGTTTTATAAGGGCCTCACAGTCAATAGCGTTCGAACTAGACAATTGCTTCAACTCATCAACTTTGGAATTTGCTTCACAAACTAGTTGACTGATCGTATGAATGTTAACTTCATGTTCGCTTTCATTATGTTCAATAAATGACAGTACAGACCCTATGCTTTCATTAGCGTTGCGAATTTCAGTTTGGCTTTTAATCGTATTTTCAGATAGAAGAGTTATCGTCGATGTTTGCGACGACATTTGCGCCCCAGCCATTTTTACAGTCGTTGATATCTCAGAAACTATCGAGTTAATTTCATGCAAGCTCTCTTGCGTGGATTGCGCCAATCTTCTGACTTCATCTGCTACAACCGCAAAACCTCGACCTTGATTTCCAGCGCGGGCCGCTTCAATTGCGGCATTCAATGCTAGTAAATTAGTTTGGTCCGCTAATTTTGCAACAACTGAAACGACATTTTCTATCGATAGTGTTTGCGCGGAAAGCTTATTGAAACTCTTCTGTAACTGGTGGTTACTTTCTAAGTATTGATCGAGACCTTGGACAAGGTTGTCCATCATCCCAACAGAATTCTCAAGCTTCGCGTGTGTACTCTTTACTTGAATCTGAGTTTCTTCGGCCTTCACTTTAAGAGCGATTGAAGTGTTATCAAGCTCTTCAAGCTGTTCATTTAGTGAACTAACACTAGCATCCTGCCTTAAAATTCGCTCCGAGATATTTGTCGATTTATATTTCAATTGCGTAGAAATCTCATCTGATGCAATCGCTTGTTGCTGAATTTCTTCAAGCGCCACCTTAACATTGAATCTGAATGTGTTGATTACATTCAACACATTGGTAATTTCACTGTTGTATTGGCTGTTAATGTTGCAAGGTGTTGATAAATCTTTCCTTTCAAAGTTTCTCATATACATGGTGACATTTTTTAGAGAATCAACACCCCAAATTTTTTCATCTATATCGTGTATAATTAAAAAAATAACAACGATGCCTTGAAGTATCTGAGAAATCATATTTTCGGTAAAAAATAATGCATTCATCACAAGAATAACAACACCTAACCAATGCACAAATCGCATACGAATAAATAGTGAATACATCAATTTTCCTTATTTTCAAGACTAATCATAGATATTTAATTAGCATTGAGGCAACTAATTTTGCCCCAAGATACATAGATAAAACTATTTAGATTGAGACTGATACATTGGCTGATTGGTTTTAGTTGAATTGGACCAAAAATTAATATTGAATTGGGCATCATCACTCAACTCAATACGATGCCAATATTGCGGTGGACTTGTCGCAAATTGACCTGCATTAATAACAACAACCATCTCAGGTTCCGTGGCATTCGCATCGGCAAAGCCATAGTAAGTCACTTGCCCCTCCATAACACACAATTGACCGAAAACATCTTCCGCCGTGTTATGGTGAGAAAGTAAAGCACTCGGCACGTTGTCTTATGTGAAGAAAGGTGTTGAGCGTTGAATCGTCCACTCTTTTGGTATACGCAAATGTGACATAATGTCCTCTTTTGTTTAAATTCGATGTTACGATTGTCTAGATATCTGTGATAGCTCACGAAGCAGTGGGAATGCCTGCTCTATTTGTTCGTTTGTAACGACAAAACCGACGAGATGGTCGTTGTCATCTTTCGCTTTCGCCACAACACCAGAAACAGAAATATTTACTTCCCAATGATCAACCTCATTTACTGTTCCTGCTAGTTGGATTGGGTAACTAGGCGTTTTGACCTTGACCATCATGGGAGGTAACACTAACTGGGCGTCTTGCCCCAATAGTTGTTTGGCTAGTACGTTGGCGCCTAACACAATAGGTTGTAGGTATGGCATCATTCGATCTTGGATTTCTGCGCAATCTCCCAACGCAAAAACATTACGAGTTGAAGTCTGCAAACGACTATCGACGACAATTCCTTTGTTAACTCTAATAGCCGCTTCTTTAGCCAACTGTGTATTGGCACATAAGCCAGCCGCTGAAATCACGATATCGGTTTCAACTGTGCGCCCACAGCGTAATGTTGCCGTTAATCCACTTTCTGAACGGTCTATTGCGACTACGCTAGTTTCTAATCCCAGTTGGATACCTTGCTGCTTAAGCTGTCTTTCAATTGGCAAAGCAATGAACTCAGGGATTAAGTTTGCCAATAAGCGAATATTTGGCTCAATAACGGTTACGTTTTTACCACAGGTTGCAAGATCCATTGCAATTTCAACACCAATTAGCCCGCCACCGATGATCAAAACCCGCTTTGCTCGGCTAATTTGTGTTTCAGCCGCCTGATATTCTTGTAGCGAGTTCAACGTCAATACGCCTCCTACTCCATCACCATTCATTGGTGGAACAAATGCTTTTGCTCCTGTAGCAAACACCAGTTTTCCATAGGGGTAAACTTGCCCATTTGCTGTCACCTGCTGCGTGTAAATATCTACCTTTTCAACCTTGGTGTTTGCAAACAAGTCGATGTTATGTTCTTTTGCAAACATGTCGCCAGATTTGACAACTAAATCCGAGGCTGTTTGTTTTCGACTAAAAACATGACTCAAATCTGGCTTGTTGTACTCGGCACCATCTTCAGCAGTAAAAACCTGAATTGGAATATGTGCGTCCATACGACGCACTGTTTTAATTAACTGGTAAGCAGCAAAGCCACTACCAATGATCACTATAGGTGTCTGCATACTGCCTCCTTACGCTTTATGTTCTACAAAGACATCTTTGCCTAAGTGACATTCTGGGCATAAGAAGTAATCGGGTATGTCAGACCATACTGTTCCAGGTTCAATGCCTTGGTTTGGCTCACCCTGTGAAGGATCATATACCCAGTTACATACAGTACATATCATGCACTGACAACCTTCAGGGTGTGGCTGTTCCTGTTGGACACCAAGCTGAACTTCTTCGACGTTTCGCGGATTCACTTGAGGAGCCTGAGATGCTGGTTCGAGAGCTGTCGAATGTACTTTTGTAGATCTTGATAGCGAGTTGTTAGCCCATAATTTAGCAATCGCCTGACCATGTTCACGACATTCGCGCATTGCTTTTCCATCTGGTCGCCATTTGGTTTTCAAACTTATGGCCGTTTCGAATCCTGCATCGGTTAATCGCGCATGAATACGATCAACCGCGCCACCATTCCAACCATAACTACCGAAGGCAGCTGCTTTTTTCGCTTTAAAACGAAGCCCCGTGATTTCCTCTAGCATACCTGCCACTTTTGGCATCATGACGTTGTTCATGGTTGAAGATCCAACCAAAATACCTTTAGAGCGGAATACGTTCGCGAGAATTTCATTCTTATCATGCTTAGAGACGTTAAAGACCTTAACGGCAACGCCAGGATCAACATCATGAATACCCTGCGCGATCGCATCCGCCATCATTCGCGTATTATTCGACATCGAATCGTAGAAAATCGTTATGCGATCTTCTTGATAGTCATCCGCCCATTCCAAATACTGCTCAATAATTTGAGCAGGGTTATCTCTCCACACAATACCATGTGATGTAGCAATCATATCGACAGGCAGATTAAAACTGAGCACCTCTTTAATCTTTGCCGTTACTAGACTGCTAAACGGCGTCAAGATATTGGAGTAATAACGTAAGCACTGATCCATCAACTCATTTTGATCAACTTCATCATTGAATAATCGTTCATCACAATAATGTTGGCCAAATGCATCATTACTAAATAATACCGCGTCACCCGTTAGATAAGTCATCATACTGTCTGGCCAGTGAAGCATTGGCGCTTCAACAAAGACAAGCTGTTTTCCGTTACCAATATCAATGCTGTCACCCGTTTTTACCGTTTTGAAATTCCACTCAGGATGATGGTGATGTCCAACAATTGAATCTATCGCGGCTTCGGTACAATAAATGGGGGTGTTAGGAATTTTCTCCATTAATGCAGATAAGGCACCTGAGTGATCTTCTTCCGCATGGTTTACAACGATAAAATCAATGGACTTAAGATCAATTTCCATCTCAAGATTTTGAAGAAACTGATGGCTGAATCGATGATCAACAGTATCAATCAATACCGTTTTTTCTTCTCGAATGAGGTAACTGTTGTAGCTTGTACCTTTAGTCATTTTGTATTCTGTACCATGAAAATCTTGCACTTCCCAATCGCGTTGACCTACCCAGTGAATATTGTTTTTAACATGAATTGTCATTGTCTTACCTTAACGTGGATTTAAGTTAATTTATCTCTGATACACTCGTTAAAGCACAAGGCATGCCAAAAATATATTTTCTTTATTATCATATATTTATAGAAAAACCCCTCACAAAGGTGTCATAATGACATTGTTGACCACTGTCATTATGACGCTAGAATTGTCATATTGACAAATGCAGGTATTAAATATGACTTCATTAATCGCCCAATGGCTTCACATTACACAAGATCTGAATTCAGCTCTTACTCGACAAGCTCGCTTTGACACCTTGCTCACCACAATACGAGAAGTCTTAAAGTGCGATTCGTCTGCTCTGCTTCTTTATGAAGATCAACACTTTAAACCGCTAGCCATCAACGGTTTAGCAAAAGAAGTATTGGGTCGCCGTTTCTCTATCAATGAACATCCAAGATTAGAAGCGATTGCCCGCGCGGGTGATATTGTGCGTTTTCCATCGGATAGTAACTTACCCGACCCCTACGACGGCTTGATCCCGAACCATGATGACAAATTACACATCCATTCATGCATCGGGTTGCCCTTGTTAATAGACGATCATCTCATTGGCGCAATCACCATTGATGCTTTTGATCCCTTCCAGTTTGATTCACTTCTAAATCATGAGCTACGTTTTATCAGTGCGTTGGCCGCTGGCGGACTTCATACCGCATTGCTTCTAGAACAATTGGAAACACAGACCAGCTTGCCGAGAGAATCGTTTACTGAAAAACGGGCATTGAATGACGACATTATTGGCGAATCGCCAGAAATGAAGTCATTGCAACAACAAATTAATGCGGTCGCCGATACTGAACTGTCCGTATTGGTCATGGGCGAAACTGGGGTTGGAAAAGAGTTGGTTGCCAACGCCATTCATCATCGTTCTAATCGCGCAGATAAAACATTGGTCTACCTAAATTGTGCAGCGTTACCTGAATCTGTAGCAGAGAGTGAATTGTTTGGGCATATAAAAGGAGCGTTCACTGGAGCGATAAGTAACCGCAAAGGTAAATTCGAGCAGGCCGACGGTGGTACTTTATTTTTAGATGAGGTTGGTGAGTTGTCACTTGAATTACAAGCAAAGCTGTTGCGAGCTTTGCAGTATGGGGACATTCAACGCGTCGGGGATGACCGACATATCCGTGTCAATACGCGTATTGTGGCAGCCACCAACCGAATTTTGCATGAAGAAGTCACAACAGGACGTTTTAGAGCTGATTTATATCATCGTTTAAGCGTCTTTCCTATTCGCGTTCCGCCACTGCGTGAACGCGAGGAGGACGTAATATTGTTAGCTGGTTTTTTCGCAGAACAGCTACGAAGTAAATTGGGGCTTAATAGTATTCGTTTTTCGCCCGCTCTTATCCAAGCACTCAAACAATACTCATGGCCAGGGAACGTGCGAGAGCTGGAGCATATGATCAAACGTGCAGGTGTATTGTCCAAAGCTCGCACACACTCAGCGGACATCGAATTGATGGTGTCAGACTTTGATATCGAGACATCACCATCTGCAAGTTCAGATGGAATCAACACACCCGATATTTCGTCGATTAGTGAACCTATCGTGGGGCTTAAAGAAGCAACGGATAGGTATCAGAAAAAAACGATTCTTCATACTCTCAATCAAAACCAAGGAAACTGGGCAGCAACGGCTCGCCAATTAAAGCTTGATAGTGGAAATCTACATCGTTTAGCGAAACGTTTAGAGATCAAGCAATGATTAAAATGCATATTTGAATTATCAATTCATGATACGAATGAGATATTACTCAAACACTTTCATGTTTAACTTGGTGAAAATGAAAAATGTTGTTTATCATGAATCTAATTTCATGCATTAACGCCCCCTCAAACGGAGAATATAAATGACACTACGTACATTATCGTTTGCTTTTTTTCTTACAGCTATCAGCACCAGCTCATATGCAAACTCTGAATGTGAACTCACTATTGAAGCTAATGACATGATGCAATTTTCAAAACAAAGTTTAGCGGTTCCTGCAACTTGTGCTGATGTCACCCTAACCCTCAACCATACAGGAAAATTACCAGCTCAATCAATGGGTCATAATGTCGTGATTACCGACACAGCCAACCTTCAAACGGTTGCCACCGAGGGAATGTCTGCGGGAATTGAAAACGATTATGTAAAACCTGATGATTCTCGAGTTTATGCACATACAAAAGTTGTTGGAGGCGGAGAAAGCACAACTATCACGTTCAATACGGCAAACCTAGTCGCTGGGGGAGATTACTCATTCTTTTGTTCGTTCCCTGGACATTGGGCGATTATGAAAGGGACATTTGAGTTTAATTAAATAGACAAGTTAAATCATTTCATTTAGGCAAGGAGAAAAATCTCCTTGCTGGTCCTATTGAACCTTGCCTCTCACACGTTGCGTTCATCACCCGTCCTAGCCAATCTTTTATGTCGATTTGAGTTCTTTGCAATAATCTTGTCTGGGACGGATTTTCTTTCATGTATAAGGTGTCGTACTGCCAGAATAGGGTGTGTCAATAACATCCGAGGACCTGAATAGCGCATAACTAAGCGCATCTGCTCTTTTTCAGTTTTCTTATAACAATGTATCGGACACTTGTTGCAAGTTGGTTTACTGTTTCCATAAGGGCAACGGTCTAATCGTATTTCAGCATATTCTTTTAAGGTTTTACAATGATCACAGGTCTCTATTGTCTTGTGATGAGCTTGACAATAAACATCTATCATTGAAGAAACCGTTTTGAATTCAGTAGCTAAGGCACCGACTAACAATTTTGAAGACATACCGATTACCTAAAAATCATTTTTGAATACGAATCAAGAAAACATTGTTAAATTACGTCGCATCACGCAGGAGATAAAACATCAGCTTTAGAGGCGTTTGTGCGACGACACTATGAGGCAAATGAGCATCCATTAGCAACCATGCTCCTGCTTTAAGCGACTTAGTTTCATTCTCTAAAGTGAAAATGCACTCCCCTTCTAAGATTTGTGCAATCGCAGGTACCGAAGCCGTATGTTCGGTCATTTCTTCTCCTTGAGCAAAACCAAACATCACCGCTCTCATACGTTCACCTTTGTACACAGGGCGACTAGTAATACCTGCATTGGGAATATCAACTTCACTTGCTAAGTCTTCATATAGAGTATATTCGAACATCATTTACTTCCTCTTTTTCGCCACAAGTACAATCGCAGAAAGGTGGTTACTGTGTTCTTTGAAGACTTTTCTCATGCCCAGAACTCGCTTTCGGGCTTGTGGTTTGGTCAGCACATTCTTCAGAATTTTAATAAAACCTAGAATCCCTTCATCTGCAATAACCCGCTTTGGTTCTAACAAATGCATAGGCGCGAGCGCCTCGAATTCGACAACAAAGCCATTGCCTTCTAACAAGGTTTTCCATTCTGACGGCGTGATTGGTTTTGCGGGATGTTGAATTGTTTGAGAAACTGCTTTTTGGATCTTACGTTTGGTGTTTTCATCAATATTATCAGGAGTAATGCACAATTCATGGATACCGTAACGTCCAGTACTTTGTAAAATCCTAGCCGCTTCAGAAACAATTTCATTTTTACGCAAGTCCGATTGCATCGTTAGCATCGCTTCACCGTATACAACCGTAGCAACGTCCGAAAACAACTTTGTTTCTTGTGCGTTGCCGATTTGGCAGGTTTGGTTTTGACCATTTAGATAAGACCGAACTATTTCAGCCGCTTGTTCGTTTTGTTCAATCGCCGTATAGTGCGCTGGTGATTTTTTAAGCATTCACGTGCGGTGTAACCCATACCTGGTGCAAATTCAACCACGCTGTCTTGAGATGAGATGGATAAGGCATTGAGCATTCTATTTGTAAGCTCCCGCCCTCCTGGGCGAAGAACTTTCTTACCAAGTTGAGCAAGCACCCAGTGGCCAGGCGTTTTTTCTAATTCACGGTCAGCGTTAGGCATCGCGAGTTTTTCAGACATAGTAGCTCCTAAGTAAATAGCATGACAGGGGTAAAAAAGACAACCATTCCGACTAATGCGATCCATCGGAATCCGTAACTGATGTTTTTCATAATTTGCTCCTTGAGGACACAAACGATATTGGCATTGAAATCAATAATGATTCTTATTTATACTTTAGCAGCCTACTCAAAATGACTTGCTTGACAATTATCAAGCCTAAGGTACGCAAATTGCCCAATTCGATTCTGTCTCTTCTCAATGCTCAAGAAAAAGCTCAGTTGCTTACCAAGCGAAAACTCAAGCGTTATATGGCAGGCCAACTGCTTTTTACTCATGGCGAATCTGCACTGCATATGTATCACGTAGAGAAAGGCAAAGTTTCTCTGTTTCGATTGATGCCGAATGGCGATGAAAAATTGTTTAGAGTTTTTACTGCGGGAGAATTTATCGCGGAGATGGCGATGTTTATGTCGCCGAGAACTTACCCTATGAGTGCTCGAGTGGAACAAGAAACGGAATTGTCTGTGTTTCACTATCAAGATGTTCTCGAGGCATTTACACAATCGCCTGAAACATCAATAAAAGTCATGAATTATATGACCAATCGCATACATCAACTAATGGACACAGTTAACATTCTCACACAAGTAAATGCAAACCAAAGGCTAGTGATGAAGCTCGCGGATGTTTATCGGACTAAAAATAAAAATGACCAGAAGATCACGCTTCCAACAAACAAACGATTACTTGCCTCCCAATTGGGCATGACCCCTGAAACGCTATCTAGAGCTTTCAAGAAGCTCAAAGCGGAAGGTTTCATTACAGAAAATGGCAATCAAATTCGATTACTAGATATCGAAGCAATGTGTGAGAGTGTCGAATTAACCTCCGATATTTTTTATGTAATTGATGAGTAACTCTAAACTACTAATATCAGATATAAATACTTGGTAATAACATCAAACAGCACATAAATTGATTTAAATCAATTTTACGTACTAGCCGACCACTTTTTAAACTGACACTAGCCCACTACCCATTTTCTATCGATCTTCATGATCAGTCTTCTCTGCCAGTAATCTAGAAAGATAAAATTCATGCTAATGCATAAATACCTCTAAATTAACTCTAAGTAGGTACATACTTTTTGTGCAAAAATTATCCGAAATCAAAGTAAGTTGAATTACTATCCTTATCAACAGATTTACCGTGGCTGCCATCTTATAATGTCAATTCCTAACTGATGGTAACGATATGACTTTTATAGAATCTTTCACCCTGATACTAGCGTTGATTTATAGCGTTTGCTTGTTGTATACCAGTGGAAGAAAATTCGGTGCAATGACGACCAGTTGCATTTTTTTTGTTGCACTCATTTGCAATCTAAACTTGTCATCGCTAATTGCATTATTCCTCTGTTTAGTTGTAATTTCTGTACTGTCAAAACTGCAACCAAAATTTTTAGATGGGAATGCGAGAACTAACGTATTAAGAAAGTATTGCCAGCACGCAATGGCCCTTACGCTATTTTTAGTTGCTATTCAATACACTGCTCATACTTGGCTGCTTGTTCACCAAATATCACCGAGCTTCATGCGACCTGATGTAACTGACGCTTTCTTACCTATTGCTGCTGCAATTCAGCTCAAAGCCATTTTCACTCTCGGATTTTGGGATCAAACTCATCCTGCGGGAGCCGTAATGCTTGTGACTGTTCTGCTCACTGCAATTACTTGTAAACGCGCATTCTGTGGCTGGGTATGCCCTTTAGGTCTGGCAGGAGAATACATATATAACTTTCGTTTGAAGGTGATAAGAAAAGCTTATTTGGCACCAACTTGGCTCGACTGGCCACTTCGCATGATGAAATATGTCTTATTGGCATTCTTTATTTTTATTTCGTTGGGAATGCCTATTGCGAATATCCCTTACTATCTTAACGGAAATTATCATAAAATTGCGGATGTCAAAACGGCCTGGGTATTTGTTGAACCAGGAGTAATTACGCTTTCCATATTAGCGGTAATGTTATTAATGGCAGCATGGAGACAACGTTCTTTTTGTCGCTACTTTTGTCCTTATGGCGCACTATTAGGGATAGTAAGTGTGTTCAGCCCTTTCAAAATTCGTCGAGATGCTCATCATTGCTTAAATGAACGCGACGATCTAAATTGTGATAAATGCTCACGCGCATGTCCCTCAAACATTGTTATTCATACCGCGACACAAATTCGAACTGATGAATGCCAAGCTTGCTTACGTTGTGTTGCTGCATGTCCTAAAAAGGATTCACTTGGTTTTAAAACTCGCAATAATTGGCAGCTTTCAGCTAAACATCTACTCATTATGATTCTATTGATAATGTTTGGAGTTCCGTTAGTAGCGTTGACGCTTGGTTATTGGCATAGCCAAACAGACAATGAAATACGAATGTATCTTATTCAAATGATGGACTACATTAGCTATTAGTTTCCATCATTTTTAAATAGTACCTTTTAGTTTTACTTGAGTGTTTATCGCCACAACGTATAGTCATGCACCAAGTAGTCATTTCGTTTAAAGTTGGCACCATGAACTCGTAGCTTTGACAACTGCATGGTCGTATTAGCACTAATACTTGAGATCGGTTTAAGCCATCGCCATCAGCCCTTACTTCTCAGTATCCATGATGTTTATGAATGGATTTTATAACTCTTAGAAAAAGAAATTAGGCCCCCTAATAAACTCAACATAAAATCATGTAATCGGCGATTTCTAGAATAAGAAATTATATTTTTTCGGTTGATCATTGATTGTTTCGATAACGAATATCTGCATAAGGAAGACTGCTTGGTTTTAAAAATTAAAATAGCCTATGAAGATTTCAAAAGATGTATAAGTTGAAGTAAGACGATCTTCGTATCCACATCTATCAATACGAACAAAACCTTTAGATATGAGGCTCTCAATAGAAATCGAAAGCTCTTCGACACTACGATCTGTTATCTCTGCTAGCTTCACTACACTGTTTGATCTCTCATGAGATAACATGTTTAGGAGTTTAATATTATCGTTAGTTAACACCTGAGACAGCTCTGTTAACGATGTAAACCAGATATTGGGCATACCTTCGACATGTTTAATTTTACCACCTGAAATATCCAGGATATACTTCCGAACGAGTTCTTCCGAGGCGATCCCGATACTAGCTTTCATAGTCTATCCATGTTTATAATATATTAATTGTCTTTAAATCTCACTATTATTACTCACTACTTTGATGACTAGCAATAAGCTTAATGACATCAGCTGCAATATTTACTGCTTTAGTGTTTGATGGTATATCCATCTTATCTTGATATTGCACCCAAACTTCGCCGTTTTTAGATATGCGGATCATTGCAAATGTTTCGTTAAGAAATGACTTATTGACGCCAAGCTGCTCATGAATATCATCCTTCATAATCATCCCTATTACATGTTGACAGAAGAGTATGAGTTAATATTAATTCATCATTTTGTGAAAAACAATCCTATTCATTCACTAGATGTCAAAATGTACATTCGCATAAAATGTAAAAAGCCAGATCTTTGATCTGGCAGATATCAATGAGGTTTATTAAAGAGTGGAACACAAAGACTCTAATACCTTTCTTTCAGTGCTTAACTTTTTAACTCTATTACCAGTTTCAAAACCGTCTATTTTGCTCATGTGTTTAACAAAACGATCAGCATTTGCTTTACTTGAAATTTTGAAGTTAGATAAATGATTGTAAGTCTTAATTTTATCAGTTAATTTTTTATCATAGAAAAGCATATTCTGAAAAAGAATATCAGGCATAACGTATGCGTCTAATACTTGTTTAATTCTGTACATTGACTGATACAGATCTTGTGCTTCTACAGCAGTCAAAAGACCATCTAAAGCAAGCTTTTCAGCCATATCTGCGACGTCATGAACTGGCTTTGATATCTTTGCCGCCTCTTTCTTAATTCCCGCCCTGTCAATCTCGAAGTAACCACGGCATTCATTCACTTTTGTTTTTTGATATATTCCGTAATAGTATTTATGCTTAGCTAAAAATTTCTCATATGCACCTCGAGTAATCTCGAACTCCCCCGACTTCACACATTCAGAAGCATTGTTACTTACAAATTCTTCAAATGTATACTTGGGGTACTCATCAATACGTTTTTGAGCAACATTAATCACCATTGTCATTGGAGATCTATTTCTAGAATCTTCATTATTTATCTTTATATTTAATCGAAGATAAAGAGTCATACCTTTTCTATGTCGATACGGAGTATAATACATACCATCATTATTTTTGTTATATCTTTCTTTATCTACTGCCATATTAATTGCATCTGCGTTATTAGCCATGATTAAAACCTTATCATTTATTTTTATCTTTTAATATAAGATACCAGTAAAATTAATATAAGTAAAGAAACTGATATTTTCAAAAAAATAATTTTAAGATATTGATCTTAAAGATCTATCTCATACAAAGGAACTAATATTTTATTATTATTGGCAGGAAGATTTGATAAATTATTTATTAACCATGATGAATCATTGAGTTTTCAAGCCTTAGGCAAATATTAAAAAACAATGACTAGATCATTATCTATAGATAATAAAAGATCTACATTGAATGACCAAGATAATTAATATAAAACGAACATCTACTTATAACCACCTCTGGAAGTAACCTTTTCTAACTTACAGATAAAAAATTAATTATGAATATATTACACTATGTCAATAGCTTCTCCTTTGCATTCAAATTTGCACTCAATAAATTCTTCAGTACAAAAAGTTTCAGAATCTTTCTGTGACTCAAATTTTTTAAGTTCCTTTAAAGAGATCACTTCTAAATTGAAATCGTTGATGAATGTTTGCATAGCTAACTTGTGTTGAATCTCGTTGCTGTTATCTCTGATAGAAGAGAACAAATCAATAAACAACTGGCGGAGAACATCAGAGAATGCGTCGCTAAGTTGTACTAAATTGATCTGAATAGCGATCGCACAAGACATTTTATTTCCACTTTGTATAAACCTTCTAGAGCGAAAATGGAATCGATCGTTCTGTAAAATCGCTTGCAGTTTATTAAAGTAAATTTTGTTAGCAGTGAACAAAACAAGTAACCAGCCGTTATCGTCAGACTGACGCTTTACGTAACTTATATGCGCTTCTCTTTTCTGCCTTTGCGATAGCAAAGCTGACTTATTAATTTCTTCTTTAAAACGATCGAAATTGAGTGAATCAGCTGATAGTATTCCGTTTTTTATAAGCTTACCGAGGGTAAACTTGCGGTTTCCACCTAGCTGAGATGCAGAAAATCGGTGGTCGCTCAGTTTAAAGATAAGGCTAGATACTTTCCCGTCCTTCTCTCGTACTTCGACTGTGAGTTCTGGATGTTGCTTCTCTACCGCAAAGACAAATTCCGCTAGCGTTGAGCAATGATTAAGACGGTTAATCGCTCTCGAAATCAATCGTGCAACTTGCGCTTTTTTAGTTTTAACTCTTGCATTATTGATGCTTGAACTATCGTCATAGCAAATATCTATACTCGAAACTAACTGCCGCAGGCCGAACTCGATTTCAAGTTCCCTCATTACCTCTTGTGCAAGATAATAGCTATAGCTGTCAGAGACTTTCTTTCGAGTTATCATATCTATAGTGCTAGTCACGATATGTACATGCTCTTCGTCCGTATCATTATGCTTGAAAGATATATAGCGACAATTGTCGTATCCAAGTTTATCCATAAGCCTCTTGACAGTCTTTTGCCATTGAGTGTTACTCAAATGTTCGTTCGTATCTAAAGAAACTATCATGTGCTTGAACTGTTGCTTTACAGCGGGATTTAGAGCAATTGATTGATGCATTTCCGTGATGGCCATTGACAAGTCTAATAACTCCCCTGCCGCTGTTCTAGCTTCATGAGGAATGTGGATGATGTTGTTGGCGTATATGAACTCAGTTATTGCAGCACGCTCTTTGCTAGTACCAGCGGAATAGTTAATTAGGTTTTTCGCAACACGCTCATCGTTACCTTTTATATAATCAACAAGTATATGTACAGTCTTCTTATTGTGCTTTTTTTGTTTTTGTTCAGGTTCTTCATATATCATAGTTTTTTCTCTTTTTTTCTTGTATCAAACTTTCTAATTTTTCAATCGAAATATGCTCCTTTGCTATTTCATACGCAGTATCTTCAGTAAAGCAATTTATTAACAAGAGCCTGGTTTCTTGGAATTCTCGTTTTAATACTTCAAATGCTTGGAAAACTAGCTCTACCTCTTGTCTATCAAGCTGTTTTCCATTTTCTAGGTGTGAAGCAATAGAGCTAATATCTTTAAAAATACCCGATGTTTTATGGAAAAAGCTTTTTGAAGCTTCAAGTACAACTGGTTTAACCACCATCGTCCTATTTAATATAGCTCTCATATAAGCAGATAAAGTGCTATACCCTGATTTTTTCTTATTATCTATTTGTGTTTGATATTCAATTTCTGTAAAGTTTATTTTCACTGATTTAGACAACTTGTCTTCATCAGACTTTCTTTTTTTAATTTTATCTTTCTTTGCAGACTGTAGTGCTTTTTCTATTTTCAAAAGTTCATTTTTATCTACAGAATGGAATATATCTATGTAATCACTCATTGCTTGTGTTCCTTATTATAATTGTTATATGTCAACTTTTTTGAGCGAAGCGATAATGGCTTAATATAGCGCTAACCTCGAAGAGTGTTAGTGCAACCGAACTAATTGTGAGGAAATCGTCTGATGAGGATATTTGGGACAAATAGAACTCACAGACATAGCTTGCTTAAATTTTCATTTTTTATATTATTGCTTTATATTAATATTAATTTCAACTTATATTTCACTTTTAATAGAAGTAAATTTAATCCAAATGACATAGCTCAAAGGCCAATAATTAGGACAATTGAATAATCATATATAAATCAATAACATTGAAAATTTTAATTAATAGGTTACTTTCTAAATAAGTAGACTATTAATTAATAATCTTAAACCTTAAGTAGTCATATAACAACTTGTTCTCACAGTATAAGTAGTCAGTAATTATGATAAGTTGAAGATTAAGTACATATTACTTACTATTAATTAATGGGTAATTTATTTAAAATATAAATCCAATGCAATTTTAGCATACAACAATTAATAGAGATTGTTCCCACAGCTAATCAATAAGCACCTTAACCTCATTCAAATCATAGACTTTAGGTGGTGAGTCTTGGTATTTGGAAGATTTTTTCTAGTCATGCTCCCATAATGAAGACCCAAAACGATCACTCAATAGTCAAAGGCGGAGCAGTTGCGCGAAGTCGCACTTTTGTTGTCAATAGGGCTTGGTGAACACTCACGATTTGGCCTCAATAGGCTTTGATCATGTGTCATTCCTGTTATGTACATCATACTGAAATGACACAGATATCTAAATACCAACCTATTTATGTTTAATGACTGTTTTTGCAATTATACCTGTTCAACTTAAAGATGCAGGTTTCAAAATCTGAAAATTATCCGTAATTCTGGATACGAGTGTGCCTGCAACTTCTGGTAGCGTCACATCGAAAAACTCTTTGATGGCTGAAGTAAATTAAGGCTTGGATGCGAAGTAAATATTATTCCTCACATGCTCATTCATCACTTTCCAAAGCCGCTCTATTGGATTTAAATTTGGACTGTAAGGCGGTAAGTAATGAAGCTCGATATTGAGCAATTTTGCCGCATTTTTCACCAACTCTGACTGATGATAGGCGGCACCATCAAGCACTAGGTGAACTTTTTGCTCCAGCGGATAATGCTCCTTTTTGAGCTTCCAGAAGAAGCGAACAATGCTCTCGCTGTTTATCGTGTCATACGTTTCTGTCACCGTTGCGCCAATATTTTGAAGCGGTAACGCACCGATAATATTAAGACGTGTTCGACTGCCTGTTGTCTCAATCACTTTGTCTTGGCCTTTTCGTATCCAGCCATAACTGAGTTTTGTTGACTGCGTAGGATGAACAGCATCCATGAATAACACAGGGTCTTCGCTGTTTTTTAGCGTCTCGTTGTAGTATTCGATAAAGGCTTGCTGCATCTCTGGATTAAACTTGTGCGGTACACCTTTCGGTTTCTTATATGAGAAGCCGTGATGATGTAACCACTTGTTCATGCCAGCAACTAACGGATACCGAACTCAGCTTGTACATAAGCGACAATTTGGTGGGTATGAAAGTACGTATTTTCAGCCAGATGCTCGATAAGTTGCATGGTTTGCCCAGCAGAAAGTCGGCTCTGGCTACCACCATTTTCAGGCTTAAGTTTTTCAGAAAGAACATAATCACTGAGATGACGAGCAACGGTCGATTCGTGAATACGAAGAGCTTGAGAAATCATGGTCTGACTCCAACCTTCAGACGCAAGTAAAACCACTTTGATGCGGTCACGCACTCGACCATCACGAGTTGAATCGTGCATCTCTTCGAGTTGTTGTTTCTGTTGAGGAGTCAGTGTAATTTTCATGGTTCGTAGCATGATCCTGATTCTAAAAAAATCAAGCATCTTCAATGATCACGGGTATAATCGTATAACAGTCTTGTATCTTATACATATTAGAATGCTCCTACGATCCTGATACAGTGGGTAGGTTAAATCTAAGTAATCCCTTACCTTCTGATTTACCAACTTTTTCTTCTATTCCAACTAAACCATTTTTTGAATAAGATTCAATGATATGATCTATGTCACGGCTACTATCATCATATCCACACTTTATCGAAAAGTTGTTTAAAGAGCCTATGATTATTTCCATATTCTCTTTTGTGAAGTACACTATTACACGATTATCTTTCAAAAACTGATTAAATAAAACTCTATCTTTTTCAGCTGAGAAATCAAGATCCAGGCTAGAAATTTTACCTGTAATCAATGACTTACTGTTCTTGATTTCATTTTCAATTTTTTCTCTTTCCATTCTCTTAACATTGTAATGATTTTCCCATTCGTCATCATCAGTATATTTTGCCATAAATGTACGTATCTTTGACATTTCCTTATTAAGGATGTTAATTTTTTCTTCTAAATGAGATATATCAACACTTTGCGAAAAATCAAATTTCAATGATTTAAGAACACTATAAACTTTATTTTGAGCTAAATAATAATTTATATTTTCGGATTTACATTTAGTGTTTTTCCTCTTCTTATTACACTTTAAATACTGACCTTTGGTTGGATTCTTAACCTTTCGGCTAGAGTATGCCATTATATATCCACACTTAGTAAATTTTACATAGCCGTTCTCATCTTCATTTCTAATTAAACAACCACACTTCCCTACACCGACAAAAACATTACGAAATATATCACTAGCACCTCCAGTATTTTCCCGCGTTCTTTTTTGAACTGCATAGTATGTTTTATCATCTATGATTCTAGGATAGTAATCTTTACCATCTAATTTTCCAATTACGTTTGGATTTCTTATATATGCATTGATAGAAGATTCAGATAGAGGACTATTTTTAGTTGTTTTTACTAGATTACCATTATCATCAAACTTGTATCGGTATATCTCCAATTCACCAAGGCTCTTAATGATTTTTTGAGGTCCATAATTAAATTTCAGTTTTAAATCAAATATTTTCCTAACAATTTCGGCATTTTCTTCAATTATTGTATAAGACCTCAAGTCTAAGTTCCTAACTAACCAGAAAGGTGGTTTAGCGATAGACTTTTTTCCTGAACGTTCAAGCAATTTTCTACTAGCTTTTATTCTTGTACTTTTCTGACTAGACTCTTGGTATGCTAAGTGCATTCCGATTTCAAGTAGTAGTCTCGCTGATACACTAGATATACCTTCCATATTTTCTTCAAATACAAGATTCCATTTCGTGATAGCGACTTTAACACCAGCATCGAGAATGCTTTGAAATTTCTTCCTCACAAAGTCAACATTAGCGCGACTAAACCTGTCTATTAATTCAATTACAATAAGATCGCCTTTTGCAATCTTGCCACTTTCAATGTCTTTCATCAAAGTTCCGAGTTCGCCTCTTTTAAAATTGGCGGTTGTGTAAGCGCTTTTACCATGGTCTTCATACACTAATCCCTTTGAGTATGCCGATTTACCATCGTCTAAGAGACGTTTGTTGTATTCAGAGATCCAATGCTCACAAACCTGTTCTTGCCTTTGTATGCCCAGTCCTTCCTCTGCCTGAATCTGCTTGCTAACACGTTGGTATAGATGATATTTCTTCATTTTTAACTAGTACATTTTAAACAATCATAAATGTAGCTTATCATACAATTGTCATTTGCAAACTGTGGCTTACCCTATCACATTGGTGGCGATGTCCAAGAGCGCAGCAAACTGCTTCTTCAAACGCCTGAGAGCTTTCTAGCGCGTTTCAATGTTGATGTCCGTGTGATGAACGAAGTGGTTTCTATTAACCGTCAAGACAAAACGGTTACGGTTAACAATTTGCTTGATGGCTCGGAATACCAAGAGAGCTACGACTTTCTTCTACTTAGCCCTGGCGCAGGTCCAGTTGTGCCGCCTATTCCGGGTATTGATAACCCGTTAACACACTCGCTGCGCAATATTCCAGATATGGATCGCATCATTAAAACGATCGAAACCAACAAAGTTGAACACGCTACGGTCGTTGGTGGTGGTTTTATCGGTTTGGAAATGATGGAAGCCTTCCACCAGCTAGGCATAAAAACCACATTAGTTGAAATGGCGGATCAAGTGATGACGCCCGTTGACCGTGAAATGGCTGGCTTCGCACATGCTGAAATTCGTGAGAAAGGCATCGACCTTAAACTTGGCGTCGCACTTGAGTCGGTGAAATTCGTACCTAACGAGCACGTGGCAAGTTTCGACTCTGGTGAAAGCGAAAAACACCAACATCTAGAAGGTGAATTGGAATTAACACTAAACAATGGTGAAAGACTCACCACCGATATTCTGATTATGGCAATTGGTGTTCGCCCCGAGACCAAATTAGCAAAAGAAGCTGGCTTAGAAATCGGCGCTCTTGGTGGTATTTATACCAATGAATACATGCAAACCAGCGATCCTTCGATCTACGCTGTCGGCGACGCGGTAGAAGAGAAAGACTTCGTGACTGGCGAGCAAACTCTAGTGCCACTTGCGGGCCCGGCAAACCGTCAAGGCCGAATGGCAGCAGACAACATGCTTGGCCGCCAAGAAACTTACCAAGGTACGCAAGGCACGGCGATCTGTAAGATTTTTGATTTAGCCGTCGCTTCTACTGGTAAAAACGAGAAACAGCTGAAACGTGAAAACATCGCTTATGAAAAAGTGTATGTGCATACAGCAAGTCACGCGAGTTACTACCCAGGTGCAGAAACCGTGTCATTCAAAATGCTGTTTGATCCAGTAACAGGTAAAATATTAGGTGCGCAAGCAGTAGGTAAAGACGGTGTTGATAAACGTATCGACGTAATGGCAGTTGCTCAGCGTGCTGGTATGACGGTAGAGCAACTGCAACACCTCGAGCTAACTTACGCGCCACCTTATGGCTCTGCTAAAGATGTAATTAACCAAGCGGCGTTTGTGGCAAATAACATCATCAAAGGCGATGCGACCGCGATTCATTATGATGAAATGGATTCACTGACAGAAGACCAACTGTTACTTGATGTTCGTAATCCTGGTGAATTGGAGTCCGTTGGTTATCTTGAAGGTGCAATTAATATTCCTGTCGATCAACTACGTCGTCGCATGCACGAACTTCCTAAAGACAAAGAGATCGTGATTTACTGTCAAGTTGGGTTACGCGGTAACGTAGCATACCGTCAGCTGGTCAACAATGGTTACAAAGCCCGCAACTTGATTGGTGGATACAGAACTCTCAAATTTGCTCGCTTATAACTTGATAATAAAAAAGAGAAAACCACGTGCTTGGTTTTCTCTTTTTTTGCAGGAAAGAAAGCGTAGATCATTCACCTTCAATTGCCAAACGGACTGCTGCTTGAGCATGGATAGAAGTGGTATCGAGTAGTGTAACATCGGTGTGACTTTGGTTTACAAGTAAGGCAATTTCAGTACACCCGAGAATCACAGCTTCAGCTCCGTGCTCTTTTAGTTTTTCAATAATTTGCAAGTATATCGTCCTTGACTCCTCTTTGATTTCACCTTGGCATAACTCTTTATAAATAATGTTATGTACTTTAGAGCGGTCGTCTTGATCGGGAATGATGACATCAAGCCCATAGAGGTCTGAAAGCCTTCCTTTATAAAAGTCTTGCTCCATTGTGAATTGAGTACCAAGGAGTCCGATCTTTTGAACCCCTTTCTCACGAAGTAACTCAGCAGTCGCGTCTGCGATATGTAGTATAGGGATATTAGTACTGGCTTCAATTTGAGGCGCAACTTTGTGCATTGTGTTAGTACAAATAAGAATGAAGTCAGCGCCCCCTTTTTCTATTGAAGATGCAGCATCAGATAAAATGCTTGCCGTTTCTTCCCATTTACCTTGATGTTGAAGTTTCTCTATCTCCGAAAAATTCACGCTATACATACAAATTTTTGCGGAATTTAGGCCGCCTAACGCCTCTTTGACTCCTTCGTTGATCAATTTGTAATAACTAAGCGTCGACTCCCAGCTCATACCACCTAGAAGACCGATAGTTTTCATATAACTCTCCAATCGTTATACACCACCGTGCCAGGGGTGTTTTTACAAAAAAATCAGCCACTTAAATAAGCAGCATTCAAGCGTCTTCACTATTGAGCATTGGGTAACACGAAAATAAAATCATTCCCACAAGGACCGCTACGCGATTCTCATAAATCCTCGCAATATCGTTACTGCATTTCCAGAAAGCTTAACGTGCTCAGTGCTTAACAACTCTGTATGGACGACCCCACTTCTCTTGGAGGCTTGGAAGCCTTTCAGTTGCTTTTTGTTGAGCTCTTTAGCCCAGTAAACACATAAAGCGCAATGTGCAGAGCCTGTAACTGGGTCCTCATTAACACCTACCCAAGGCGCGAAGTATCGAGAGACAAAATCGGCGTCAGTGCTTGATTGAGCAGTGATGACGACGCCACGGCCTTTTTGTTTAAAAAGCGCACCAAAATCAGGGTCGAGCTGTTCAAGCACAAATTCATCATTAATGACGACCAACTGCTTATTATCAAACTGACCGTAGGCGACTACATTGGCGGCATCTAACCCCAAACCATGAAGTAAGTCTTTGTTAATACTAGCTCGCATATCTAAAGTTGGAGCAGGAAACACCAAATGAATTTCTTCATGATCGAGTTGTGCAGTTAAAACCCCAGATAGCGTAACGAACTCAATCGTATCTCCAGTATTATATAACCCCTGCTCTTTCAGAACGTGCGCCGTTGCAAGTGTGCCGTGTCCACACAAAGCAACTTCCGTCCTCGGTGTAAACCAACGAAGTTGCATTGTACTGAGTGACAGAAATGCCGTTTCAGATAACGACATCTCGGCCGCGATGGCCAACATCGTTTCCTCATCAAGGCTTGACTCTGTGATACAAACACCCGCGGGATTACCTTTGAAAACCTCTGATGTAAACGAGTCAACCTGAAAAATTTTAACTTCCACGAAATATCCTTAAGTTCTATCAAACACGTAATTCTGTATCACGTGATTTTTAATATCTGTTGTTTGAGCGAAAAAAACCTATGAAATTTTCTACCAACCTTATAGGTCTTGTTGGAAGCGCTAACAAACAGGAGAATGTAGTTAATTATGCAAAACGTAAAAAGCCATCATCAATGTGACTCAATTGGATATCTTATCGGAGTTTTCGGCGTTTCTTTAGTTCTAATATGGATTGGTATTTATAAATTCACACCTACAGAGGCCAAGCTTATACAACCGCTCGTTGAAAATCATTTTCTGATGAGTTGGTTGTATGATGTGATGTCAGTTCAAGCCGTATCAAACATCATTGGCGCAACAGAAATCATTGTCGCTATTGGATTAATCGTTGGCCTTAAAAACACACGAGTCGCTTATTTTTCTGGCATAGCCGCCGCAATTATTTTTCTTGCGACACTCAGCTTTCTAATTACGACACCGAATACATGGAAAGTGTCTGATGGGGTTTTGGTGACAAACTTCTTTTTAGTAAAAGATATTCTATTTTTAGCTATTGCGATTAGCGTCATCGAACGAAACAAGCCAAACAGAGAATAACTCTAAATAGTTCGAAATCTTGTTTTTCCAGAACGTAGCCTGAAAGGTGCAAACGACTTACAAGTCGAATGGTTCTGTCAATAACTCTAAACAAAGGCTCTTAAATTTAGAGTGTTTAAGAGTCTTTGCCTCTTAATTATGCGAAACAACATCCTAGCGTAAAGTGAAAAGAAAAGCCTTTCACTCTACTGCTAAGGTTTATTGATACTTTGCCGAAGTAATGAACTCACCGAATGTCTCGCACCATACAACAACCGTATTGTATTCAGAAATTGAAGTGCTTTGAGGAACCTCAACAACGAAGTTATCGAACGTTTTGACATCACCAATTAAGCTCATCTCAGATTTAAGGTCATTAAACTCTTGTTCCGTTTCGACAAACTTAGGAGATAGATAGAGTTTATAGTCTGGTCCGGGAGCGAGTTTTCCTACCAACGTAATGACTTCAGAACTCAAATGAATTTCTCCCTCTCCCCAATGAAAAGCATCGCTACCTTTGAGTTCCCTCTTAAACACTGCGCTGTATTCTGCGCCTTGCTTACTCTTAGCAACTTGCTCATCGGTCGGCGCAGGTGGTGCAATAAGGATCGGTAAAGTATAGACACCTATCGCAATGCCAATAGAAACTGCCACTAAGTGACTGATTGTTAATTTAATTATATTTTTCAAGGTCATAAGCATCTTCTTATTAGTTTTACTACTTGAATTTAGATTCAAATCGGCCTTATCTGTCTATTATCGAGCAGCATAATGTCATTAACATTATACACAAGCTATGCGCACTAAATGCAGACTGAGCGCAATTAAAAACGGCTGATAATTAATATCAGCCGTTTGCTTATCGGAAATGTCGTTGTGCCGGTTTGGTCACTATTCCGCTTCCACCAAAGCGATCTTATCGGATGTCGATTTTTCCAATTTTATCGCAATAAACTTAGAGGTTGGCGTAAACGTTCTATCCCCATAACTGTCCAAAGGAACTAATGGGTTTGTTTCTGGATAGTAAGCCGCCGCCTGACCTGCTGGTACATCATAGGCAACAAGCGTAAATCCGCTCACACGGCGCTCAACGCCATCTTCCCACAATGACACCATGTCCACTTTGTCGCCCGGTTCAAAACCGAGTTTACGAATATCCGCTTCATTGATAAACAGCACTTCGCGCATACCAAATACTCCACGATAACGGTCATTCAAGCCGTAAAGTGTCGTATTGTATTGGTCGTGTGAGCGCATGGTTTGCAAGATCAAATCTGGCTTTTGGCCTTTTTCGAGTATCGCTTCGCTGATCAACTGCTTCGGCAACTCGCTAGAGCTGAACTGTGCTTTGCCGCTTGGTGTATTCCATCGACGCTCGGCAGCTGGGTTTACCAAGTGGAATCCACCCGGGTGTTTAAGCTTATGGTTAAAGTCGGTAAAGCCCGGAATCGTGTCGGCAATCAAATCGCGAATACGGTCGTAATCTTCAATCGCCCACAACCAATCAATTGGTTTTGCCCCGAGTGTAGCATTGGCAATACCGGCAATAATCGCTGGTTCTGAACGCAAATGCTCCGAACGCGGTTTTAGCTGACCAAATGAGATATGTACCATGCTGAAGGTATCTTCAACCGTCACGCCTTGTGGGCCAGTCGCTTGCTGATCAATCTCAGTACGGCCTAAGCATGGAAGAATAAGCGCATCTTTACCTGTGACAAGGTGAGAACGATTTAACTTCGTCGAAATGTGTACGGTTAAATTACAGTTTCGCATCGCGTTGTGCGTACGTTCTGTGTCTGGCGTTGCTTGTGCAAAGTTACCGCCCAAACCGATAAATACTTTCGCTTGCCCTTCTTCCATCGCTTTAATGGCTTGCACAGTGTTGTGGCCTTCACCACGCGGGACGTCAAAGTTAAATCGACTTTCAATGCGATCCAACAACAGATCTGAAGGTTTTTCATCAATGCCCATCGTACGGTCGCCCTGAACGTTACTGTGACCACGCACTGGTGAAAGACCCGCGCCCGGCTTACCAACGTTACTTCGTAACATTTGCACGTTTGCGACTTCTTTAATGGTTGGCACAGAGTGACGATGCTGAGTCAACCCCATCGCCCAACACATGATCACACGTTCTGCACGTCGATACATGCTCGCCACCATCTCGATTTCACTTAAATCAAGACCCGATTGTTCCGCGATGTGTTCCCAAGAGGTTGCGTCCACTTCAGCCAAATACTCATCAATACCTGTTGTGTGTTGCTTGATGAATTCACGATCAAATACCGCTTTTCCACCGTTTTGCAATGCCTCGCGTTCCCATTGCAACAAGAATTTCGCGATGCCACGAAATACTGCCATGTCTCCGCCCAAAGCAGGACGCAGGTACGCCGTGTTGGTAGGCTCTGAGCCGTTACTCAACATCTCAATCGGCATTTGTGGGTTTTGGAAACGCTCTAACCCACGCTCTTTCAGCGGGTTTAGACAGATAACCTGTGCACCACGTTTTACCGCTTCGCGCAGAGGTTCCAGCATTCGTGGGTGGTTCGTGCCCGGATTTTGACCAATCACGAAAATCGCATCAGCTTCTTCAAAATCATCAAAGATCACTGTGCCTTTACCAACACCAATGGTGTCTTTCATCCCTATTGCACTGGCTTCGTGACACATGTTGGAACAATCTGGAAAGTTATTGGTACCGAATGCGCGGACAAATAGCTGATACAAAAACGCCGCTTCGTTGCTTGCACGACCAGAGGTATAAAACTCCGCTTGGTGCGGTGAATCCAATTGATTGAGATGCTTCGCGACAAGTGCAAAAGCCTCATCCCAAGAGACTGGCACATAGTGATCGGATTCTGCATCGTATCGCATTGGGTGCGTGATACGGCCTTGGTATTCCAACCAGTAATCGGTTTGCGTTGAGAGAGAAGAAACGCTGTGATTGGCAAAAAACTCAGGATCAACCAGACGATTGGTCGCCTCCCAGTTTACCGCTTTCGCGCCATTCTCACAGAAATTGACTTTACCGCTATCTGGCGACTCACCCCATGCACATCCCGGGCAGTCGAAACCGCCATTTTGGTTGGTTTTGAGCATAGTGCGAATGTTTTTAACTGCATTTTCACTGCCCCACCAACTTCTGGTTACGGCTTTCAGTGCACCCCAACCACCAGCTGGACCTTTGTATGCTTTTATTTGTTCTTTTTGGCTCACGACTTTACTCCTCGCAGATATACCAGCAAGCAGGGTGCCCGTGAAAACAAGCGCGTTATTTATTGAGATAATGCGGAAGTATTGAAGGGCTTAGTTTCTAATCCATGTATTTTTTAATCCAAATAAGTAACCACTCAACATGCTCTCGCCTGTCCGAGCGTTTACTTATCTAGATTCTTGATATCGGATACCCGCCTACTGTTTCTAAGACTGGTAGATTCAATTTGCATTGCTGCGTCTTGATCTAAATCAAAGATTAAGTCGATATTCAATATGCGTCCAATTGATAATCCTGACCGAGTGATAAACAAAATCTATGACGAATTTTTCCACTGACGGTTATCACATTTTTAATCAATACAATTTATGAGGCTAATCGTTTTCCCATTCGATTCCACCTAGTTCGATTAACGAACTCAATAAAATCGCTACTCTTGATAATAGATAATATCTATCACACTATAGATACTTTAAATTTGACCCTAATTAATATCAGGAATAGCCTTGATTCAGATCAATTTTGAGTGTGGTTTTATTCTTGACTTGGTTTTGGTTTTCCATTTCCTAGTTAAAACGCTCCAGCGCTTAAAAAGTACGGTAGTGCTGTGCCCTTTTTAGGGAGTTCCCCCGTACATGTGACTCACAACGCAAGGTTAACAAGCCATTATGGATATCAAACAACTTAAATATCTCATCGCACTTGAACAGACCAAACACTTTGGTCAAGCCGCCGCATTGTGCCACATTACGCAGCCTACCTTGTCCATGAGGATCCGAAGCCTAGAGGAAGAGCTCGATCTCGAATTAATCCAAAGAAGTCAACGATTTGAAGGATTTACTGAAGCCGGAGAACGCATTTTGGCTTGGGCAAAAACCGTCTTAGCAGCTCATGATGGATTGCAAGCCGAAGCCGCCAACTGCCGTGGTCAATTGGTCGGCTCTCTTCGGCTTGGAATGGTGCCACTCGCCAGCCAAAACCCTATGCAATTGCTCAAACCATTAGCTCAACAGTTCCCTGAGTTACGCTTTCAAATACTCTCCATGACGACCGAACAGATCATAGACCAACTCAATCGAAATCAACTTGATTTGGGGATGTGTTATGTCGATCAAGTTAACACCGCTTACTTCGATGTTATCGAGCTAGATTCAACCAAACTTGGCGTTTTATTCGATGAGCGTCATTTTGATTTTGCCGAATCTGAAGTGTTATGGGAGTC
This sequence comes from Vibrio sp. Vb0349, assembly GCF_033338975.1. Lineage (NCBI taxonomy): Bacteria > Pseudomonadati > Pseudomonadota > Gammaproteobacteria > Vibrionales > Vibrionaceae > Vibrio > Vibrio sp. Vb0349. The sequence continues at coordinate 52,073 of NZ_JAWOTS010000003.1, read as the reverse complement.
ACTCAATAACATTCCGCTAGGGCTGCTTTCGAAGGGCATGCACTATCGCCACTCCATTGATCTTAGCTTTGTGAGTAAAGGGCTGGTTCCGCAAACCGTCATTGAAAGTAACTCCACCTTTCACTTGATCCAAGCAGTAACCAGTGGCCTTTGTTGCGCCATTATGCCGCTGAATTGTGGATTGGAAGAGTTGAACGATACGCTTCGCATTATCCCTATCGAAGAAGCCGCCGTTCACGCCCCGCTAGGTTTGTTAAAGCGAAAACAAGAACCCTTCTCCGCGCTAACCGATCAGTGCTTCGCAGAAGCAAAACACATATTCAATCGATAACAAGAATCCACACGTCAATTTTTGGCATACATAACGGCTTATGAGGTGATTTCATGAGATGTACTACTCAATCTTATTTTGAACTGTCCGATTTCAATCAAGCACCACCTCAACCAAGTGCGTTCAATTACCGAGAATTGATTGATGGCCGCCCAGTGCAACAAATGTCGCTGGCGAGTGAATCCGCCTTAGCTATCAGCTATAACGGCATTAGCCAAGCGGTCATGATGGTGACGCCAGGCCATCTGGAAGACTTCGTGAAAGGATTTAGCCTAAGCACAGGCATCGTCCACGATTTCAAAGAGATTAAAGACATTGAAATTGGTGGCGATCACGAATCTCACTATGCGGAAGTGGAAATCAGCAACCGCGCTTTCTGGGCGTTAAAAACACAGCGCCGAAATCTTGCCGGCACAACCGGATGCGGCATTTGTGGTGTAGAGGCTCTGGAACAAGCTTTGCCTGATTTGGCACCGCTAACACCGTCTCTTCCTCCGCGCTCCGATGTATTTGAAGGGCTGCGAGACAAAGTCGCACTGCATCAAGAAGCCGCACGTGAATCTGGCGCGTTACACGCCGCTTTATTTGCAGATTTACAAGGCAACATCAAGTTGTGCCGAGAGGACATCGGCCGTCACAACGCGCTAGATAAGTTGATTGGCGCATTGGCCAACAATCACATCGAGCCTCAAAGTGGCTTCGCTATCATGACAAGCCGTTGCAGCTTAGAGTTGATCCACAAAGCCGTTCGCGCGCGTATCCCCACTCTGGTTTGCTTATCTGCACCTACAGCGTTAACTGTCGAATGGGCAAGAAGAAACCATTTGAACCTAATTCACTTACCAAAACACGGCTCGCCACGTCTATACAGCCCTGCGCCTTAACACGTCAACCTAGCCAAATCCCTAATATTTCTAACAGAGACCTCTGGGTCTCTGTTGTTTGCTTCTCGTTCCCAATTGATACTTAGCGACAAGACACTATTCTCTCCAACCAAACGTGCTCACCCCTTGTCAGCACTAAGCTTGCATATATTAACCTGCTTGCATTTGAACGCTTTCCAATCCGATAAGAACCCTGTCAAAAACCCATAAATTAGTAAGGATTTTGTGTGACTCTTTTCACGCTTTTCCGCCTTCCTAGGCATTTCTAGGAATTTTTCCTAGCCGATCTAGGCAACCATCTCATGTGCCTCACAAAACCACTCTCTAGAATTCCGCTCAGTCAAAGGTAACAAGAGCACATAACGGTCGCCGTTGTGTTTCTAAAACAATTACAAGAGAGTTCATCATGTTAAAATTCCTCGAACAGGTGCGGAAGCCGACCCTCGATCTTCCTGTCGAAGTTAGAAGAAAGATGTGGTTTAAACCGTTCATCCAATCTTACTTGGTCGTATTTATCGGCTACCTAACCATGTACTTGATTCGTAAGAACTTCAATGTCGCGCAAAACGACATGATCTCAACTTACGGTTTGAGCATGACAGACCTAGGTCTTATTGGCCTTGGCTTCTCCATCACATACGGCATCGGTAAAACCGTTGTCTCTTACTACGCTGACGGTAAGAACACCAAGCAATTCCTCCCTTTTATGCTGATCCTTTCTGGTCTTGCAATGCTTGGTTTCAGCTTCAGCATGGGCGGCGGTAGTGCAAGCCTGTTCTTGATGGTGGCTTTCTACGCTCTGAGTGGTTTCTTCCAAAGTACTGGTGGCCCTTCTAGTTACTCAACCATTACAAAATGGACACCTCGTAACAAACGCGGCTCTTACCTAGGCTTGTGGAACATGTCACACAACGTTGGTGGTGCGGGCGCAGCGGGTGTTGCTCTTTTCGGTGCCAACTACCTATTCGACGGACACGTAATCGGCATGTTCGTGTTCCCTTCTATCATCGCGATCATCGTTGGTTTTATCGGTATGCGCTTTGGTAGCGACTCTCCAGAAGCTTACGGTCTAGGTAAAGTAGAAGAACTTTTCGATGAAGCAGTGAGTGAAGAAGACACCGCCGCTGAAGAAAACCAGATGACCAAAAAAGAAATCTTTGTTGAATACGTTCTTAAAAACAAAGTTATCTGGCTACTTTGCTTTGCCAACATCTTCCTTTACATCGTTCGTATCGGTATCGACCAATGGTCAACGGTATACGCGTACCAAGAACTTGGTCTGTCAAAAGAAACGGCAATCTCTGGCTTTACTCTATTCGAAGTCGGTGCGCTTGTGGGTACTTTGATGTGGGGTTACTTATCTGACTTAGCAAACGGTCGCCGCGCATTGGTTGCTTGTGTGTCTCTTGGTTTGATCATCGTATCGCTTGAGTTCTACCAACACGCCACTAGCGAGTTCATGTACTTAGCCTCACTATTTGTATTGGGCTTCTTGGTGTTTGGTCCGCAACTTCTTATCGGTGTTGCCGCGGTTGGTTTTGTCCCTAAAAAAGCAATCAGTGTGGCTGACGGCGTAAAAGGTACATTCGCTTACCTAATCGGTGACAGCTTCGCGAAACTTGGTCTCGGTATGATTGCAGACGGTACACCTATCTTCGGCTTAACAGGTTGGAAAGGTACCTTCGCAGCTCTAGATACCTCCGCCATGATTTGTATTGTTTTGCTTGCTTTCGTCGCTATCGCGGAAGAGAAGAAGATTCGACACGCGAAGAAGCTTCAACTTGCACAAAACCAAGCCTAACTTCTCTGCGCGCTTTACTTCGGTAAAGCGCGCAAGATCATTAAAATGAGTTGATCAATTCAGTATCATTAAAGGTTTTTCTATTGGCTCCTGTTGGAGCTTATTGTTGTTAGTCGTCTGCTCTATTTGGTTGTAATAATGATTCATGTTGCTCTAGTTGATGATCACGTCATCGTGCGTTCAGGTTTCGCACAATTATTAAATTTAGAAAGTGATATTACCGTTGTCGGTGAATTCGGCTCTGTCGCCGAAGCGCGCAAAGGCTTGCCTGCGGTACACCCTCATGTCGTCATCCTAGATATCTCCATGCCAGATGAAAGCGGCTTAAACTTTCTTAGCGAAATACCAACTGGCATTGCCTGCGTGATGCTTAGCGTGCATGACTCCCCTGCGATGGTGGAAAAATCACTAAAGCTAGGTGCAAAAGGCTATCTTAGTAAACGCTGTAGCCCAGACGAACTTATTCAAGCCGTGAGAACCAGTGCTTCTGGCGGCTGTTACCTCACATCAGATATTGCACTTAAACTTGCAACGCCTAGCGACAACACCACCTCTCTATGCCAACTGACAAAACGTGAAAACGAGGTATGTCAGCTACTTGCCAATGGGTTGGATGTAAAGTCTGTCGCGGCAGAGCTTGGCTTGAGCCACAAGACCGTGCATGTGCATCGTGCGAATGCCATCGACAAACTCGGCGTGAAAAACAACGTTGAGCTCGCCAAACTATTTTCTCAAGAGTCCTTTTAATGCGAGCTTATGCTGTTACCACCATTTGCGGACTTTTTGTTATGGCCTGCGCCTGGTTCTGTTTGTGGGTGATCGCCTACTACTTTGTCAATGATCCCGAGCTGGCGATCTTATTGTTTCCTTTCGCTTTACGATTAGGTGTCGCCCTTCACACTCGCACCGCTTATTGGCCGACGATTTACCTTTCGGAGTGGGGACTTTCCATCGCACTTGCGATGTTACTGGGTCAACCGCAGTGGCTTACCGTGCTGATTGCGAGCATTGCCAGTATCCCGGTCACACTGATTGCGAAAAAATACTACTACGGTGACCAAAACCGCCACTTAGCCGTCATGGGCATTGTGATCATCATTACCGCCTTCATCAACGTAATGGCGGTCGGATTTCACGTGCCTTCTGTTTACATGGTATGGCTGGCTAGCATTTCTGGAGGCTTGCTCGTGGTGCCTATGTGCTACCTGTTGTGGAGCTATTTGTTCCAAAGTCGTTGGTCTCCGCTTAGCTCTCTCCTACTTAGTAATGCCGTTGTATTTCAGGTACGTCATATCGTGCTTTATGCGCTGCTTTTGATCGGCAGTATTTTGGTGCAAACCAGTTTGCCTGAAGAGCTAAAACGGTTTGCGCCGTTTTGTATGGCGATTCCAATCATCGTGCTTGCTCTGCGTTACGGCTGGCAAGGTGCTCTACTCGCCACCATGCTCAACAGCATTGCGCTGATTGCGGCTCGCAGCGGCGTATCAAATCTAGAAATCACCGATTTGTTATTATCTCTCTCGGCGCAAACCATCACCGGCATTATGCTCGGCTTAGGGGTTCAGAAACAAAAAGACCTCAATCACAAACTGCGCGGCGAACTTGCACGCAATCAGAATTTGTCTCGCCAGCTTATCAAAGCGGAAGAATCGGTAAGACGCGATATTGCGCGCGAGCTACATGACGAAATTGGACAGAACATCACGGCGATCCGCACACAAGCCAACATCATTAAGCGGGTAAATAACGCCGAAACAAGCGTAGGTTGCGCAGACATGATTGAAAGACTTTCCCTCAACGTGTACGACACCACTAAGCGACTGTTAAGCAAGCTAAGACCAAAAATGCTGGATGATTTGGACTTGAAAGAATCCGTCGAGCAACTGACGCGAGAGATGGAATTTGCCAATCACGGAACGACTGTTCAACTGAACTGGCAAGGCGATTACACCAACTTGAGTGACACGCTCAAAGTCACCCTATTCCGTTTATGCCAAGAGTCATTGAATAACGCCGCCAAATATGCAGAAGCGCAGTTGATCAGTATTGAACTGACGATCGGAGAAGCGGCGGTGTCACTAATGATTCACGATGATGGTGTCGGCTTCAAAGTTCAGGACAGCATGAAAGGCATGGGCGTTCGCGGCATGCAAGAGCGTGTGCACGCGTTAGGTGGAAAAATGGTTATCTACTCCACCAGCGATCAAATGATCGGCACACAAATCAGCATTACTTTACCTAAGGTGTAACTCAAGATGTTTGGATTTTTACGTTCACCTAAATTTACTCAACCGAGTCTGAGCAACGAGCAAATCGACCAGCGTTACCGCCATTGGCGTTTGCACATTATGTTGGGGATGTACATCGGCTACGCAGGTTTCTACTTTACCCGTAAGACCTTTAACTACGCAGCACCAGCGATGATTACCGACCTTGGCTTAGATAAAGGCGACTTGGGTCTTATCGGTACACTTTTCTACATCACCTACGGCTGCTCGAAGTTTATTTCTGGCACGATTTCGGATCGCTCTAACCCTCGTTATTTCATGGGATTAGGATTGATTGCGACAGGTCTGGTCAATATCGCGTTCGGTTTTTCTAGCTCACTCGCGGCTTTCATTACTCTGTGGATCTTAAACGCCTGGTTCCAAGGCTGGGGCTGGCCTTCATGCTCCAAGCTGTTAACGACTTGGTATTCACGTTCCGAGCGTGGCTTCTTATGGGCGATTTGGAACACCGCACACAACGTTGGTGGCGCGCTGATCCCTATTTTGGTGGGTTATTTAACGTTGCACTACAGCTGGCGTGAAGGCTTTATTCTACCCGGCATCATCGGGGTATTGCTCGGTCTATTCGTTTGTTGGCGATTGCGCGACAAACCCACAACAATGGGTTTACCAAGTGTCGGCCAATGGCGCAACGACGCATTAGAACTTGCGCAAGAAAATTACGGACGTGGCCTCACCTACCGCGAAATTCTGAAATCGTACGTATTTAACAACAAATACATCTGGCTACTCGCGTTCAGTTATGTGTTGGTTTACATCGTCCGAACCGCAATCAATGACTGGGGAAACCTGTACTTGACCGAGCAGCATCACTATAGCCTGATTAACGCCAACGCTGCTCTGTCGATGTTTGAAATCGGCGGTTTTGTTGGTTCATTGGTTGCGGGTTGGGGCTCAGACAAACTCTTTGGCGGTAACCGTGGGCCAATGAACTTGCTGTTCGCTATTGGGATTTTCTTATCTGTCTCCGCGCTTTGGCTGATGCCTCTGACTAACTTTGCATTCCAAGCCGCGGGATTGTTCTCCATCGGCTTCTTTGTCTTTGGACCACAAATGCTGATCGGTATGGCGGCGGCGGAGTGCTCTCACAAAGATTCTGCCGGCGCGGCAACAGGATTCGTGGGCTTGTTCGCCTACATGGGCGCAGCATTGTCTGGTTATCCACTGGCGTTAATTCTTGAAGAATATCATTGGACGGGTTTCTTCATCACCATTTCAGTTTGTGCAGCCGTCATTGGCCTTTTGTTACTGCCATTTTTGCAAGCGCAACCATCACGAAAACCACTCGAACCAAAACCTCGGTTGTAAATCGACTTATCGCCCTTCGGGCAAATTGGCGAGTGACCTAACCGCGCTCGCCCACCTTATTTAACGTATCTCTGCTCAATTTTTCTTCCGATTCAGTTCGGAGGGTTAACTATGGGAAAAATTCATGAATTTGAACACTATTTCATCGCATAGCTTCTTTCAAATGAACAACAAAATCCAAAACTACGCTTGGGGAAGCACCTCTTCTATTCACGATTTGTTTGGCTTTTCTAACGAAACGAATGAGCCTCAAGCAGAAGTATGGATGGGTACTCACCCAAACGGCTGCTCTGAAGTTCAGATTGAGCAAAACACGCTGCCTTTGTCTGAACTGATCAAACAAAACCAACCCGCTTACTTATCAGCAGAAACCGCAGCGAAATTTGGCGACCTGCCCTTTCTGTTTAAGATCTTAGCGGCCGAACATGCACTGTCGATTCAAGTTCACCCAAGCAAACAAGATGCCGAAATAGGCTTCGAAAAAGAACAAAGTGCCGGGATCCCACTAAACGCAAGCCATCGTAACTACAAGGATCCAAACCACAAACCTGAGTTGGTGTACGCGCTGACAAGTTACCAAGCCATGAACGGTTTTCGCTCGTATGCCGAGATTATTGAGGCATTTAGCCTTTGCGATATCGATGAGCTACGCGCGCCTCTTGACACATTCAAACGCGAAATCAACTCACAAGGTTTACGCGATTTCTTTGTGCACATTCTTACCATGGAAGGAGAAACAAAAGAGCGAGCACTGAAACAGCTTCTTGCCCACGCTTCACGTCAATCGGAGCAAGGCACTGACAGCGACGTTTTCCAGCTCATCTTGGATCTATCCACTCAATACCCTGGCGATGTCGGCTTGTTTGCGCCATTACTGTTGAATGTCATCACGCTGCAACCTGGCGAAGCGATGTTCCTGAGCGCAAGAACGCCACACGCTTACATTAAAGGTACGGGATTAGAGATCATGGCGAACTCAGATAACGTTTTGCGTGCAGGACTCACGCCGAAACACATGGATGTTGAAGAACTGGTTAAATGCACAGACTTTGTGCCTAAGCCGTTTAACAGCCTTGTTCTAGAACCCAATGCCGATGGTTGCCAAAGCCTTTATCCGGTCCCAGTGGCAGACTTTAGTTTCAGCATTCTTAACCAACCGAACAATGAAGTGGTTGATGCCAATAGCGCAGAGATTTTGATGGCGATTGATGCCGACCTGACACTCATCAGTGATAACGGTGAGACGTTAACCGCCGCGAAGGGACAATCTGTATTTGTTCCTGCTTACGTTGGCCATTACCGTATTCAAAGTGCGGGACGTGTGGCTCGCGCCTTCAACTAGTTTTTGAACAACCGATTCAAACTAACGTCTGACCCAAGGGACTGGGTTAGACAATTTATTCCTTTCATAGATTGAACCATTCCGCTCTTAAGGCACTCATGCTTACACCTTGTCGAATCAAAACACCTACAGGCCAGTTTCTCTAAAAGCCATAACCTCCCGGATCTACCATTTACTCAACATTCATTGTCAAAACCCATTTATGTCCGATAAATTCGTCGCTCCAATATCAAATCACTTGGATAATAAAGGCGCTTGCACAGTGGTATTTGTTGCAAAACGTATAATCAACGTTGTAATCAAAGCCTCAATCACTACAATCTCTGGTTCGATTTTTCAGTTAACGTTTGTATGCCGAAGTTAAACCAAGATAACCCTGTTCAAAGCTCCGCCCTTTCCGATATCGAAACCAGCAGTAAGATTCAATCGGCATTAGAACCGAAGTTTCACAAGCCAGAGAAACGTCTCTGCTTAAGCCCTGGCCTGTCGGATAATCATTTGGCGCGCCGTTGGCAAGTATTGGAACACGTGACCAATAAAGATCATCTCCTTGATCCTTTCACGCAGTCACATTGCGATGCTTACTCCAACAACATCGAGCACTTCATTGGTACTGTTAATGTGCCGGTCGGCATTGCAGGCCCTTTGCGCGTCAACGGCTTGTATGCGAACGATGACTTTTTGGTTCCGCTCGCAACGACAGAAGCCGCGTTAGTCGCTTCCTACAACCGTGGCGCAAATCTTATCACCGCCGCTGGTGGCGCGAGCGCATTGTTACTAAGTGAAGGGGTGAGCCGAACACCAGTATTCGCCTTTAATCACCTTGCTGACGCCGGCCAGTTCGTCAGTTGGGTTGTGACCCAGTTTGACGTATTTCGTCAAATTGCGGAATCCACCACCTCACATGGCAAACTCAAAGACATCAATGTAAATATCGAAGGAAACCATGTTTATTTGGTCTTTGAATACGTGACTGGTGACGCTTCCGGACAAAACATGGTGACCATCGCAACAAACGAAGTGTTCCATCATATTTTGGCGACCAGCCCAATCAAACCAACTCAAGCATTCTTGGATGGCAACTTATCAGGCGACAAAAAACCAAACGCACACACACTGCGCTCGGTACGCGGTAAGAAAGTATCCGCCGAAGTGACCATTCCTGCTGAGTTGGTGGAAAAATATCTGCATACGACGCCGGAGTCTATGGTTCAATTTGGCAAAATGACCACGGTGGGTGGTTTACTCAGCGGGACAATTGGCGTCAACGCGCATTACGCAAATGCCCTTGCCGCGCTTTACATTGCTTGTGGTCAAGATGCCGCTTGCGTTGCAGAGTCTGCCATTGGAATCACTCGTATGGATGTGGACGCTCAAGGCAACTTGTACGCGTGCGTGACCTTGCCAAACATCATGGTGGGAACGGTTGGCGGTGGTACTGGCCTTCCAACGCAAAAAGCATGTTTGGATATTTTGGGTTTGCACGGCAACGGCAATGCGAAAGCGTTAGCCGAAGTCGCAGCTTCGCTTTGTCTGGCTGGCGAACTCTCGATTGTGGGCGCATTTTGTGCCGATCACTTTTCTCGTGCTCACCATAAGCTTGCCCGAAAATAACCTTTGTTGCTTTGTACAAGAGAACATCCGTGTGGTTTTCTCTTGTGCAAACCAATGGACTTTATTTATTGGCTCAATAATTTCTTGAAACTAACTTAAGCCTTAACAAACAGACCAATCTCTTGTTAACAGTACTTTAGCTGTCCCCCTTCTATATCCATTGCGATACCTCTGCTTGTCACTCTTCATTGGCCATATTTAATATCAGTATCTTAGAAAAAATAGCATCAAAAAATTCTAGCACTATAGTACCAAATTCATCGTTTGAGTTTTTTGTTCACCACTTATTGCTACTATACTCGCCTATGCAGCTGCTTGATTTTCATAAATTTACTAAACAGCTCAAAAGAGCTTAATAACTCCCGTTAAATGGACTTAAATCGTTACTTCGGGTAAGCGAGTTAACTATGAGACGTCAGAAGCTAAATAAAATCTCTGCTTGGGTACTAGGATTGGCTATCTTATTGCTGAGCCATGGGTCTAATGTATCAGCACAAATACAGCAATCCCCATCCGATCAAACCGTTGCGCGTTTTCTCTATCAAACCTCTTTTGGACCAACTCCTGCGTTAATTAATGAGGTTAGGGAAAACGGGTTAGGGGACTGGATACAGAAACAAATCAACCTGCCAGCAACCTACCATCAACCACTTTATCAAACGCCTTTTTCTAAAGGCCTACAGTCAAACCGAGAAAATGCTTGGTATCAGATTGTTGTTACTGCTGAAGATCAGCTCAGACAGCGAACGGCTTATGCATTGAGTCAGATCGTAGTCGTTTCTCGTTATGGCGGCGTTCTTTCCAGCAAACCTACAGGGTTAGTGAATTACTACGATCTGTTGGTTGAGCATGCGTTTGGCAACTACCGAGACCTGTTGTATGACGTTTCCATCCATCCAGTCATGGGGAGCTATTTGTCTATGCTCGGTAGTGCAAAAGAAAATAGTGGGACAGGAACGCTTCCCGATGAGAACTTTGCTCGAGAGTTAATGCAGTTATTCACTATCGGTTTGTATGAACTCAATTTAGATGGCAGTAAAAAGCTAAACCACGCAACAGGCAAACCTATCCCCACGTACAATCAAACTGATATTCAAGAGCTCGCGCGAGCATTAACTGGATGGAAAAATTCCGACATCGCATTCGTGAAACCGATGCGAGTTATCAGTCAAAGACACGACACCGGCGAGAAGCGATTTCTAGGGAACGTGATCCCATCGGGTCTAACCGCACAAGAAGAGCTTTCAAAAGTGATTGATATGTTGATGTCTCACCCAAATGTTGCTCCATTTGTTTCAAAGTTACTTATCCAACGTTTGGTCAGTTCAAATCCAAGCCCAGAGTACGTCGCGCGTGTTGCTACGATATTTAACAACAATGGGGAAGGAGAAAAAGGCGATCTAACCGCCGTTGTTCGAGCCATATTGCTCGACCCTGAAGCATTAGGGATGACGGATACCCCGCCTATAAAAGTGAAAGAACCGATACTGGTCCTGACTAATTTTCATCGAGCATCAGGTTTTACGGTTAAAGGATCACGTTACGAAGACGCAACAACGATGATGAACATCGCTAATCAAGGGCCGCTTCGTTCTCCTTCCGTGTTTAATTTTTACTCTCCAGACTATCAGCCGTCTAACGAGTTTACGGAGTCTGGTATTAACTCTCCAGAGTATGAACTTCTCAATTGGTCTGTTTATACCGATTTGGTCAACTATATGTTAACCAGCACTCGTAGAGGAGGTGGTGATTCCTACCACTTCGATCTTAACGAGTTTTATCTTCTTCTGGACGATCACCGTGCCTTAGTCGAATTGGTTAACGAGCGTTTCTTTGCTGGAACGGCTTCTGCTGAATTGAAAGAGCTCATGCTCACCGCCCTGAATGATTATCGTGGTGACTATGTGCCAACAACAAAACTCGCTCTAGTGATATTTACCGCCATTTCTGGCGACGAATTCTATATTCAGGATTAGGAGTGAATTATGGATATTTCACGACGACATTTTATACAAAGCACGCTATCGATGGGCGCACTAGCCTCTCTTAGTCTGCCAGGTTACTCTCTCGCAGCGCCATCCAATGACTTTCGAGCATTAATATGTGTGTATTTAGCAGGCGGAAACGATGCATTCAACACCATACTGCCATTATCGGAGGCGCACTATCGTCAATATTCCAAAGTCAGAGGGCCACTCTCTGTCGCCAAAGAAGACATACTCCCTATCAATTTGAGTGCTGTCGATAGCTCAAATCACCCAGTGAAGCTCGGCTTACACCCAAAGTTAAATGCGTTGACTTCCGTTTTCGAACAAGGCGATGCCAGCATCGTGCTCAATAGTGGCATTCTCAACCACCCCGTCACCAAACAAGCTATTGAGCAAGATGAAGCATCACTTCCCGAGCAACTGTTTTCTCATAATTCTCAAACAGACGCTTGGTTACTTGGTGGAATGAGTGAGTCTAAAAATCTTGGTTGGGCTGGCAGAATGTTGGATGTATTAAACTCTGAATCAGAAATAACACCGCTATACAGTGTGCATGGCAACTCGCTTTGGTTACGGGCAATGGAACACCGCCAAACCGTCCTGAAAAAAGATCGCGCAGTTCAGCTTACCGCGATTGATAACCCGCTATACAAGGGGATCTATGATCGCCTTCTCTCTCATCAAACTGACAATCCATTTAATGGTCATTTTAATTTGATGGTTGATGAGTCGATGGTAATGAGCAGTGTACTGAGCGAGCAACTCAACCACATTGCTGACGAGCCGCTGTTTACGTCATCGACGCTCGGCAAGCAGATGCAAACCGTGTACAAATTGATAGCAAGCCAAGATGTCCTGAAGCAGCAACGACAAGTCTTTTTCGTTAAACACTCTGGGTATGACCTACACGATTCGCAACTGGCACGTCATCCAGTGTTACTTGAGGATCTCGCGACAAACCTTTTGGCAATGTATCGTGCGGTCGAACGGTTAGGGCTAAACAAGCAAGTCACCTCTTTCACTATGTCTGACTTCGGTCGACGGATGATGAGCAACGGAAATGGTACTGATCATGGCTGGGGTGGCCATCAACTATTAATTGGAGGCGCGGTAAATGGGAAACAACCTATCGGTACATGGCCGGAACTAATACTGGGCGGAAACGATGATTACTCTCAAGGCCGACTCATACCCAAAATTGCCGCTGATCAAGTTGGTTCAACACTAGCACAGTGGATGGGCGTGAGTGATAACGCTGCACTGGAATACGTCTTCCCGAACATCCGTAATTTTACTCATTCAAACCTGGGTTTTATGGCTTAAGATATTTTACAGGTTAGCTGTAGAACGCATCATCAAATAAGGGAGCCTCGCGCTCCCTTACTCATCTTATGTTTGCAGAGTGTCCGTTACACCTCGTCGCGACGGCGTTCATTACACAGCTTAATGGCACGCTCAAGTAATTCTAACGCGGATTGCTCACATTCAGGCAGAACCGCATCACTTTCAGAAACTGGCGTTACGCGGTCACCCCATTTCAATACTGCCGCACCCCATGTCAAACCTGCACCAAACGCAGCAAGAAGCATATTATCACCTGGGTTAACTCGACCTTGCTCTACCGCTTCACACAATGCAATTGGCACGGTCGCAGCTGAAGTATTGCCATAGTTTTGAATGTTAACAAACGCTTTGTCGTGTGGAATTCCAGACAGGTCACACAAGGTTTGAATAATACGAATATTCGCTTGATGCGGAATCACAACATCGATTTGTTCCGTCGTTAACTGTGATGCTTTCAGTACGGTTTTCGCAGCTAGCCCCATGCCTTTTACTGCACGTTTGAAAATTTCTTGTCCTACAAAGTTGAAATCCCAGTAACCGTTGTCTTCCGCAAAGCGATCCATACAAGTACCAAACTTTGGTACGGACAGAATATCGCGGCCTTTTGCGTCACAACCGATTTGAGACTGTAGTAAACCCGTTTCTTTTTCCGTTCTTGATAACACAACGGCGCCCGCACCATCACCAAATAGAACAGCGGTATCTCGCATTGCCCAATCGATGTAGAAAGACAATCTTTCCGCACCAATAATGATCGCGTTACGATAGTTACCTGATTGAATCAAACGTGTGCCCGTTTCTAGGCCATAGACAAATCCCGTACATGCGGCATTTAAGTCAAAGGCAGCGGCTGCACGAATACCTAGGTTCTGCTGTACCTTAGACGCGATATTTGGAATCAATGAATCTGGTGAACAAGTCGCCACAATGATTAAATCCACGTCTGTTGCATCGACGCCTGCTCGAGCTAATGCATGTTTAGCAGCAACGGTCGCCATGTCTGACGTGTTTACATGACTAATACGGCGGTTTTCGATACCAGTGCGGGTACGAATCCACTCATCGGAAGTATCGAGGAAAGTGCTAAGATCATCGTTAGAGAGCACGGCTGGCGGAACACATTTCCCCCAACCTGTAATTTCAGCGTAGTAATTTGTCATCGCAGACCTATTTATTGTTGTATTTTAATAAAATTTCTTAGAACCTTAGGCTCAAATACAAACCTGCGCTGCGTTATTTCGGCAGGTTAAAAAATAAGTATACAAATAATGAGGCTGACTGGTAAGTCATGTTTTCATCAATACGTAATAAAGGAAGAAGTCATGTCATCGTTTAAAACTCGCTGCCCTTCGTGCGGCGGTCTAAATCGTGTCCCTAATGAGCGCGTTGCCGAATCTGCAACTTGCGGTAAATGTAAAAGTGCACTTTTAGACGGCTCGCCTATCGAAGGTACACAAGATAACTTTTCTGCTCTATTACAAAGTGATATGCCTGTTGTAGTAGATTTTTGGGCCCCATGGTGCAACCCGTGCGTTGGCTTTGCTCCTGTTTTCTCTGATGTTGCTCATGAGCAAGCCGGAACGGCTCGTTTTGTTAAGATTGATACCGAAGCTCAACAACAACTTGCGACGCAATTTGGTATTCGCAGTATTCCTACCATTATGGTTTTCAAGAATGGTCAACGCGTTGATATGATCAATGGTGCGTTACCTAAAACTCAATTCGATCAATGGTTAAATCAAGCACTTACTAAATAATCTTCCACGCCAACCTTGTTTGTAGGTTGGCGTTTTTATGCAACTTATCAACCTATCTAGTTAACAAATATTATTTATCGAAACGACTTAAATTTATCATTTTACTTGCCTAACTATTAGCCTCATATTCGCGCCGAATAACCCTAAGATTTCATTTAACTTATAGGCGCAAAACAGTGGAAAACACAGTCGTTCCTGCAGCATCACCACGAGTTACAGTTCCAGTCGTCGCACTGTCTCTTTATGCGGTGGCTTCGGGCTATTTAATGAGCTTGATCCCTCTCATGCTCGGTGAATACAACATCTCAGCAGATTACGCGAGTTGGTTGGCGAGTGTGTTTTATGGCGGCTTATTAACCGGTGCTATTTTTATTGAACGTATCGTACGTCAAGTTGGTCACCGTAACGCGTTTATTGGTTGCTTGGCCGTATTTTCGCTAACTATCGTCACACTACCCGTGTTTGCTAACGGATTGATGTGGCTTGCCGCTCGCTTTATTGCGGGTATCGCGGTTGCTGGTGTTTTTGTCATTGTTGAGTCTTGGCTAATGTCTGGAGACGAAGCATCGCGTGCGAAACGTTTGAGCTTGTACATGCTATCGCTTTATGGTGGTTCAGCATTAGGCCAGTTTGGTATTGGCGTGCTTGGCGTAAGTGGCGGCGTTCCGTTTATTGCGATCACGACGTTGATCCTAATGGCGATGCTGGTGCTAATGTTCATTGAGTGTGAGCAGCCAAACAGCCATGAATCAACCGCTTTATCATTTAAGCAAATTGCCAAACTAAACCATGCAGCAATTATTGGTTGTGTTGTTTCAGGTTTGACCTTAGGCGCGATCTACGGATTAATGCCAGTTGAGTTAACTAACCGTAAAATTAGCCATCAAGACATTGGTACATTGATGGCGCTAGTGATTCTAGGTGGCATGCTAGTTCAACCAATGGTGACCGCGTTAAACAAATACATGAGCCGCACAGTGCTAATGGCGTTTTTCTGTATTTTGGGTATTTTTTCGATCGGTATGACGTTTATTTCCTCGTCAGCCGTGGTATTGGCTGCTGCATTATTCTTTTTAGGTGCAGCTACTTTTGCTTTGTACCCGATTGCAATCAACTTAGGTTGCGAAGGTCTTGATGAACGCTTTATTGTCTCTGCGACACAAGTCATGCTGTTTAGCTACAGCATCGGCTCTGTTGCTGGTCCTGTTGTCGCTGATAAATTCATGGGCCAAGAACACGGCTTGCTAGGCTACTTGTTTGCCGCTTTGGTTGCGACTGGCGTATACATGCTACTTGCTGCGAGCAAAACCAAGCAGCGTATGGCCGCTGGCCTCTAACCACGCCGCTTCTACTCAACGAAAACGAGGGCATGTCGCCCTCGTTTTTTTATTCTTCGAATTTTTGTTTAGATAAACGCTTGTGACGGTTTGACGCGTTCGCTGCAGGCTTTTCCGGTACCATGCGCTTTTCATGAAGCAAATGACGAACCGCCAAGATGGGATGTTTCAGTAACATTCTGGGGCCAGAGTAACGCATGACCAAACGCATTTGTTCTTTCGGCTCTGGTTTGTAGCAGTGAATCGGACATTTGTTACACGTCGGTTTATTCTCTCCATAAGGACAGCGGTCGAGGCGCACTTCTGCGTATTCAAGCAGCTCACGACATTCTGAGCATAAGTCACGTTTTGTTCCATGATGGTCATGACAGTAAACCTCTACCATGGCTTTTACTGTCTTAAATTCAGTGGCGAGTTTGCCAAGTAAAATATCGCTCATGCGCTATCCAAAAATCACAACATCATTGTGTAAAGTTCTAACGTGCGGCCATTATCATATTGCTGCTCAACTCGTTCAAACTCAAAGCCCAGTTTTTTGAGCAAACTTATACTACGAATATTGTCATTATTGGTGATGGCAACCAAATTATCGAGTTTCATTTCCTCTCTAGCGTATTCCAGCACTGCGGTTGCAGACTCCGTTCCGTAGCCGAAGCCATAAGCGGAAGGTAAAAATCCATATCCGAGATCATAGTATTGTAATGTGTCACGTTTAACCAACCCACAAATCCCGATGGGTTGCCCATCTTCTTTCTTCTCTACAACGAGTAAACTCACGCCTTTAATTTGTTGCATGCGTAGCATGTTTTCTTTTATGTAACGCGCCGCTTCATATTCGGTACGAATTTGTTTGTCTCCGACAAAACGGTAGAAGTCTGGGTGGTTATAAAGTTCTAGTATAAATGGTGCATCATCTACACTCACAAGACGCAGTATCAAACGTTCGGTGTACAGTGTTTTCATTTGGGCTCCATTAAAACGCGATAGATGATTGGACATAGGAACGTACTTGAATTTTGCGACCGATACCGGCGCTTATTTAGTTGTAACTTGATAAAAAAGTAACTATCCTGCCTCGCTAAATTAAAGGACCACCACCATGAACCGCAAGAAGAAAATCAATCAGATCTTGAAAGCGAAGCAGAAGAAGCATAACGCTAAGCTACATAAGAGCAATAAGCCGCGTTATATCTCCAAAGCTGAACGCGCGAAAATGGAAGCTGAAGAACAAAACCAAGCTTCAGAACACACGGAAAACGTTGTAGACACAGCGCAGACAGATCAAGCCTAAAAGAAAAGCCGCTTTCAGCGGCTTTTTTGATATTCGGAGAGAGTTAGCTTTAGTATTCGACACTGTAGTTCAGTGTGAATGTGCGACCTCTTCCTTTGTAGTCGTACGCTGCTGCATCGTAGTGTGCTGCATAAAGAATCTGCGCACGTTGTCCCCAAGCGGTTGTGTAGTCTTCGTCAAATAGGTTTTGAATACCAAAACCTAACTGCCCGATAGGTAGTGTTACGTTACCAAGAAGATCAAACGTAGTGTATCCATCTAGTTTATTGTTTGCGTCATCTTCGTAATCAAACATCGTCTGGCTTTGTAAACGTACTGAATAGCCATCCTGATAGTAAGCCGCCCACGCGTTCGCTTTTGATGTACTTGCTTTACCCGCGCTTAGATCTTCCCACTTACCGTTGGTTTTCAGCTCAGAAACCACATAGTGACCTGATGCACCTAACAAAATATCACGGTTTACCCAGTAGTTAATGTTTGCTTCGGCACCGTATACACGTTTCTCGTCATCAACATTGGTGATTAGGAGCGTCTTCTTGTCATACTTGATTGAGTTATCCGACACCGAGTAGTAACCCGCCGCTTGCAGTGCGACAGTATCGGTATCTAATCGGTAACCGATTTCATAGCTGTCCGTTTTGATGCCCGACATTTTTGAGTCAGATACGTTAATGCTATTGTTCAACGCGTAGTGACCATTTGCATCCGCGGCATCGTAGCTACCTTGGCCGTAGTACTTTGCAGGATCAGCGAGTTCGAAACCTTGAGAGAAGTTCGCCCAAAGCTGAGATTCATCGTTAAGCTGATAAATGGTGCCCAAATTAAATAAGCTCACAGAGTAGTCAGTGCTGCCACCTGGTACCGCATCCGCTGATACACCATTACCCGATGCGATCTTCTTTTGTATACTATAGGCAACAAAATCATCAATCTTATTGTCCATGTATTGGTAGCGGTAGCCTGCTTGTACTGACCAATCTTGATTGATTTGGTAATCCCCTTGGACAAACATTGCGTAAGACGCCACATCAACATCTGGGTAACGCCCCACTTCGGCATAGGTTCGATTAATTAAGTTCCCAGAGCTGTTCGCAATGGTTGGATCGAACAGAGCCTGGTTACTTTCAAAACGGTCTAAGTACGCATCGACACCATAAACAAGTTTGAATGACTCCCAGCTTTTAGCTAACGCTAAGCGCCCAGCAAAAACTTCTGTTTTTTGTTGAGAGGCACTTTGGTAATAAGGAGTAAAGGTTTGGTCTTCACTACGGTAAGATAACTCGCCTATCAGTTGATGACCGAATACGCTGTCGTGAGCGTAGTTCGCACTTAAGAGAACTCGCTCTGTACCATGTTCACGGTCGGAATCGAACCCCTCTCGTACGTCAACAAATTTATTGTTAACAATGTACAAACCGTATGGCGAATCTTGCTGGCTGTCATAGTATTGTGCGACAAGGTTTAACTTGCTGGCATCGGAGATTTGAATCTCGGTCGAGCCCATAACATCGAGCGTTGAATTATACTGCAAAGAGCCCTGTGAAATGTCTGGGGTGACAATGTCGCCATTTGCGTCAAATGCACCTTGTGTCTCGGTGTACACAACCGAACCTCTAGCGGTAATTCGCTCATTACCACCCGAGATAGACTGAGCGAGTTTGTAATCAAAGTCATCGCTGCTATTAAAACCTGTAGTGCCACTCACGTAGGATTCAAACGACAAGTCATCCGAGTACGCTTTCTTGGTGATAATGTTAATAACACCACCAGTAGCGCCTGCACCATAAATGGAGGTTGCACCAGATAGTACTTCAATTCGCTCGATGTTGAATGGGTCTATTGCGTCTAACTGACGACTAATCGGGCGAGAAGACTGTAACGAGACACCATCAATCATTACCAACATTGCTCTACCGCGAAGGTTCTGACCATAGTTAGTTCGACCACCGGTGCCGACGTCTAAAGAAGGGATGGTTGCAGAAAGAATATCACCCAGTGTCTTGCCCGCACGATATTGCTGAGCAATCTCTTCTTGGCCAACAAACCAAACCGTTCCTGGAATATCGGAGATCGATTTCGGCATCACACTGCCTACAACAACCAATTGCTCATCGCTCGGAGTCGATGTTTGTTGAAGATCTTCTGCTGCTATTGAGCTAACTGCGTATCCACTGCTCATCGCAAGTACGATGAGATTGAAAGAAAACGTCCTTTTCATCATTGTATTTATCTTTTTGTTGTCAACAAGAGCATGCAATGATACTTATTCTCACTCTCAAATCGAGCACTGTTACACAAGTTAAATAAATGTTAATTAAGAACCTTCTTGCTCATAAGCTGTCGATTTTCCTCTAAACGAGGACAATCTGCACAAAGCTTTCTGCCTTCACACTTATAGACTAAACAACAACTTTTTCTTACTAACTTTAGCGGCTGATCAGATTCCGTCTCATGAAGTGAGCGACTATTATCAACATCCAAACCCATTGCGCTTAGCCACAAGACCGCATGCTCCTGAAGTGTCGAGTTAGTCATTTGCGGAAAGCGCTGTTGGAGACGAATTAAACAAGCCATGATTCCGTCCGACATCAATTGATGGGTGAAGCCAGGACGAATGCGTGTCCATTGACTCATCTCTTGTTGATAGAAGTCGAACAGTTCTCGGATTTGACGCCCCGCCTCTTTTATCAACGCTTCTGGCTCGCCATGTATATGCGCTTCGTCGGCGAATCGGTACCCAGAAACAAAACAAGGTTTGAGGTGCTGCGCTATCTCGCGAATGTTTGGCAACATGTGGTAACCGTAAATAGAGATGAATGCGACATAAACTGGCTGCCAACAAAGTAAATCCCACGTTCTTGTCAACCAATATGCTTTTCCCGCTTCCGGATGAGCCTCCGAGATTTGCTGGTAAAGGACTTGGATGATCGGGTTGATATCATTCTCTATATGGATAGCTTCTTGCCCTATCTCGCCGATATCACCGTGTAGGTAAGGTGTAATCTCACTCGAAGTTTGAAACAGTTGCGGGAAAAATTGCTCAGACATGGTGGCTTATTGTTGGTGTAGTCATTCTGACACCTTTATACCCAAGCCCCAATCGCAATGCAAACTATTATCCTTTGCGTTTTCATAACAAAGAAGCACTCTTAGGGTTAGTTATGACTGTATTTCCGAGTTCTGTGAAGCTGTAAGGTCTGGTTACGTATGCGATGAATAGCAACAAACTCTTAAACCTCTTCGCATTTAACGCTCACATGATCGCAAAAATACACAGCATAAAAACACCCTGATAAAACTGTGTTAACAGTTTCCCTGTGTAGCGTGAGTTATTGCCAATAATTGAATATTGCTGTTTCTTATCCAGCGGATTGTGAACAACATGAAGTATTTTCTTTCTGAATATCGAGACAATACAAAGAGGTAATTTGGCTATGTAGCCCTCTGTTTTGAATAAGGAAATCCACATGTTGTATCTTGAGTTTCTATTTTTGCTCGTGATGCTGTATATCGGCTCACGTTATGGTGGTATAGGCCTTGGGGTCGTATCCGGAATTGGCTTGGTGATTGAAGTATTCATCTTTAAGATGCCGCCAACCTCTCCTCCTGTCACCGTCATGTTGATCATTTTAGCGGTGGTAACATGTGCTTCCATTCTTGAAGCCGCTGGCGGTTTGAAATACATGCTGCAAGTTGCCGAGCGTGTGCTTCGTAAGAACCCAAAACGCGTCACCCTTATTGCTCCTTTTGTGACTTACTTTATGACTTTCTTGCTCGGTACAGGTCACGCGGTTTACTCCATTATGCCAATCATTGGCGACGTTGCATTGAAAAACGGCATTCGTCCAGAGCGTCCTATGGCTGCCGCTTCTGTCGCGTCTCAAATCGCAATCACGGCATCACCAATTTCAGCGGCCGTAGTTTACTACTTGGCGCAACTCTCTGATATTCAACACGAGATCACTCTGCTCTCAATTCTGCTCGTTACTGTACCTGCAACCTTATTCGGTACGTTGTTGATGTCACTTTACAGCCTAAAGCGTGGTAAAGAGCTAGACGACGATGAAGAATACCAAGAGCGTTTGAAAGATCCTGTGTGGCGCGAAAAGATCCTCAACACAACTGCGACGTCTCTTGATGAAGTACTACCAACAAGTGCTCGTAACTCTGTATTGCTGTTCATTGCTTCTATCTTGGTTATCGTCGTTATCGCGATGTGGCCAGACATTCGTACCATCGTAGATGGCTCGAAGCCAATCAGCATGGCAGTTGTGATTCAAATGATGATGCTCTGCTTCGGCGGTATCATTTTGCTTGCGACCAAAACTGACCCGCGTGACGTACCAAATGGGGTGGTATTTAAATCTGGTATGGTGGCGGCGATTGCTATCTTCGGTATTGCATGGATGTCAGATACCTACTTCCAGTACGCTATGCCTCAATTTAAATCTGGCATCGTAGAGATGGTAACCAACTATCCTTGGACATTCGCGCTTGCGTTATTCATTGTGTCGGTTGTGGTGAACTCTCAAGCTGCAACGGCTCGCATGATGCTGCCTGTTGGTCTCGGCTTAGGTTTGGAACCTGCGCTGCTTATCGGCTTGATGCCTGCGGTATACGGCTACTTCTTTATTCCAAACTACCCTTCAGATATCGCGACTGTGAACTTCGATACCTCGGGCACAACTAAGATTGGTAAGTGGTACTTCAACCACTCATTCATGTCTGTGGGCTTAATCGGCGTGATTGGTGCGTGTTGCTTGGGTTACTTGCTAGGGCAAATGATCATTCCTTCGTAACTAGCCAAATCAAGGATAAATTAGAGGCGAGTCATTGTACGTTTCGTACAGCCTGAGTGACTCGCCTTTCTTTATTGCACTATTAACTACAGCAAGAAATCGTCATCAATCGCGACAAAATTGTCGGCACAATCAATCAGAGTTTGGGATGTTAGCTTAGGTACACCATAAACGGTCACCGTTTTATTGAAGCGCTGCTGAATTCTCTCTACTAGCAGACTAAAGTCTCCATCTCCCGAAACTAGAATCACTTCCTCAACTTCGGGAGCAATTTCAATTGCATCGAGAGTAATACCCACATCCCAATCGCCTTTCGAGCTGCCATCACGACGCTGGATGTAGGGTTTAAGCA
Source organism: Vibrio sp. Vb0349 (assembly GCF_033338975.1). NCBI lineage: Bacteria > Pseudomonadati > Pseudomonadota > Gammaproteobacteria > Vibrionales > Vibrionaceae > Vibrio > Vibrio sp. Vb0349. The sequence goes on along the minus strand of NZ_JAWOTS010000003.1, from coordinate 29,637 downwards.
TCACCTCAAATCCAACACCACGAAGAATATGGTGGAACTGACGCTGCTTAGGGTCGTTACTCGCAATAGCATAAGCACGAGCACATACCACCTCTTTCCCTTGTGTGGCAACATACCAAAACTGGTTGTAATCAAAGTTGCTTCGATACGCTTCGCGACAGGTGTAATACACATTCTGTACATCAACCAAAATGGCGATTTTTTGTTTGCTTTCCGAACTCATCTATTTCTACGCTCAATTTATTTGCTGCCTACCCTATGCCAGTTTTGGAAAAAGCACAATGAGCCAATTCCACTAAACTTAACGTATAAAAAGTTATTTGGGTTTCTAGGGGAACTGTCATGGGCGGAAAGTTACTAGTGATACTACTTTCTTGTATCTTGTCATCGACAGCATTTGGTTATCCAGCGCACTCCAAATACTGGCCACATAGAAGTGTGCTCTACTTTGCGCCGGAAAATGATGAATACGTCAAACAATTCTTGCTAGAAACACTTATGAATGAGTGTGAGTTGGAAGACAGAGATGTCGTCACACTTGTCATTACAGAACAAGGTTATACCTTTCCTGCTTGGCTTAAAGAAGAGTTCGACTTAAAAATGCTAGCTCGTCTTTATGAGGTCGAAAAAGGTTCTCATACCGCTATTTTGCTTGGTAAAGATGGTCTAGAAAAGCACCGCTGGGGCGCAGAAACAGACTGGCCGTTTATCAACAACCTCATTGATCAAATGCCTATGCGTAAGCAAGAAATGCAGAGGCAACAAAGCCCCTGTAAAATATAGTCACTTCTGAGCAGTATTACTTTGCGAACCAATCCAACTTGTTGTGAAGTTGAGTCACGCTGCCAACCACAATCAATGCTGGGCTCACGGCTTGCTCTGCCATGATCGATAGCTCGTTCAACTTTCCTTGGAACACGCGCTGCTCTGGGCGCGTACCGTTTTCAATAATGGCGCATGACATCTCAGGATCTAACCCATGAGTGATCAGCTTATCCATAATATGGCCGCTTTGCTTCAAACCCATATAGAACACAAGTGTGTTGTTGGATTGCGCTAGTGAATGCCATTCAATCTCACGACCATCTTTTTGTACATGACCTGTGATAAATTGAACGCTTTGTGCATGGTCGCGGTGTGTTAATGGAATACCAGCATAAGCCGTCGCGCCCGCCGCCGCCGTAATACCCGGAACCACTTCGTATTTGATGCCAAATTCGGCTAGCTCTTCTAGCTCTTCACCACCACGGCCAAAGATAAATGAGTCCCCACCTTTTAGGCGCACAACGCGTTTACCCTCTTGCGCTTTCTGCACCAAGATTTGGTTAATTTGATCTTGAGGCACACAGTGAAAGTCCAATTTTTTTCCTACGTAAATCATCTCTGCTGATGCGTGAGCCAATTCAAGAATGTCTTTCGACACTAATCGGTCGTACACCACAACTTCAGCCGCTTGAATGGCTTTTAAGCCTTTTACTGTGAGCAAATCAGGATCACCTGGACCTGCACCAACAAGAGAAACAAAGCCGCTGTTTAAAGATGAGTGAGCAGTAGTCATATCAACGCCTATCGAAAAATTTAGATATAAAGAGTAACACTCGCGTTATGCACTTAGGGCTAAAACCACTCTAAGGAGTTATTACTTTTTATAGCTAAATCAATAAAATATGTCGCGAAAGTGAAAGTTAAAAATTGAAATCTAGTTAGAGAATAGTCCCGCCCATCCAGAAGCGGGACCATATTAAGCGAATTACCCGTTAATGGTTATTTAGCCATTGCAGGTTGCGCTTTTACTTCTTCTTCAGCATTGATAGAAGGCGCAGTTTTAGCGTGAGTTAGGTACAGTGGAATACAAGTCATTACTAGACCACCAACAATGTTACCTAGGATGGTTGGGATAAGGTTGAAGTTCAACCAAGTCGCGATACCAAAATCCGCACCTAGAATCATACCTAGTGGGAATAGGAACATGTTTACTACTGTGTGCTCGAATACTAGAGCGAAGAAGATGAAGATTGGGAACCACATCATTGCTACGCGACCAGATACTGAACGTGCTGTCATGTTGCCGATAACGCCTAGACATACCATTAGGTTACAGAAGATGCCGCGTACGAAACACGTGATCCATCCGTCCATACCCATGTTTTCAAAACCAAGGCTACGCGCGGTAGAAACAGCGACAAATTTCTTCGCTACTGCATTCAGTTCTAGAGAGAAGTTACCTGTTAGAGAGATAGCCACTAGGTAAGCAACGATCAGAGAACCGATAAGGTTACCCAAGCCTACAAGCCCCCAACAACGGAAGATACGACCCCAAGTGATGCCCGGACGGTTAGCAAACTTAGCCAGAGGCGCTAGACCAAAAACACCGGTTACTAGGTCATACCCCATCACACTTAGAATTACGAAACCAACGGGGAAAACAAGTGCTCCTACAAGACCGATACCCGTTTGTACAATCGCGGTAATAGCAACCACCACCGCAAGCGAAAGAATAACGCCAGCCATCGTACCGCGAAGCAGAAGATCTCGCGTGCTTGTATTGGTTTTCGCTTCACCAACATTGATCATGGTTTGCACGAATTCTGCAGGCTTAAAATCAGTAGACATGAATGTGTCCTTATCCAAAATTGAAAGTTAAAAAGTTAAAGATTTAATAGAGAAAGGCTTCCCGTTGACACCTGAACGCTGTCTACAACACCTCGCTTCCCTGTTCCCCTGAGTTGATGCTTGGAAAGCCTTTGTCTATTAAATCTAGGTTTCAGTTCATTCCCTCCCCTAAGAGGAGGGAATGAAAACCAAGCTTACGCAGAGATTTCTACTTCGCCGTTTGTTACGCGGGTTTTGTACGCTTTCACGCTAAAACGCTCGTCTTCCATGCACGCACCTGTTGTCAGGTTAAAGCGCTGCTTCTTAAGTGGGCTTGCCACCCAAAGCTCGCCTTGGTGCTCACAAATCAAACCGCGAGAAAGCACGTTTGATTGGAAGAACGGGTCAGTGTTGCTGATCGCCAGCACTTCTTCTGCTTGTGTTGGGCGGAATACCGCAACTTGCTGACCATCAACCAGTGCACAAACACCCGTGCCCGGTACGATGTCGCTGATTTGGCAAATCTTTTCAAATGACATAATCAACCTTCCCTTATGCTTCAGTGATCGCTACGTGTAGGATATCGCCTTTCGCTTCAGGGTGTTTTTCCGTGAAGGTTGCTGGGCGGTGCTGTTCACGCTCTTGTACAAACACAACGTTGTCATCGCGCTTGTCAGAGTTGATGAAGTGCGCGAAACGAGTCAGTTGTGATTCGTCGTTGATGGTCGCAGTCCACTCACACTCGTACTCGTCTACAAGCTTCGCTACGTCAGCTTCTAGTTGAGCGTTGATGCCAAGCTTGTCGTTAACAATCACTTCGCGTAGGTAGTCAACGCCACCTTCCATGTTTTCCATCCAAACTGATGTGCGTTGTAGTGGCGCAGCAGTACGGATGTAGAACATCATGAAGCGGTCGATGTACTTAATCAGCGTTTCTTTATCTAGGTCACTTGCAAGTAGGTCTGCGTGACGAGGTTTCATACCGCCGTTACCACATACGTACATGTTCCAACCTGCGTCAGTCGCGATGATGCCAAGGTCTTTACCTTGTGCTTCCGCACATTCACGAGTACAGCCAGAAACACCGAACTTCATCTTATGAGGTGTACGAATGCCTTTGTAACGGTTCTCGATGTAAGAACCTAGACCAACAGAGTCTTGAACACCGTAACGACACCAAGTAGAGCCCACACATGTTTTCGCCATACGAAGTGCTTTTGCGTACGCTTGACCTGTTTCGAAGCCAGCATCGATAAGCTTGCGCCAGATCTCTGGAAGATCGTCTTTTTGAGCACCAAACAGACCAATACGTTGAGCGCCGGTTACTTTGGTGTATAGGTTGTATTCCGCAGCAACGTTCGCTAGCGCACCCAGTGCTTGAGGTGTTACTTCACCACCCGCCATACGTGGGATAACAGAGTAAGTTCCGTCTTTTTGGATGTTACCTAGGAAGTTATCGTTCGTGTCGTGCAGCTTAACCAATTGTGGCTTAAGAATGTGCTCACCCCAGCAAGAAGCCAAGATAGAACCAGCCAGTGGTTTACAAACTTCACAGCCGTAACCTTTGCCGTATTTCTCTAGAAGCTCATCAAACGTTTTGATCTCTTCAATGCGGATTAGGTGGAACAACTCTTGGCGTGAGTATGCAAAGTGCTCACACACGTCGTTCTTCACTTCGATACCCGATTTAGCAAGCTCAGCATTTAGAACAGACGTCACTAGAGGAATACAACCACCACAGCCTGTACCTGCGCCAGTCACTGCTTTGATGTCGCCCAATGTGTGGTGACCATCAGCAACCGCTTGTGCGATCTTGCCTTTTGTCACGTCGAAACATGAACAAATCACTGCGCTTTCTGGTAGAGCGTCTGCACCTAGTGCTGGTTTCTCAGCGCCTGCGTGTGCAGGAAGGATCAACGCATCTGGGTGCTCTGGTAGGTCGATTTCGTTCAACATAAGTTGAAGCAGATCGCCGTAGTCAGAGGTGTCACCAACCATAACCGCGCCAAGCAGTTTCTTGTTGTCTTCAGAAACGATAAGACGTTTGTAAACTTCTTGCTCTTCGTTTTGGTAAACGTAACTCTTACAGCCTTCAGTACGACCGTTCGCGTCACCGATAGAGCCTACTTTAACGCCAAGAAGTTTCAGCTTCGCAGACATGTCAGCGCCTTCGAATTTGCTTTCTGTGTTACCTAGTAGGTGATCAACGGCAACTGTCGCCATCTTGTAGCCAGGAGCAACAAGGCCGTAGAACATTTCGTTCCAAGACGCACACTCACCAATCGCGTAGATGTTCTCATCAGAAGTCTGACAATGATCGTTGATAGCAACACCGCCACGAGGTGCCACTTCTAGCTCCATTTGGCGTGCTAGTTTGTCTTGTGGACGAATACCTGCAGAGAATACGATGAAGTCTGTTTCTAGCTCTGAGCCGTCAGCAAAACGCATAACGTTGCGTGCGTTTGTGCCTTCTGGCGCAATCTCAAGCGTGTTTTTGCTAGTGTGAACGTTCACGCCCATACGCTCGATCTTTTGTCGAAGTTGGTTACCACCAGCAAGGTCAAGTTGCTCAGCCATTAGCTTCGGTGCGAACTCAACAACATGCGTTTCTACACCCAGTGCTTTCAATGCGCCTGCTGCTTCAAGACCTAGCAGACCACCACCGACAACAACGCCTGATTTGCTCTTCTTCGCACACGCTTCGATCGCTTTAAGATCTTCGATAGTACGGTAAACAAAACAGTCTTTGCTTTCGTGACCTTTGATAGGTGGAACAAATGGGAACGAGCCAGTAGCAAGAATCAGCTTGTCGTATTGAACTTCACGGCCAGTGCTTGAGTAAACAATGCGGTTTTCACGGTTGATGTTAATCGCGCGTTCGCCGATCAGCATGTTAATACCGTGTTTCTCGTAGAAGCCTTCTTTTACTAAAGAAAGTTCATCTGCAGTATGGTGAGAAAAGTAAGAGGAAAGGTGCACACGGTCGTATGCGACACGAGGTTCTTCACAGAAAACCGTAATGTCTATATTAGACATATCAGCTTTCTCGACTAAGTCTTCAATATAACGGTGCCCTACCATACCGTTACCGATGACTACTAGCTTCAACTTGCTCATTATAATTCCTAAGGGTTAGGTTCTTATCACTGAGCTCATTGTTAGTTGTGAAAGAAAATTAATACATGATGTAAATCAATTACAATTTCAAACTACCCTAAAGGGGTAGATGAACGTATTTATCTGACTATTGCGAAATAAAAAGTAATTTATTAACGGATATTGGTAGTTTTAACAAACTGAGATAACCGAAGCCATGCTAGCAACGGACTATACCGTTTTGCTTTTATGAAGTTAGGCTGACCATCGAAACCGAGCACACCTACGATAAATCCTGTTTTGCTTCTAAACGACGCACTCACTTGACTTCACCGTTTCAAGGTGATCAGAGAACAATATCTGAAGTGATTGAAAGATTTAGAAAAATCAAGCTTCACAACAAAAATTTTTTACTAGCTAAGTTGCACTATAAAGACTAAAATCAGGTTTAGTTCATATGGAATAGCGTCCATATGATTGATACCGTAATTGACATATAGAGTGCCGTCCCATTTTTGTGAGGCGGCCTTTTATTTGGGAGTCATAAAATGTCAGAAAACAATTCTATCTACATCTCAAGCTTAGATATGAACCGAATCACGGCCTTGTTGGATAAAATGCCAAACATCGCAGCGGAGCTTGTGGAATTAGAAGCAGAGCTCGACCGAGCAACAGTTCTTGAGCCAGAACAAATGCCAGATAACGTGGTCACGATGAACTCGACTGTAGAGTTTAAATTTTCAGGTGAAGATAGAACCATGACAAAGACACTGGTTTACCCTTCTGAACTGAAAAGCAGTGATGATATCTCTATTTTTGCGCCCGTAGGCAGCGCACTGATCGGTTTGTCTGTTGGTCAAAAACTTGAATGGCCAATGCCAAATAATCAAGTGAAGACAATTGAAATTGTCGATATCACCTACCAGCCTGAGCGTTGTGGTGCACTAAACCGCTAACCCTCAGTAGTCCCGGTGCAAAGGCCTCCATTTAAGACTTTGCACCAGGAGAGCCCCTCGCTTATCCCCTATTTCCCTCTTTGTTTTTCCAAGCATTTACTTTGCTGCTCTTAAGTAACATCACCGATTCTTTATTATTTACCGCATATTCAATACTTATATCTCCAAGCTCAATCATAGAAATTGCAAAGTATTTTTCGTATATTGTCGCTCCGAAAACGACGTAAATTATGCGCAAAATGGAAGAATATCTAACTCGAATTGCCGTCTTAGAAAAAGAAAATGAAGAGCTGAAGCGGAAAAATGCGCGACTACAAGAAAAGTTGAATGCTGCACTCGACAGTAATGGACTGTGTTTGTGGGAGCAGCATATTCCTTCAGGTACTTTGACGATATTCAATATGCAATGGGGCAAAATGCTAGGTTATCAGCCCCATGAGTTAACCGCGACGGTTGAAACGTGGAAAAACAATCTCCACCCTGAAGATTATGATCTTGCGGTGGGTGCATTTGAAGATCACCTAGCTGGCAAAACCGACCTTTATGAGGTAGTTCATCGCATGATTCATAAAGACGGCAGTGATAGTTGGGTCTACGATCGAGGGCGCATCGTCGAGTATGGTTCTGATGGCGAACCACTGCGCATGATGGGCACTCATATCGATATTACAAAAGAAAAGCGATATGAGCAGCAACTGGCTAAGTTAGCTTCGAGTGATCCATTGACCGGACTATTAAATAGAAAAGCAATTGAGGAAAACTTTAATCATCAACCTCAAACCAAGCCGTCTCAGCAGTCTGCCTTAGTGTTTGTTGATATAGATAATTTTAAAGCAGTTAACGACCAGCTAGGCCATCATACTGGTGATACTCTCCTCATTAATATAGCCAATAGCTTAACAGAGCTTGCGCCAAGCAAGTCTCAAGTCGGACGCATAGGAGGAGATGAGTTTGTCGTTTTAAGCTCTTATTCAAATCAAGAAGAAATATCTCAACTTTGTGATCGACTCTTAAGTTCCATCATTCCTGTGATAAATCAGGACTTAAATAAAGTAACGATTGGAATGAGCATCGGTGTTTGTCTATTTGATAAAGGAAAACAACAGTTTAATGAAGTTTATCAAAAAGCCGATCATGCAATGTATGAGATAAAAAAATGGCAAAAATGGCGTTGCCTATATCCAGATATAATAAGTCTCTTGTTTTTTGAAATTAATATTTCTTTAATTTGACAATTTTCTCTATGGAATTGATAGCATCTTATTTTTAATAAGTAATTTATATATAAAACAAAAGAAATAACAAACAATTAAGAGTGTTGCATACTACACGGTGTAATATTACTACTGTCTTTGTAACTACTTTTGTTGCATACAATATTGTCTCTTATTATTTTTATAAAAACCACCAGTAAAAATTAGTTAAACATTATAATTCATGAACTTATAAAAACCGAAATGCATGGTTGAATTTTAACCACCCCTTCTGCTAATATCTCGCCTCGTGTTTAAAAGTAATAAACACACACAAATATAAAACAAACTTTATAAAACATAATGCACACTTGATAATTACTGGTTCTATTTGGGTAGAGCTCGTTATTTATTTTATTTAAAACATTATGAATTTGTAATTTCATTTAATATCAAAATATTAAGTAGGTATATAAATTGAAGAAGGTCATCCTCCCTCAATTGGGCTTTGTTGCGTCAAATTTACGCTTGCTAGCTCTTGGCTTTGTAACCCTCGTGCCAGCATATTCTTTTTCATCAGAGGCTTATGTTGAGCAAGTGGCTAGTGGTGAACAAAAAACATTAGTTGTACTCGTCAATTTCCAAGAAAACCCTCAAGAGATCCCGATCTCTAAAGAAGACGCCCATCATGTTGTTTTTAATACCGTTAGCGACTTCTATTCGCAAATGTCCCAGGGGCAACTTTGGCTAACTGGTGATGTTGCTGGAACATTCACCTTGCCGATATCAAACCAAATTTGCGATGATGATGCTGTAGCTGCGGAAGCCAACAAAATGGCTGAAACTGCGGGATATCAACTATCAAACTATGACCGTTTTATCTACTTAACAACCAAAACTGGATGTGCATCAGAAGGCTCTGGTAGTCAAGGAGTAACTCCCTCTAGAGCGTCAATAAATGCGGTTTTCGAGCCTCGAGTTATCGCCCATGAATTAGGACATAATTTTGGATTGCATCACGCTTCCGCACTCGACTGTAAAGACGGTACGTTGGCTGGTGATTGCCGTGTCATAGAGTACGGTGATAGCTACGATACGATGGGTAACTACGATATGGGTTACTTTAGCGCCTTCCAACTGGAAAACTTAGGGTGGCAGACCTCCCCTGCTCAAATCATTTCTAGTGATGGTGTTTACTCTATTGATGCCTATGAAGACTTTGAAAGTACTTCATCAAAAGTTTTAAAAATCCCAAGAGGTACCGATCCAATTACAGGCCAGCGCCAATGGTTTTATGTTGAATATCGACAAGCTCTTGGCTACGACAGCTTTTTACGTGACCGTTCGTACATCGTATACCGCCAAGATGTGACAGAAGGTGTGGTTGTGCGCCTAGCGACAGACGGTGATCTTAAAAGTAGCCGCTTGCTACACATGAAGCCTGACTCCACTTTCAAACAATTATTTGGGAGTAATGACTGGGAAGACCCCGCTCTTCCAATCGGTGGAACATTCACCGATCCAAAAACAGGCGTGTCGATTACTTTGGAAAGTGCTAATGGTCAAAACGCACAGGTCAGTGTCATATTTGGTGGTGAATCAGGGCAATGCGTTGCGACATCGCCTCTACTCTCTCTAACCCCACTTTCAGGTTCTGATGCTAATGCCGGAGAAACATTAGCGTATAATCTAAAAGTGACGAACCAGAACAATACAGAATGTGCAGACGCGACCTATACAACAGCTTTAAGCGTTCCTGACGGATGGAATTATGACGCAAGTGCCTTGACGGTTCCTTCGGGCATGAGTGCAGAAACGACGGTCATGGTTACGTCAAACAGCGATGCTCAACCGAACTCTTACAGCATAGCCGTTGACGTTATAGATGCTGAAAATGAACAATCAGCCAAAACCGAGCTACCTTACACAGTGTTATCTGAGTCAACGTCACCACTTGAAGCGGTGAATGATAGCGTAACGATCAGTGATAAATCCGTCGTTCGCATCCAACAGTTAAATAATGACTCATTTGAACAATCGACTTCTCTTGCAATTACGGTCGCTAAGCCAAACAAAGGCAGCGCCCGTGTACTGAGCGATGGCTCCATTGAATACATACCTTCGAAGAAGTTTAAGAATAATGATTCATTCACTTATACGATCAGTGACGGTCAATCTTCTTCAACCGCGACGATTAGCATCACCTTACAATCGAGTTCTGGTGGGAATGGTGGTGGAAACGGTAAAGGGAAACCGAACTAAATCACGCAATTCAATATGAAAAAGCCTGGAGAATACTCCAGGCTTTTTATTCACAAGACGTCAATTAGTTGCTTGGTGCAGGACAAATGTCACAGTCTGCAGAAGCTGTATTCGTCGCTTGAGTATTATCGATTTTCAAGAAACCAACCGCTGTCACAGTATCACGGAAAGATTGTGTTTCTGCATTGCTAAATGCCGTTGGGATATAGCTACCAGTATAAGACTGACATTGATCCGAAGCGAGTTCGATATTATCTACCACTTTCACGTCATCAGAAGTATCCTCAGGCGTACCTGAGTCATCCACAACAGAAACATTCACTAAAGTAAGTCCAGGCGTTGTGTTACATACCATTCCCGAGAAGCTCACTTCTGCAATGATACCGTTTTCAGTAAGTTTGAAGCCGCTTTCACATGATTTCGTTACACTAATCATTGGAGACAAGCTCAATGACTCACATGGATCACTTGCTGTATCAGTAATGGTCGCTTGACCACCCGGAGTCGCAGCTGCTGTGACTCTTACTGTATTAGTTAGACCGTTATTTGTACTTTCAAAACTGCCGCTGTATGAAGCACTGTCACCTGAAGCAATGGCACCTAAGCTATGTGTAGTACCTGCTTCTAAATCCTCTACAACAACATCGTATAGCGTACCAACACCATCATTAATCACGTCGCCGCTGTATGAGTAAACGTAACCATCTTCTGTTTCATTCACGACCGCTTGATTACATGTTTTAGTGATATCAACACTACACAACTCAAAGTCACCAACCACAAAGTCTTTCAACTGAGCGGTAATACTGCTTGATGCTCTTGTTTCGGCTGCAAATGAGCTAAAACAGGTGTCTGTTTGTAGAAGTTCAGTAAGGTTTACACCACCTTCAAAGAAGGTTTCTGGAGGGAAGACATTTTCGACACCACTTTTTGGCGTATACGCCCATGGTGCAGGTGAGTCAGTTGTATTGGTTGAAGCACACACATCTTGCGCGCCCGGTGAACACAGTGCATTTGTCTTAACTTTCAAACGTAAGTTTGTCGCAGCACACTGACCATCTTGTGGATTATTGTTATCAGCTTTCGCACAAGTTGTGTCCCATTCAAGAACCAAAATTTCTGGCCCCTCATTTGCCCCTTGCAAATAATTCACCTGAATCAAAAGGTCGCCAGCAATATGTTGACCAGTGAATGTACCGTCTGGGTTTGTACTGACTGAGTCTTGATAAAACCAAAAACCTAAGAAGGCATCACCGCTGTTACCAAAGCGGTCTGCACCAAAGGTGAGTACAAGGTCATTATTAATGTTGTATGCCGCTGCATACGCATGAAGAATATCCCCTTTATCAAGTACCGTCCCAGTCTTCCAACCGAGTTCTGGTATGTCTTTGATGTCTTTATTACCACCAGTAAAGATTGTATCCGGTGTTGCCGTGTCATTCTCAAAGCTAAATACTAATGCTCCACCACTGTTTGGCGGCGTTGACCAGTCATCTGGAGCTCCCACTCCAGAGTCATCTATCGCATTAGCATTTGCTTCTAACTCAAATACGCCATCTGTTGGTGTTGCAAATGCAGAGCTACCTATTAGCAAACTTGTAAATATTGCATAAAGAAAGCTCTTCATCGTATGCCAGATACCTGACTTACAAGAATTCATAACCTACTCCTTAGAACGCTTCTAAAGCTAGACGAAGGTCCCTATGTCATTAATTGCCTTTTAAGAAAGTGTGAAAGCGAGATACAACTTTCGTTTCGGCTTGTATAACGCATAGAGCATGCCACTACTTAAGGTTATGATTTTATTAAACTAAATATTTTCAACAGCGAAGAGAATGAACAGAGTGTTCAATTTTAAAGAAAGAGAAAGAAAACAAAAGAGACAAAAAACCTACGATAACAAAGATATATACGTGTTCTAGGATAATGTTACAGATTGACACTTTATTGTTTACACCTGTGACAGGTGCACAAAAACGACGGTATTGAAACTGTCCACTATGAATATGAAATAGACGCTTACTCACCTGCTCCAACTAATGTGAAGGTGATGTGTAACACCTGTTTGCATAGTGTTACATCCTTTACACATCTAATTGAATACTCATTTAACTAAAACATATTCAGTAGTTTAGCGAATAAGTTTTAGCCCAACCATTTATGAAAATATAAACAAACTGTTCACCCCTCTGTACAAAAATAAAAAATAACCAACAAATACAAAAAGTTAAATATGGAACACTCTATGCTAGTCAACCGACGCAGTTTAACTCTGTGAGAAAACTATCACGTATGTGGGCTCAAGGACGTAGCGAGCCCACTTACACAAGGAGGTTTTATGAAAACCATATTTAACTCTTGGTGGGGCAATAAGAGTTACCGTTGTTCCACTTTATGTAGCCAGAATATACTTACAGCGATCAATATCAGCAGCATGTTTAAGCTGTTTACTTGGGTCATAGCGGTTAGCTTAGTGCTGAGCTCTCAAATTGTTTACGCATCCGCTGGCGACCCTTCAAGCCGAGGCGTGCAACCAATATTTGTTGAAGGGAATAACACCTGTCAACAATTACTTCCAGGGATCGATGGTTTGATAGAATACAAGCTTGAGCCAGTTACAGACGGCACTTTCGGTGATGGCATGCTTGAAGTGGTTATTGATCAACAACCTGGGGCAAAAACCTTCAGTTGGGATCAAGGTGATAGCCCTGTGATTATGCAAGCTATCTTTGTTAAAGGTGGTCCTGACGGAAACCTTTATAACTACTTCACAGATGGATTATTGTATCAAGATGATGCCTTGCTGCATTCACCTGTAGGGAAAAATGGTAGATACTATGGCTTAAGTCATATTTCATTCTGTTACACACCAGGCGTACCAGACATTAAAATCACTAAAACTTGTACATTTGGTGATGTTGTCAATGGTAACACTTTGAAATACAACTATAAACTCACTGTAGAAAACACCGGTGACTTTGCATTGTATGATGTTGTGGCAACAGACACTACAGCCGTTGACAACGATATGGCTGCTGGTGACCATGTGTTCAATTTAGCGATGCTCGCCGTTGGACAAACGCAAGAGTTTAATGGTTCGTTTATTATTGACCAAAACGGTATCACTAACTATGCAGAAGTAAGCGCAGCACTTGAAACTGGTGGTGGTGTAGCGGTTTCTGACAACGCAGATTGGGAATGCCCAAGCCAAAACATCCCTGGTTCATTGTCTCTAGAGAAAGACTGTAGTGTCGTCGTCGTGAATCGATTTGAAGATACTGGTATTAATGAATACGGTCTTCAAGTCAATTACAGTGGTAGTGTATGTAATACCTCCGATGTCACCATTGACGGCATTGTCGTAATCGACAACAAAGACTCGAATCCAATCCAGGTTGGTATGCTTGCGCCTGCTGAGTGTTACGACTTTACTGGTAACTACGAGCCAATCCCAGGAGATGGTGAAGGCCTTCCATTACCGGGGGAAGAAGTCAGAGCGTTTACAGATACTGTGGATGCGAGTGGTGAAACTATCTTCGGTAATGTTGTCGTAGAAGCGATAACAGCGTCTGCAGAATGTACGCTATGTCCAACTTGTCCAGAGCCTGTTAACTGCCCTGAATAAGGTCTACTTACAACTTAATAAAACAACGCCTGACGTTAACTCGTCAGGCGTTTTCTTTCGAACTATATCGTTCTATTTATTCTTACCTTTCCCATTGTTACCAGAGTTGCCAGAATCGCCACCAGATGAGGACTCTAACTTCACTGAGACCTGAGCGGTCGAGCTGCTTTGACCATCACCTATGGTATAGGTAAAGCTGTCATTATTTTTGAATTTCTTCTCAGGTGTGTAACGCAGGGTGCCATCTGATAACAGCTCTAGTCGCCCCTTACTTGGTCTAGTAAAAGAAACCACGCTTGCAGAGTTTTGCTCTCCAACAACATCGTTTGCCATCACATCGATAATCACCGACTGTTTCGAAGACATAGTCACCTGATCATCAACAGCAACAAGCTCTGGTGATGGCGAGATTTCATTGGTTACAGAGTAATTCACGGATGCTGCGGTTTGCAGACTTGAGTCTTCTCCGTGCGTCACGATCATCTTCAAAGCATAGTCTTTATCACTAGCCTCAACCGAAGATACGACTGATATCATTACTTGTCCGGTTTCACCTGCTGCTAGCGTGATTGCATTGCTGCTTGCTTTCCAACCAGTTGGCACTGACGCGTTTACAGAAAAACTGCTCGCTGAACAATCTGCACTATCTTTGTTGGTAATAGTGACCTGATATTGAACCTCATCGCCGGCTGCAACCGAATTGTTTGTTGCAGCTTTCGCAGTCACTGATGGAGCATTAACAGTACAAGTCCCGATATTACCGTTGTCAGAGCCGTCAAAGACAACGCTTACTTCGGCGATGCCGTTCGCTGCACTCACCAAACTCAATGTTACACCTGAGTCTGGGTCAGTATAGCTACCACCGACCGGCATAGATGGGTCAAACCAGTCATTTCGGCCAAAAACCGCACGATATTCAGAATCAGTTTTAAAGTGAAGCAGATTACTGCTGCGCCCATCACCTTCTACAGCGCTTCGAATGATGATGCCATCCGTAACGTCCCCACGATAGAACGAGTAAGAACGAGCATCTAAAAAGTCGTCAAACCCAATAGACTGGCGGTATTCAATGTAAAACCATTTTTTTGCACCTGTAGAAGGATCGGTACCACGAGGTACTTTTATCGTAACTGGCTGCTCACTAGTCGTCTCGTAATTCGCGATGGAGTAAGTACCATTTTGAGTAACTTCCAGTGTCTTTGAGGCGTGCTCTCCCTCTAGCCATCCTAGTCGCTCGCGCTGGAAAGTATTCAAATAGCCGATGTCTGGACCACCCATTACATCATAGGTATCACCGTATTCACGCAACGTACAGTTGTCTGAAAGCGTATGCTCGCCACAATCAAGAGCACGAGAGTGATGCAAACCAAAGTTATGTCCAAGCTCATGAGCGATATTC
This sequence comes from Vibrio sp. Vb0349, assembly GCF_033338975.1. Classification (NCBI taxonomy): domain Bacteria; kingdom Pseudomonadati; phylum Pseudomonadota; class Gammaproteobacteria; order Vibrionales; family Vibrionaceae; genus Vibrio; species Vibrio sp. Vb0349. The sequence continues at coordinate 14,514 of NZ_JAWOTS010000003.1, read as the reverse complement.
ATCGGAGAAAAATCACCATTGATGTGCGCGCGTGAAGGCATGCCATCAATAGTTGCCGATCCAGCGACACCACATGCCGTTTTTGTCATCAAGTATACAATACGATCGTACTCTTCAAGCTTCACTCCCGCAGCGATGGCTTCTTGATCCGCTGCATCTTGAACAGCGGTAAAGTCACAAACCTGATTAGACAACGGTAGATTAAACCAACCCACGACTTTCCCAGACAGCCACATTTGATCAAAAGAGCTTTCACGGTAGAAGTCATTCACTGTACCAAAGATTAGATTATTTGCTTCTGACAAAGTTAATGGCTGCTCATTTGGGTTTTCTTTGAAGTTCAGCAGGATAACCAATGTATTTTGCTGTCCCGTCGTATTTCCTGCTGCACTGGCGTAATGGATGCTCTGTAAACAAGCGAATATTACTAATAAAAATGACAACCCTTTATTTAGGGTTGTTCTATTTATTTTAATATTTTTTATCACTGCTTCACCTAATTTTAATTTAATAACGAGTTCACCTTCCCGCCAATATAAGCAGAAATGGTAGGGTAAAATAATATAAATTTTAGGCAATAAAATGCCCTAGCCTATAAAGCCAAATATGTTCCTATATACATCAACATGGTTATAAAAGGATAACCACCAAAAATATAAGAGCCGGAATCATAGCAAAGCAACCGGTCAAAATTCAACCAGAGTGATAAGTGATTTAGGTTAAGTTTGTGTAATAATAAATTTATCCATTTTTGTCAGTTACTTAAAATAACCTTATGATTGTTTTATATGAACAACCTTTGTATTCAACAATGACTTTAATAAATCACTTGCACTACAGCCAATTTAAATCATTAAAAATCAAACAATTATAAATTTAACTAAAACAATCTCAATTTCATCGTATAAAGTTATAACCTTTAAATTCATTAACTTAATAACGAGTCATTCTAATAATATACCTCAACAACTCATGAGTAATATTATCCATCTTTAATTGTTAAATTTACGTTAAATTAAAGTGGTGAAAATTTTTTGCTCACCTAGTTTTATACTCGATTAAAAGACAGACTGAGCGATACAGTGCAATATCAACTAGAGACATACAGAGAAACAAGCAGGATATATACACAACTTTATTTTCAATATTGAACTAAAATCACATTGATAATATAACGCTATAGATAGCAATTCAGGAAAATCTGTTAAAGAATGATTAATTGATAATTGAGGTTGGTATTTGTACAAAAATTAATTATTCAATAATAAATGTGTATTAGAATAGTTTGACAATACCAGATAGTAAAAAACCAGCACAAGGCCGGTTTTTAGAAATAGTGGAGGCGCCTCCCGGAGTCGAACCGAGGTCCACGGATTTGCAATCCGCTGCATAGCCACTCTGCCAAGGCGCCTTTCTGATTTTTTATCTCTGTCACCAAAGATTTTGATGGTGCCCCGGGCCGGACTTGAACCGGCACAGCGCGAACGCCGAGGGATTTTAAATCCCTTGTGTCTACCAATTCCACCACCAGGGCAACGCAATCATGCGATGGGTTAGACACCATCTGTCTCTGCGGCCTTTGCCGTGAGAACGAGGCGTACTTTAACGGATTAATTTATCTGGTCAACAAAAAATTAGTCTCTTTTATTCAAATGGTTAAAAAGCCAACTCAAACGAACAAAGGGCGATCATTTTGCTCACAAGAACATCAGCATGCTTTGCTCTCGTTTACTTTGCTTCATCACTTCATGTCAATGAGGAATCGACAAGTCGCACAAATTGGCAGTATGGGTATAAACTTAACTCGTACTGCAGGGGACAAATAAGCGCTCATCATGTTTCGAAAGTCATCATTTCAATTACCGCTACATACTGATTCCGAACTCGACTTCGTAGTGTCCCACTTCTTACTTACTGAATTTGATTATGCACGCTCTCTGGAACAGGGGATCGTCCATGACTTGGACCCTGAATATACACACCAGTATCGCGTCACACTAAGGCGCATACGCTCACTATGCTTACTACTTCGCGAACTGATCCCTCCTTTTGAACAGCGTATTTTGAAACGTCATTTAAAAATAATGATGAAGAAAACAAATAAGCTGCGTGATTTGGACGTATTTATCTTGGGCAAAAAACAATACATTGAAATGCTCCCAAACCACAAATCGTCTCTTGAGCAGCTTTTTGGCTTTATCGAAGCCGAACGTGCTTACGAACAGGCAAGAGTTACGCGTTGGCTAGCTACAAAAGAATACACAACGCACTGCACTTTGGTCAGGAATAGTCTGCTGCGAAGTACGCAACACGAACGAGTGGATAGCAACGTACCTGCGTTACTCTTCGCAAGCCAAAAAATCTCCGATCAATTTAAAAAAGTTGATAAAGCACGACGCAAGATCTCGGACAAAAGTCGTGACAGCGTGATTCATTCGATGCGGATAAAGTGCAAAGCGCTGCGTTATCTGTTAGAAGGGTTTTCCACGCTCTATCCTTCCCAACAGCACAAAAACAACGTGAAACAACTAAAACTATTGCAAGACAAGCTCGGTGACTTTAACGACACTTCAAGTCAAATTGAATTTTTCGCACAACTCAAAGAGACAGCAAATCTCAATAAACAAGATCGTAAGGCTTTGAAAAAGCTAATTAACGTGCTTAGCGAACATCATGAACTCTCTCGCCAAACCATCTTGACGCATTTAAGCCAGTTTGAGTCTTTCATTCGCGATACCAATACACAGAATCTCTATCGGCTCTAAATCAAGGTTCACGTATTTTTAATATTCATTAATTACAGTCAATCGTTAGGCTCCACTAAGAAAGATAACGTGAAACCATTAAAACGATACCAATACGAGCGCTATGCGGTGCTTTGTAATCTCGCCTACCCTCGCGTCTTCAGACAAACCCAATATGGGTTCGATCCTAATGGGCAACGAGTCATTAGAAATGAACACGGTAAGATTATGATTCGCGTGCTCTGGAGTAAAAAACAGAGTGAAGTGGTCGTAGTGATTAAAGGCTCACACAGTATCAGTGATTGGTTGTTGAACTTCGCGATGTGGACGAGAAGCTGTCGAAGGTTGGGACTAAACTATCGCATTCACGCGGGTTTCTATCATCTGTTGTTCCAAGAAAGTTTACCGAGCCGGAATGAAGATCGGTTAGGGTTGACCGTGATCGAACGCCTCGAAGGTATCGTTGTACCACTTATTCTCAGGGGAAAAAGAATCACTATTACTGGCCACTCTTCAGGTGGCGCGATTGGCAGTGTTTTTGCTGACTATATTGAGAAAAAATACCCCAAAAGCATTAAACGCGTGGTCACTTTCGGACAGCCCGCTGTCGGGGATTGGACGTTTAAGAAACGCTACCGTTTGGGGCACAAAACATACAGGATTTGTTGCGACATCGACATCGTGACCTTTATGCCGCCCGTACCTTTTTTGTATTGGCATGTAGGCAAAATGCTATGGTTATATAACGGGAGAATATACGAGAACACCCCAACGCTCATACGGCTTGGGCGCTCCTTATTTAGTTGGCTAATGCGACCGTTCTCTTATCACTTTATGAGTAAATACATTCGCGACAAAGACTTTTTTGATGAACGCTGAGTTAAACATCCGAAAGGTATGACGTACAGACACGAAAAAGCCGGACTTCGCCGGCTTTACGATTAAGTGGTGATCTACAGAGAGGCAATTTCTTTTTCAAGTTGATATTTGTTATCTGTGACAATTCGCTCTAACACTTCAACACGTCGCTTCAAGTCACCAATTTGCTTGTTAAGGTTATCTTGTTCTTCTCGGCTCATCGTATTACGTTCAGATATCTCCAACGCTCTTACTTCTTTACGATGGTTCAAGATTAACTTTATTATCCCGCCCCCAAATATGGCACCGAACACAATAGCCACAACCAATACATCAGCAATAGATTCCATTCTTTATCTTCCTCTAGATTATGCTCAAATATAAGTTACTCATTTGTTGAATGAATATCAAATAACACATTGATTCATTGAAAAGATTTATCAAGAATTGCCTACTCTGTATCAAAATCACAGGAATGAATTATTCAACGCCAACCCAAACCGAGACAGATCCGCCGTTTACTGGGAACTCAGCCCAACCATTCGCATCAGTCCAAACTTCTTCAGTTCGGATACCCAACTTGTCTACGTAGCGAGCACTTGGTTTACCCGTATACATCCACTTCGAGCCGCCAGGTCCATCGCTCATGATCACGGCCATTGAATGTGGATGCTTTGCATCACCTTCTCGAGTCCAACCAATTACGTCCCAGTGGTCAAGATAAGAATGTTGTTTGCCATACGCATAATCTTTACGCAGTGTTACTAGCTCTTCAATGTAAGGCACTTTGACCATATTGATGTCATGCCCTTTATCACTGTACTGCGCGCCGTAGTAATCTGCATAAAACACGGATGGATAACCTTCTTCACGCAATAAGATAAACGCGTAAGCGAGCGGCTTGAACCACCAATCAACGGTTGATTCCAACGCCTGCAAAGGCTGAGTGTCATGGTTTTCTACTAAGGTAACCGCTTTGACTGAATTGTCCTTCATCAGCGTACCATCCATGATTTGACGCATATCGTAGCTACCACCCGATTTAGACGCATTATAAAAGTTCATATGTAACGGTGCATCAAACAAAGACATGCTGCCAGAGGTTTTGGTGATAAAGTTATGCAGCTGATTCACATCGTAGTTCCAGTACTCTCCGACCGTGAATAGTTCTTTCCCTGTTTTCCAACGTAGGTGATCAATCCATTCTTGCAGGTATTGATATTTGATGTGCTTCACCGCGTCCATTCTAAACCCATCAACACCAGTCATGTTGATATACCACTCACCCCAGTCTTTAAGTTCTTTCTTAACTTCAGGGTGATCCATGTCTAGATCAGCGTACATAAGGTAATCGTAGTTGCCTTTTTCCGAGCTCACTTCCCAATCCCATGCCTTACCCTCACCTTTGAATTTGAAGATAGCTTTTTCTTCGCCAGCATCGTCCCAGTCCACGCCATCAAAGTGGTACCACGTCCAATGAAAGTTTGAGTACTTATCGTTGCGCCCAGGGAAATCAAACTCTACCCACGCTTCAATCCATTTATCACCAAGTTCAATATTTCGGTTGTTCCAATCGACTCGCTTGGTGTCGACCCAGGATTTACCATCCGCACCGCCGCGATGGTTGAACACCACATCGCCATAAATCTGGATATTGTTTTTATGGGCAGTATTGATGGCGCTTAGGTACTGATCTTTGGTGCCATACTTGGTGCGCACCGAACCTTTTTGATCAAACTCTCCCAAATCATACATATCGTAAACGCCATAACCGACGTCGTTGCTGCCACCAGCACCTTTATAGGCGGGCGGTAGCCATAACGCGGTGAAGCCGTTGTCCGATAGTGCCGGCGCGTTGTTTTCAACTTGTGTCCAGAGTGCACCGTCATTTGGCACATACCAATGGAAGTACTGCATCATGGTGCCATTTTGTGCCGCCATTACAGGCGAACTGAGCAGCAAAGTTAAGGGTAAAAGTGTAGGTTTAAGGTTGAATGTTTTCATTATTTTTCTCTCACGTTAAGGACTAGAATCCTCCTTTCTGCATATACGCACCAAGCGATGCTAACTATGACGCTAGCTAGGTTGCTGCCTGTAATACAAAAAGTTCGGATTACAATCGAAGAGAAACTATCACCAATCACACTATACAATTATTGAGTTGTCTAACATTTATAAAATCAATGATTAGCGCGTTAAAAATATTGAATGGTGATCAAAACATGGGAGACTTTAGGAAAGCGCGAAGGGTTACGAAAAGGTGGACTAAAAACGAAAAAAGCCAGTCATTTAAGACTGGCTTTCGAAATAGTGGAGGCGCCTCCCGGAGTCGAACCGAGGTCCACGGATTTGCAATCCGCTGCATAGCCACTCTGCCAAGGCGCCTTTCTGATTTTTTATCTCTGTCACCAAAGATTTTGATGGTGCCCCGGGCCGGACTTGAACCGGCACAGCGCGAACGCCGAGGGATTTTAAATCCCTTGTGTCTACCAATTCCACCACCAGGGCAACGCAATCATGCGATGGGTTAGACACCATCTGTCTCAGCGACCTTTGCCGTGAGAACGAGGCGTACTTTAACGGATTAATTTATCTGGTCAACAATAAATTTTATCTTTTTGATTTAAGTGCTTAAAAAGCGATCTGCCTAGTATATTTGGCATTCAATTAGACCAATAAGCACCCGTTCCCTTTCATTAGCTATAAAGTCATACGCATACTAGTGCCCGAAACTGCTTCGAGGTAAACACGCGACTATCAGCTATGAACGCTGATCTTTTCACCGCTGTAACATCTGTAACAATTTGATTCCCTACTCTTGGCACGACTGCGTACAGAACATCATATTTTGTTACCGATAACTTTATATCGAATGTGGTCGTACCTTTATAAAATCATTGACTTTTTTTATTTTCAAACAAAGCTCAATTCATTATCGAAAATATCAATAAATAATGGTACGTTACACGAGTTGCAGTAATTTAATGGACATATATCACATATAAGGATGTGGTTTACTTTGGCGACACAACATAAGAAAAACAAGGTATATCACTAATGTCTATCAAGAATCTTTCTATAGCGAAAAAGATATCGCTATCGTTTTTACTCATTGCCATCGTCAACATTGCATTTGGCGTATTTTTATCTACAGAGCTCAAAAGCATCAAATCTGAGCTTTTAAACTATACCGACGATACGCTTCCTGCAATGGAAAGGGTCGATTCGATTCGAGATCACTTGTCTCGCTGGCGCCGAGCTCAATTTGCTGCGTACACTTATGAAGACGCAGACCAAGTCAAAACTAAAATTTCTAACAATATTAGAGAACGCGAAAAGATCACTAGAGAGCTCAACGCTTACGGTGAAACTATCTGGCCTGGCGAAGAGCAACAAACTTACCAGCGTCTTATGCGTCAGTGGAAAAAGTACTTGGTTACTATGGACCAGTACAATGAAGCGATGCTAGCTAACGACAAAAGCAAGGCCCACCCTATTTTGGCGAACTCTTTGTCTGCTTTCGAAGCGGTTGACTCAGAGTTAGGCGAACTAATCCGTCTCCTTAAAGAAGCTATGGACAGCAACAAAACTCATATCCTGTCCTCTGTAAATGGATTGAGTAATTCTTCAATTGCAAGTAACGTGATTATTCTACTGATCATGGTAGGCATGACATACGTGCTGACTCGCCTAATTTGTGGCCCACTTAAACTTGTTGTTGAGCAAGCAAGTGCCATCGCAACAGGTGATCTATCAAGTGACATTGACCGTAAAGCAATCGGCAATGATGAGCTTGGTGAACTGGCAGACGCGACCACTAAGATGCAAGATGACTTACGCCAAGTTATCGATAACGTGATTGCTGCAGTTACTCAGTTAAGCAGCGCTGTCGAAGAGATGAACCAAATCTCCGATATTTCTGCGTCTGGTATGAAAGATCAACAGCTGCAAATTACGCACATCGCAACAGCAATGACAGAAATGAAAGCGGCCGTAGCCGATGTTGCTCGTAACACTGAAGACTCAGCGAACCAAGCTAACGAAGCAAACCGCCGCACACAACACGGTGTTCGTGAAACCCAAGGTATGGTTGACGCGATTCAAGAAGTTTCAAACGTAATTGGCGCTGCAGGCGATACCGTAGCAGAGCTTGAACAGCAATCGAATAAAATTAACGTTATAGTGGATGTTATCCGCGACATTGCCGATCAAACCAACCTACTTGCACTTAATGCAGCCATTGAAGCGGCGCGTGCTGGTGAGTCTGGTCGTGGCTTTGCCGTCGTTGCAGACGAAGTTCGAACTCTTGCCGGCCGTACGCAAGATTCAACGAGTGAAATCACTTCGATCATTGAGCAGCTACAATCACTTGCAAAAGACGCAAAATCAGCTACTGAACTTTCTAGAACCAGCATCTCAGAATGTGCAGAACAAGGCATTCAATCAAAACAGCTGATGAGCGACATTGAGCATTCGATTTCGGACATCTCAGACATGGGTACCCAAATCGCCACGGCTTGTAACCAGCAAGACTCTGTTGCGGAAGAGCTTAACCGCAGCATTGAAAACATACATTTGGCATCTCAAGAGGTCTCTCAAGGTTCGGAGCAAACCGCACAGGCGTGCCGCGAACTAAGCCAGCTATCCATTTCTCTTAAAGATGTAATGAGCCGCTTTAAACTGAGTTAAACTCAGTGGATACCTTAGTAGATACCAAATCAATCCCGATTTGCTTAAATAGAATGTCATCACTGAGGTATATTTAGGTATATATTAAATCATTATCTTAACAAACGCTCCAAAGCACCACTTGGAGCGTTTTACTTCGTCAGGTACTTTCCCCAAGTACTCAATAACATAACCAATACAAAAAACGCGTACGGAGACTTTATGCGCTTAAATAAAACCTTACTATCACTGACTATCGCTGCTGCAATCGCGATTCCTGTAATGCAAGCTACTGCTGCTCCTCTTCAAATTAGCAATACAGCAGCAAAAGCAGAGCAAGTTCAAGGTGCTAACGCTTGGCTAGAAATAAACTTAGGTCAGTTCCGCGATAATATTGAGCAGTTTAAATCGCACATGGATGGCAAAACGAAAATCTGCGCCGTGATGAAAGCCGACGCATACGGCAATGGTATCGCAGGCCTGATGCCGACTATTATCGAACAACAAATTCCTTGCGTTGCCGTTGCAAGTAACGCCGAAGCACAAACTGTTCGCGACAGTGGCTTTAAAGGCCAACTTATGCGTGTACGCTCAGCGGATATTGGCGAGATTGAAGCCGCAATCGACCTAAATGTCGAAGAGTTGATAGGCACAGCAGAGCAAGCTAAAGCACTGTCTAAACTAGCCGAGAAAGCTGGTAAAGAAATCAAAGCTCACCTTGCTCTGAACGACGGTGGTATGGGGCGTAATGGTGTTGATATGACGACAGAAGCGGGCAAGAAAGAAGCGCTAGAAATCGCTCAACAAACTGGCGTTAGTATTGTTGGTATCATGACTCATTTCCCTAACTACAATGCAGACGACGTGCGCCAAAAGTTAGCTTCATTCAAAGACAGTTCTGCATGGCTGATTAAAGAAGCGAATCTAAAACGCGACAACATTTTACTGCACGTAGCTAACTCTTACACCGCGCTTAATGTTCCTGAGGCGCAGCTTGATATGGTTCGTCCTGGTGGCGTTTTATACGGAGACTTACCCACTAACCCTGAGTACCCTTCTATCGTGTCTTTCAAAACACGCGTGGCATCCGTTCACCACCTGCCAAAAAATAGCACAGTCGGTTACGACAGCAGCTACACAACAAGCAAAGAAAGCTTAATGGCGAACATTCCTGTTGGTTACTCTGATGGTTACCCACGAAAAATGGGGAATACAGCAGAAGTTCTGATCAATGGCCAACGTGCAAAAGTTGCGGGCGTTGCTTCAATGAACACTACAATGGTAGATGTTACAGGTATCAAAGATGTTGAGCCTGGTTCTGAAGTTGTTTTGTTTGGCTCCCAACAAGGCAAAACGATTTCAGCTGCTGAGATGGAAAAACACGCAGAAGTCATCTTCCCTGAACTATACACGGTTTGGGGAAGCGCGAACCCTCGTGTCTACGTAAAATAAACCTATTCAGTTATTCGTAACAGAGCGAAAAAGCGAGCCTCGTGCTCGCTTTCTTTCTTATTTACTAATCTGTACTAGCTCGTGATGTTATCAATTAAACAGAGCTTACTATTTCTGTTGTTTTATTCTCCTTTAGCACTACCAAGCGCGACTCTCTACACTCTGTTTCTTAAAGCCGCTTGGATGGCTCAATTTTATATAGCACTTAGAGTTTGAAAGCCCCTCCAATTGATGTTAAACATGAAGTTTACAAAAGAATAACAAACACACTCGTATGGCACTGCCCCTTTGCCTGCTAGCTAGGTATCTCTATGACAGAAAATACTCAACATCTTCAACGCTCCTCCACTGAGTTGCACGAATTTAATCGGCTTGACGTCTGGAACGGCTTCACCCAACTTTTACCCCTCTCTATGTTCGTGGTCATATTTGGCCTCGCTTTCGGTGTTGCTGCGGTACAGACTGGACTAGATGTATTTCCCACTATGTTGATGAGCACACTGGTCTTCGCCGGTGCTTCACAATTTGCCACGTTAGAAATGTGGGGAGCGGAAGTCCCTTTCATTCCAGTACTTATTACTGTATTTGCGATTAATGCTCGTCACCTCTTGATGGGAGCCACACTTTATCCATGGTTACGACAACTCCCACCAACAAAACGTTACGGTGTCATGCTGGTAGCATCAGACGCTAACTGGGCAATGGCACTCAATGCATTTGGTAGAAAAGAACCAGGCTTTGGCTTGCTTGTTGGTGGCGGCTTAGCGATGTGGTCTTTTTGGATTGTTGGCACCTGGATCGGCATTTATTTTGGTAGCGCAATCAAAGATCCGGTAGCGCTAGGGCTCGATATGGTTATGGGGTGCTTCCTGCTGTCTATGGTGGTAGCCGGGCCGAAAGACTTAAGAATCTTTGCGATTTGGGCCATAGCAGCGGCATCTTCTATGTTGGCGTATTGGTATTTGCCAGAGAATAGCCACGTAGTGGTTGGCGCCATTACTGGCGGAGTCTTGGGTGCTTGTTGGAAGGAGAAGAAAGCATGAACATCGAAACAACCATAGGTGGCACACTGCTTATCATCATCGCTATGGCGTTAGTCACGCTCATAACCCGCTGGGGCGGAGTGTATGTTATGTCATTCATTCCAATTAGCGAACGGGTTCAACGTTTCATTACTGCGATGTCAGGCTCTGTATTGGTTGCGCTTTTAGCTCCGCTAGCAGTAGAGGGTGATAACGGTGCTAGAGCAGCACTGTTTTCTACTGCCGTTGTCATGTTCATCGTGAAAAAGCCTCTACCCGCAATTGCAGCAGGCATCATCGCCGCCGCCGCAGTACGTGCTCTTTAGTCGCTGTTTCAACGCCGATACCAGTCATCAATAAAAGACCCAAAACACAAAGCCCTGATGCCACAAGTGTCATCAGGGCTTATCTTATGCTCATCATTTTAACGATGAACAACGATTATTAATCATGGTGAGACAGCACATTACGCACAGCAGTTACAATTGCGCTTATATTTGTCCATTTTACCAATACCAGGGTTAAAGGTATTGGTTGGGTCTAATTCGTGGTAAAACTTCTGCAACGAGTTTTCGGCTTCATACAAGTGACCCACGTTATGTTCTGCTGGGTATTTGGCACCACGGCTATTGAGGTGCTCTAGCATCATCTTTTTCATCAACTTCGTGTCAGTCCCTTTTTTGAAAATGTAATCTTGATGGAAGACGTAACACATAAAGTGACCATAATAGAGCGCTTGAACAAGGTTCTTACTTACCTCTTCAGGCAAAGTTTCTAGCCACTCTTCATCATTACGTCGCAAAGCAATATCAAGTGCAACGATGTCTTCTACGTCTTTTCGGTGAATCGTCTCGTAACGAATTGCTGCACCTGCTGCTGCAAAGCGATGTAAATAAGCTTTTTTACCCTCTTCCGGCGTACACTCGAAGAAATCACAGTCGTCTTCAACAGCCCAAACTTCTTTGAGGTATTTTTGCGCCTCAGCAATACCACCATCACTCATTTTCAATACCAGGTGATGCTCATACTTGTCACGGAAATCCAGCATTCGCTCTGGTAAGTGTTGTGGGAACAACTTGCTCGCGTAGTACAAAATGGTGTCTGGCAGATATTTACTGACAAACGGGATGCGCTCTAAGAAGTTTTCTACCTTAGCTTTAAGTGCGAACATTTTTGGCAGCTTATCTGTGCCTAACAAGTCGATGGATAAGAACACATCCTTGCCGTACTTCTCTGCCATGTTGAAGATATCTCGATGCAAGTATTCTCCCATCTCAGGCAAGTTATCAAACGTAGATAAGAAGTCTTTTCGCAACTTCGTTAGTTTCGCAGGGTCATTGGTGCCAAGGTAAAAAACCTGCTCTTTTTCTGGGACTGGGTAGCTGTCAACCCGAACGGCAAAAACCCCCAACTTACCAGCGCAGCCACTGGCTTCAAATAATCGGCGTTCATCGGCATTAAAGCGAGAAGGAATGTCAGAAGTCACGTCTCGAACACGTTCATCGTATTCTTTGTCTGACGCCATTCGCTCATCATGAATGATCTTCGCTGGGTCAAAGTTCCCTTCTTGCAGGTTTGTTAGAATTTCTTCTGGCGTTTCACCTAATCCTTCAATACCAAGGTGGTTCACCAAATGTAACTGGCCTTGCTTATCCACCTGCGCATAGATCGCCAGTTCCGTATAAGCAGGACCACGCTTAACTAGCGCACCACCTGAGTTATTGGCGATACCACCGACCACAGTGGCACCTAGCGATGAAGAGCCGATGATAGAATGCGGTGCTCGGTTCACTGCCTTCAACTCTTTCTCCAAAGAGTGTAAGCTCGCACCAGGCAAGCAAACCGCCTGCTTACCGCCATCTAATAAGTGAATCTTCTTGATTTTGGTAATATTGATCACAACCACATCGCGATCATAATCATTACCACTCGGAGCCGAGCCCTCTGTTAAACCTGTTTTAGCCGCCTGCATGATAATGATGCAGTTTGCTTCAACACACTGTTTAATAATCTTCCATTGTTCTAGAAGAGTATTAGGAAACACGATAGCAAGCGCATTACCACTACCCGAACGAAACCCCGAGCGGTAATATTTCGTTTTAACCTCGTCGGTTAGAACATTTTCTTCCCCCACGATGGTTTTAAATTCTTCAATCAGCTGCTTTTGTTTCATATCCGTATCTCTAGTTATTGTACTTCGCTCACAACACCGCTTAGCGGCAGGCATGGCGTTTGAGCCACTATAAGCAGTCCATTTCTCTGCGTCTATGTCAGGCGGACGAACAATACGTAATCAATAAACAACAAACAAAATAATTCTTTATTTTTCTGTTACTTATCTTTCACATTTGAGAAATTTAACGTAAGAAACAGACCGTTTCTTAAAAGAAACAATAGCAAAACCATTTGTTAACAGTTGTGCGGGGTATCTTGTTATCAATATTAGTGAAGAAAACGAGGAGAAGCGTAAGCCCCTAAATTTAAGAGGATTCTTAGAAATGAAGATGGAAACATAAGCTCAACACCAACATAACGATCGGTGTTGAGTTATTGGCTTAAAATCGATGGTTTTGACTTTGAAAGCTTGTGTATAGATGACCGATAAAGATCTTAATTTTTTCTGGTTGCTGACGAGTGTAAGGGTACACCGCATAAATACCCAAACATTTGGCTGTTTCGTCTTTAAATAACTGAATCAGACTGCCTTGCTTTAAGTCTTCATAAACCAATACACGCGGCACATAGATGATTCCCTGCCCTAACAGCGCCACATTTCTCAATACAGAAGAATTGTTAGTACAGAGGTTACCGTCGACGGTGATTTGATATACCTCGTCTCCATCTTTAAACGCCCACTCATGCGCTCCGGTTTCTTGGTAGGAATAGACTAAACAATTGTGTTTAGCCAAGGCTTGAGGTTGTTTAGGTATGCCATGTTTAGCTAGGTATTGGGGTGACGCGCAAATGATCCAATTTGCATCCACCAGCTTTCTTGCAATCAGACTAGAATCTGGCAACACACCCGTTCTAATTGCCAAATCAAAACGTTCATTCACGATATCGACGAAACGATTATCTAGATCCATATCGATATTGATGTCTGGGTATTTCTGATTAAATTCATTAATCACTTGAGGAAGAATTAATTCACCAGAGATAGTAGGCACCGAAATTTTAATGTTTCCAGATAAGTTTTTACCTAAACCCACAATGGATTCTTCCGCCGTTGCCACCGCTTGATAAACCGCTTTTGCATGAGTAAAAAACGCTCGTCCTGCTTCAGTCAACGTTAGCGTTCGCGTTGTTCGGTAGAGAAGCTGTACACCAAGCTCTTGTTCAAGCTTGGCAATGCGTTTACTGACGACCGATTTAGTCAGTGACATATGTCTCGCGGCAGCACTGAATGAACCTTGCTCGATCAAGTGATAAAAAATGATGTAATCGTCGGTATTTCTCATGCGTCTTCGTCAAATCCTTTGGAAGCCCGTATTGTAAACTGAAATTGGCTGAGGTGCGAAACATCGGGTCACACTTAATATCAGAAACTCGTGACAGAGATGGGGTTGCTAAGCTCACAGGTAATGAAAAAGAGATGGTGTGAATTTATCAGTCTTCAGATACAAAAAAACCAGCTTTCGCTGGTTTTAAGTTGATGCACTTGGCATCGAGATACCGCCATGGCCATATCTGAATAATTTGGAGCGACACACGAGGTTCGAACTCGTGACCTCAACCTTGGCAAGGTTGCGCTCTACCAACTGAGCTAGTGT